>JBOFWC010000145.1:0-37598 GCA_051653405.1 Proteocatella sp. | reverse complement strand
ATTGCTGCTATTATAATAGCTATCATTATATTTTTCGAAATAATAAAAACAATTGCCATTGGAAGTACTGCTATTCCAAGCCAAGCAATCAAAAACTCTTCAGGCCTCATTATTATTCCAGCAGACTGCAACTCTTCCTTAAGCTTTTCACTTGCAAAGTGTTTATTTTTACTTTCTAAATTTATAGTTATACGCTTACTATCTTTTTCATAAGCTTCATCTGTTTTACTTTTTGAAATAAGTTTATTAACTCTTTGCGAGACAATGATTTTATCAAATTTTAAGATGTAAAGTATAAGATAACACACGCTGTATGAAAATACTCCCACCGAAAGTATAAAAAGTAATTCCATATTACTCCCCCTTAATTGGTAAACCAATCATCTTTAACCATAATCCCATTACTTGTGAGTTTCCATAAAAAACTTGGAACTACACCTGTCGCTTTAAATGAACCTTTTATATTACCTTGTGGATCTAGTCCTGTTTGCTTATAGGTAAATATATCTTGTAAGGTTATTACATCCCCTTCCATACCAACAACCTCTGTGATACTTACTATTTTACGACTTCCATCTCTAAGTCTTTCTTGATGTATAACAAGGTCCACAGCCGAGCTTATCTGCTCTCTTATTGCTTTTATCGGAAGCTCCATTCCTGCCATTAATACCATTGTTTCTAATCTTGACATAAGTTCTCTTGGCGAGTTAGCATGGCCTGTAGAAATTGATCCGTCATGACCTGTATTCATAGCCTGTAACATATCTAGAGCTTCTCCCGTTCTTACCTCACCAATTATTATTCTATCAGGTCTCATACGAAGTGAATTTTTAACTAAATCTCTTATAGTTACACTTCCTGCACCTTCAATATTTGCAGGTCTACTCTCTAGTGTTATTACATGCCTTTGCTTTAACTGAAGCTCTGCCGCGTCTTCTATGGTAACTATTCTCTCATTTTCTGGAATAAATCCAGAAAGTACATTTAAAAATGTGGTTTTACCACTGCCAGTACCTCCTGAAACCATTATATTAAGTCTTCCTCTTACACAAGCTTCCAAAAAAGATATCATCGCTCCATTTATGGTTCCAAACTGAAGTAAATTTTTAGCAGTTATTGGGTCTTTTGAAAATTTTCTTATAGTTATAGTTGGTCCAATAAGCGAGATAGGAGGAATTACTGCATTTACCCTCGACCCATCCTTTAGTCTAGCATCCACCATAGGGCTTGCCTCATCAACTCTTCTTCCTATAGGAGATACAATCCTATTTATTATATGCATAACATGACTGTCATCCCTAAACTTAACATTACTTTCAGTTATTTTCCCTTTTTTTTCAACATATACTAATTTAGGCCCATTTACCATTATTTCTGTTATTTCAGGATCTGCTAAAAGTGGTTCTAACGGTCCAAGACCTGCAACTTCATCATAAATATCTCTTATTAAAATTACACGTTCAGCTCTTGGCATCCCTATATTTTCTTTTTCTACTAAATCTTCTATTATGTTCATTAGCTCCTGTTTATTTTCGATTATACTACTATCATTTAGTGCTTTTTTATTCATTATTTCTATTATTTCTCTATGAATTTTAGTTTTTATAATAAAGTTAGGATCTACCGCTTCAGGTGTATAAGATTCTTTTTCTAACTTTTTTTTAACTTCATCTCCCAATCCATCACGCTTTTGTCTTTCTAAACGTTCTAATAAGCTCATTATTTTGTCCTCCTAAGTTTATCAAAAAAATTGTGTTTTGAAGATTCTTCTGATTTTTTTTGAGTTTGGTAGGTATGTTCAAATTCTCCAAGTACTAATTTTGCAAGTTCATCAAGTGCAAAACTTATTCTCGTTTTAGGTGAGCCAATTACAATTGGAATTCCTTTATTAAGCGCACTAACCGCAGTATTGTAATCACTTGGAATCCTACACCATATATTTTTCCCAAGTATTCTTTCTACATCCTTAGCTGTTATATATCCCTCTACATCACGATTTACCACTATCTTGATTTTTTCTTTTTGTTGAAGGCCTTCTAAAAGATTCATACTAAGCTTTGAATTTCTTAATATAGATATATCAAAACCTGTAACAAAAACTACCATAACCGAACCTTCAATTGCAGTTAGCGTTATATCATTAAAGGATGCCGGAGTATCTATTATTACATAGTCATAATAGGTTCTTAATATATTCATAAGTTTTTCTATCTGATTGGCGTTTATTCCTTCACTATATTCTGGACTTTTGGGTGCACAAAGTACATGAACTCCAGAAGAATGAAAATTCATATAACTTCTTATGGTATCAATATCAAACTCAGATTTTTCAGTAATAAGCTCTGCAAGGGTATCTTTAACATCCAAATTTAGATATACACTTATTTCGCCAAACTCTATATCAAAATCTAATAATGCAACCTTTTTATTATTTTCTGCAAGCTTAGCTGCTAAATTAACAGCTATAGTAGTCTTTCCAATCCCTCCCTTTGCTCCAAATACAGTTATAACTTTAGACATCCAGCTAATACTCTTCATTTCAACCATAGATTTACTTCTCATCTTCTCGTTGTTATAAATTGTCTTTAGCCACTCCGAAAAATCATATCCATTTTCCGGAAATATAGTTACATTTCTAACCCCAGCAGACATAGCTTTTTGCAGTATATCTGTACTCATTCTATCCACTAGAAATATTATTATACACTGTGGTCTCCCCAAATATATTCGCTCTGCAATATTAAGCACATCTGTATCATGTTCATCAAAAGTCATTATTACAAGTTCTGGGCTTATATTTTCGATTCTATCTAGTGCTGCCGTTCCACCTCTTATATCTGATATTACTTTTATATCCGTTTCTTCTAATAGTTTTTTTAAAAATTCTCTTCTTTCGTCTAATTTACTTATAATTATAGTATTTATTTCCAAAATAAATCACCCCCACGATTCCCATTAGATGCTATTAGTTTTCCAAATAAGACATCAGTGCCATTGTAATCTCACCCTTAGCTTCAGCTACTCTTAGTTTTAAAATTTGATTTGTATCAAGAGATAATGTAACAGTTTCATAAGCTTGTGACTTAGCGCTTTCTTCCGTTTCTAACTTCATACCAGTTGACAATACAACAATATCTTGAAGAATTATTTCTGAAGTTGAACTCTCGTCATAAACAACTACTACATCGACTTTATTACCTGGCTCTATAAGTCCCGAAATCCCACTTACTTCATCCACCTTTACAGATACAGCCCTCTTTCCAGCTTCAATCATATATGAAAGTTTTTGTTTCGATTCTCCTGGTTTTGCAACCTCTTGTAATATTATCTGCTCCCCAGTGTAAATATCTCGTGTAGCAATATTTCCAACTACTTCTTCAAGTTTTGTAACTGCATTTGGCGTAACTGCACTTTCTGCTATATTTATAATTTTAACCATATCCGATTTTATCTCTGTATTCTCCTTTATTTCCATACTGCTTACTACAACTGGAACCATTGGTACTTTTGAAGCTTCCTTTAGACTTCCTAGAAAAAAATATACTGTAATTGCAGTAAATAAAGCCGCCAGTATTGCGATAATTTGAATTTTTTTCAAAATTGCTCCCCCCTATTCTACAAGCTTTGAAGAATATACTCTATATTCTTCTATAGTGTCATTTTCTGAAGTCTCTCCTTCAATATTCTTATATTTTATAAACGTTGCTTTCATAGTTTTGTTACTCGTACCTCCTGGCTTAAAATCTTCTACTCTTAGAAATACAAACCCTACAATTCTAACATTAGCTATATCTTCTTTAGGATTTTGACCATCTTGAAAATCTATTACTTCATATATCGGAGCCATAATCTCCCTACCTATAAGATTGTTATATTCAAGCACTGTAGACGAACGACTTCCATTGGTCCATGGCATCTCATCTCCTAATGAAATAGCTTTATCATAACCTGATAGCATCCAACTTTTAAGCTTATCATTGGAATTTTTATCAATTCCATACACTTTGTCAAAAAACATCCAGCCGTATTTTACGCCATTAAGTTCACTGGGGTCTATATCCAGCACTATACTTCCATCAAACCCTTCTGCTTCAAATACATCTTTATTTACCCCTATTGGCACAAGTCCTACTCCACTTTTTAGCTGAAATACTTTTGACTTAGATTTTTTTTTTATATTTAGCTCTGCATTTCCAAGTAAAATATTTACAAGATCGGCTGGAGCCTCCTCAGATGCTAATACTCTAATCCCTGATATCTTATTATTGCTATCAAATACAGGGACTACCTCTGAATCTAAAACTCCATTTTCTATTACATAATTTTCCGCAAGTTGCTTGACATCAGTATTAAAAGTATTATCGTCATCAAGCGGAAGTTTTTTAGCGCCTACTAGCGCCGCCGCATCAGCTGCATTTTGAAGTTCATTGGATTTTATATAAGATACTCCAAAATCAAGCACTATCGCTGAAAACGCAAATAATATCACTAGTGCAATTGCTACAAATATAGTTATTAGGCCGTTTTCTTTAAAAATAAATCTCAAACTCCCCTCCCCCTATCTATTTAAAAACTCTTGCTCAACTTATCAGCCTAATTCCACCTACCCTATAATCTGCCATATCATCTCCACCAGCTGAGGTATTGCTTATATTTGCATGTCTTATAAAGGTAGCTCTCATAGTTTTATTTTTACTTCCATCTGGAGTATAGGGCTCTATCTTTATCATAACAAAACCTGTTATTCTAACAATTCCAGTATCCTCTTTCTTTCCCCCATCATTAAATCTTATTACTTCATATATAGGGGCTAACACTTCTTTTCCAATCAAATCATTATATGCAATTACAGTTGAAGCTCTTGTTCCATCAGTCCATGGAAGCTCATCTCCTACTGATACCGTGTCTTGATACCCCTCATCCATCCAATTATTCAATTTGCTATTAGCATTATTATTACCATCATAAATCTTGTCAAAAAATAACCATCCATATTTTACTGAAGCCTCATCACTTGGGTCTATATCAAGTGCTATAGAACCATCAAAACCTTCTGCATCAAGTACATCTTGATTTATCCCAATTGGAACCAGCCCATTTGCCTCATTTAAGGTAAATACTCTTGCTACGGCTCTTCGCTGAACCGATAAATTCCCACTTCCAAAAATATCTATTAGTGGTACACTTAGCTCTCTAGATGCGATAACCTCTACCCCTACTATGAGGTTATTATCATTTCTTACTGGATTTATAGTAAAGCTCTGAGAATCATTCTCATCCATATACCCCTGTGCTACTGGCACTATTTCGCTATTCCAAAGTGAATCCTCATCAAGCGGAAGCTCTTGAGCGCAAGCAAGTGCTGCTGAATCTGCAGAATTTTGAAGTTCATTTGCATTTATATACGCGCATCCAAAATCAAACACGAGTGCAGATAACCCCAATATAACTACAAATGAAATTGCAATAAATACTGATATTGAACCCTTTTCATTTTTAAAAAAGATACGGTAACCATTTTTCATCTTACTCCCCCCATTTAATTTTTTACTTATTCACTTTTCATAGTAGTTTTAGCATTAATTGGAAATGGATTTGCTACAACTGCAGAGGGTATTAACCCAGTCAAATGAGGCACACTATATGATATTGAAACTTCAATTCTATCGCCAAGTGAAGCGTCAGATTTAGGAGTTAGAGTTATTGCATATCCTGGAAAAGACTTTGCATCAATTACAAGCGCCTCTTCTACTATAAGCACCGTATTCGCAGTTAAATCGCTGTCTCCAGTATGCACAGAGGCATATCTAGCCCCTTCTCTTGAAGCATGGGTGGCAAGCAATTTATTTCCCATAAGCCAACTAAATTCCATAATTCCTATTAAAAACATAACTAAAAACATAAGTGCTATTGCAAACTCTACCATTGATTGCCCTTTTTCTAGCTTTAGATTTGACACTGCCCCCACCTCCTTTATGTAAAAAAGGACGGAAATTCCGTCCGTCTCGTCTGTCCTAAGGAGTCGCTCCACCTATAGCAGTTGCAAGTCTAGTGAATAATCCACTTACAGCGCTTCCTAATGTTCCCCCTTGCGCAAATACTGCTACCGCAATTACTACTACTAGGGCTACGATAATTCCATATTCTACCATACCTTGACCACGCTCATTTGCTCTGAGCCAATTTAGAAAGATCCTCATAATAGGCACCTCCTACCTAAGCAAATCAATAATAAGCTTTACTATATATATATTATACCCATGGACTGCCATACTTAACGGTTACTTATAAAAATATTATGGACTAAATCAGAGTATAGATATAACAACTAATTAAACCCTTTGATTAAAACTACAACAAAGTTAAGGCGATACTCCTCCTATAGATATTCCCAGCCTTGTAAAAACTCCTGTTATTGCGCTTCCTAGAGCTCCCCCTTGAGCAAATACCGCAACCGCAATTACAACTACTAGCGCTACAATTATCCCATATTCCACCATCCCCTGACCTTTCTCCGTTACTTTTAAAAATCTAATAAACTCAATCAATTAAAACACCCCCTTTGTTTTTATAGAAAGATTAAACCTTGTAATAGCGCAATATCCATTCCAAAAATTATAAACCCAGCAAACGGAATCATATCTGTACGTTTTAGTTTTTTGATAAGCAGTCCAATGCTGCACACAATAGCGATTGAAAGTGCCATCATAAAAAGCAATGTGGGTAAATACTCAAAAGAAGCTATAAACCCTGATACTGTAGCAAGCTTTATATCTCCTGCCCCCAGTTTTGAAGTTCCAAAAATTATCATGCTTATCCCAAAAAACAAAGTCATTATAACAGCCCCTACAAATGAATTAATTATACTGCTCAAGCCTCCTAAAAAAAATCTATATATAATCCCTAGAAAAAACATAGTAAGTACCATTTCATTTGGTATTATATTAAGCTTTATATCAATCAGTGTGATGCTAAGTGAAATCCCAATTAATACAAGTGCCAAAATGCTAATATTGATTTTCAGTCCCAATACCCCTACAATGAATCCTAAAAAACTCATTATCAATCCAATATAAATATATATTGCTTTAGAAAATACTTTTGGCACTTCTAAATTTAACTTTGAACACTTATATTCAATTATTTTATAACTTATGCTCGGAATGCTTAGTCCTAATATAATGCTGAAAATGATATATAAATTTATTCTCATATAACACCTCTTTGACTTCATGTTAATTACTTTTACCCACAAAAAACAAAAACTTTCGAATTTTCTGTAAAAAAATCCAAAAGTTTTTGCTTATCATTATTATTATTTATTGTTATTCTAAATCCTTAAAGGCTCTAAGTAGATTCTGATATGGTATTTCAGTTTCTCCATATGTATCAAAATGTCCATTTATAAGTTTAGTAATTTTAGGCTGAAATATGCTACCTCTATCTAAATGTTTTGCGAAAGATTCTGCTCTAAGTACAACTCTATTTAATCTAGATACATGTACAGGGCCTTTAGTCCATGAAAACACTAAATCCCCTGCTTTTTTAAAATATCTTTCAATTACTTCATCATCTATATTCTCATCTTTAAAAGCCTTTCTTATTCCAGATTCTATATAGCTTTCAAGATTCTTAAACTCTTCAATTTCTATTCCATATTTTACAAATCCAAAATGAGTCCTATCATTAACCGCTACCAGTAATTTCCTAAAATCTACACTTACAATATTTGCACTCCATATATAAAAATCATTTTCCTCACTATAATCTTTATCTACATCCACCCCCGAAACTGCAGTAAGCTTCTTTGTACAACAAATTTGCATATCCACCCCTCCAAAAAAACCAAATATACATTATATAATTTTTAACAATACCAAAATATATATACCCCTAAAATTTAATTTTATATAATTAAACTTTTCCAAAAAATGTAAAAAGATTCGTTCCACTTCAACTTCTATATTAATTAACAGAAAGTTTATTATTTACAGCAATGTAGATAGCTTATATTTATTTTTCCATTTTTAGGATTTTTATATACATAAGCCTCTATTTCAAATACTTTTTCAAAAAAAGCTTCTGTAAAAACGTCTTCAACCGAACCTTCTGCAACTATCTTCCCGTTTTTCATAGCATATATATAATCCGAGTATGTGCCCACTATATTCATATCATGAAGCGTAGTAACTACTGTTATATCTAAATGCCTAAGCATATGAATTACTTCTAATTGATATTTTATGTCCAAATGATTTGTCGGTTCATCTAGTACTATAATTTCTGGATTCTGAGCAAGGGCCAGCGCAATCATCACTCTTTGCTTTTCGCCTCCCGAAAGACTCAAAAAGTTTCGCTCCTCCATACTGATAAGTCCCACTTTTTCTAAAGCATTCCTTACAAGCAGTTCATCTTCTTCTCCCAAAAACGCAAATCTCCCTAGTTTAGAATATCGCCCCATATTTATAATCTCTTTGACTGTAAAGTCAAATTCCACATTATGCTCCTGCGCCACGCTTGCCAAAAGTCCTGATAATTCTTTATTTGAAATCCCTGAGATTTCCTCTCCCTTTATATAAATAACGCCTGACTTAGGTTTTAACTCTCTATATATAGTTTTTAAAAGCGTCGTTTTTCCACATCCATTTGGCCCTATAAGTGCTATAAATTGACCCTTATGAGCTTTAAGGTTCACTCCTTTTACTATGTCACAGTTTCCTATACTGCAATTCACATTTTTAATTTCTAGCATTTATTTTCCTCCAAAATTATATGAGCTCTGTTTTAGTAAGAATAAGAAAAAAGGCCCTCCAATAAGCGCAGTTATAACTCCTAGTGGAATTTCCTGTGGAGATATGAGAGTTCTTCCTAGAGTATCTGTAAATACCATTAAAATTGCGCCTATAAGCATACTTACAGGTATAACCTTCCTATGTGAAGACCCTACAAACTGCCTTGCTATATGTGGTACCAAAAGCCCCACAAAACCTACTACTCCTATAAAAGAAACTATGGTTCCTGTTAGAACTGTAGCAATAACAAAAACCAACCCTACAGTTCTTTCTATGTGTATGCCCATGTTTCTTGCTATATTTTCTCCAAGTATAAATAAATCTAAATCTCTTCCAATATAAATAATTATAAGCATGCAGATAAGCATTATACTTAATGCAATTTTTATTTGAGCATAATTTGCCCCCGAAAGACTTCCTGCCACCCAAAAAATAGCAGATTTAACTAGACTGTCATTTTTGGCATAAGTTACCACAAGTGTAGTAAGTGCTCCAAATATAGAAGATACTGCTATTCCAGTTAAAACAAGCTTGGTTTTAGAAAAACTCTTTGATACATCTGATAGGAAAAATACTAAAAACGAACTTATAGCTGCCCCAAAAAATGCCCCTATTACGACTGTCATATTCGAACCAAAAAAAGAAAACCCTCCAAATACAATCGCTAGCGTAGCTCCTGCCGATGCGCCAGAGGATATTCCTAATATATATGGATCTGCAAGAGAATTTCTTGTCAGGCTCTGCATAAGCACTCCTGCTAATGCAAGAGATGCCCCACTTATACACGCTAATATAATTCTAGGCCGTCTTAATTCATATATAATGCTATCTATACTACTGTCCCAATATACTTCAAATAAATTTTTCCCAAATATACTATTTATCAAGGATTTGTAGGTTATATCGATATCAATTTTTACGCTTCCTTGTGTTACTGAAAAAATTACTGCCAAAAAAAGAATTACTGCCAAAACTATAAGTTTTGACAGCAGGCTTTGTTTTTTTATGATATTAAACATAATAGTCCCCTATTAAAATTTTTCTGGATAAAAGCTTTTCGCAAGCTTTTCTACCGTAAGTGGTGTCCTTTCTCCTGGATAAAGTTCCGCTAACTCTAGCTTTATAAAGTTATTATTCTTTATAGCAGTTACGTTTTTAAGCGCTGAATTTTCCTTTAGCGCTTTTACTTTTTCTTCAAATGTAAGACCACCTGTATTTACTGAGTACTCTAGCACAATTATAGCATCTGGATTCCTTTTAACAATTTCTTCCCAAGAAACTTCTGGATAGGCCTTTTCTTGGTCTGAAAATATATTTTCGCCCTGCGCTAAATTTATTATCTCGTTGTTTATCCCTTTACCAATTACAACTGCACCATTACTCGCTGAGTCATAACCCATAACTTTTACCTTTTTATCTACCTGTGCCGTTTTTTGAGATACTTCCTCAAGCTTTTGTTTTATATTTGCATTTACTTGCTCTGCTTTATCTGAAGCTCCAAATATTTTCCCTAAGTTACTAAAATCTTCATATATGCTATCTACCGTCGCATCTGCTTCTACTGCTCTTGGAATATAAACTTTTATACCTTTTTCATTTAACCACTCAAGGCTTCCTACGCCTTTGTCATTAAAATCGCCACCCCAGCCAATTATAAAATCTACATTATTTGCTAAGATTTCTTCCTTTGATGGATAGGTTTCGCTCATAACTGGCACCTTATCATATGAAGGTTTTAATGATTCTAATACATTATTTTCTGCATATGCGGTTCCTGCCATTTCATTTTCAAGTCCTAAGGAAAGCATCATCTCTATCATTGCATTTGTTATTGCAAGTGAATTTTGAGGTGTTTTATCATAAGTCATAGAAAATTTATTTACGCTATCATCATGTCTACTTGTCTGTATGAAATCTAAGGTTAATGGATTTTCTAAGGCTATATTTAATTTTTCATTCTCAATATTTTCATTTGCTGTATCTCCACAGCCAGTCATTAATGTTAATAATAAGGTTGCTATTATACATAATACAATTAATTTTTTCATTTAAATCCCTTTCTTATGAATAATTATTAAATGTCATTTTTTAACACATTTACTAGTTTATCATATATACTATTCTCTATCAAGTTGGATATCTAACCTTCCAGCTACAATAAATCCTAATATACTTAACGCAAATACAAAGTAAAATAACGAGCTATACCCAGGAAAAATATTTAAAAGCATTCCTGATAGTGAAACTCCTACTACTGCACCTATTCCATAAGCTGTAAATACTACTCCATAATTTTGACTATAGTGATGTGTTCCATAAAGTTTCATAGTTGCTGAAGGTGCAATTGCTAGCCATCCTCCTAAGTTGAACCAAAATATTGAAAATGCTATTCCAAACATTATAGAATTTCCAGTCCCAACAAAAATCATTATTATCGATGCTAAAAGTATCATAGTATATGATAAAAACATAGCATGCTTTACAGAATATTTGTCTACAAACCAGCCAAAAAATGGTCTTCCAATCCCATTAAATATTGCAAACATAGAAATAAATACTGCTACATCCTTAGAGCTCATCTCTATAAGTTTTAAGCCTATATTCCCTGTTATTCCTACTAATTTAAGCCCTATAGTAGTTCCTATAAAAAAGCTTAAATATAACCACTTAAAGTTGGAATTTCTAATCATTTCTTTTGTTTCAAAATCACTTGTTCCTGCTTTACTTTTCACCTTTAAATCTGTAAATTCATCATCAGGATATTTTATAGGTATTGAAAGTATAAGTCCAATAATTCCAAAAGCAACCCCTAGAATTAGGAAAGTATTCATAACGCCATAGTGTTCTACTATAAATCTTGCAATCGGTGCAGTTACAAGTGGCGACATCCCGAATCCAACAAGTACAAGTCCTACCGCTAATCCCTTTTTTTCTGGAAACCATTTAGAAGCTGTCGTCATAGGAACCCCGTAGGCTATTCCTACTCCAGATCCAATTATTACTCCATAAGTTAAGGTAAGCATATATATATGCTTTGTAAAATATGAAAGTATCCAGCCTAAGGAAACTAAACTAAGTCCCAAAATCAATATTTTTCTTGGATTATACTTGTCTAGATATTTTCCAGTCAAGCACATGAATGCTGAATAAAAAGCTAGGGAAGTCATATAAGGCATTCCACTTTGAGAACTGTTTGCTAAAAACTCAACTTCTACGGGTACTCTAAAAACGCTCCACGAATATACTGTCCCAAGGCACATCATTATAATAATTCCTAAAAAAATATAAATCCATCTTTTCTCCATAGTATAAAAATTTCCTCTTTCTTTTTCTGTAATTAATAGCTATAAATAACAAAATAGCATACCTCTAAAAAAGAAATATGCTATTTGATAGATTTTATCATAAAAGATAATCATTATCAATTAAAATTTGTCATATCAAAAAGTTAACATTATTTTTTTAAATATTTGTTTATTACATCAACTAGTTTTTTAACTTCTAATGGTTTCATAAGAAACTCATCTATCCCTACTTCAAACGCTTTCTCTCTGTCTTCTTTCAAAACTCCTGCAGTAAGTGCAACTATAGGCAACTTACAGTTAGTATAGGTTTCTCTTATATTTATTGTAGTATCGAAACCATCCATATTCGGCATTTGAATATCCATTAGGATTAGGTCTATATTCTCAGCCCCTTCTTTTTCTAATATTTCTAGAGTTTCTATTCCGTCACAAGATTCATAAATTTTCACACGAGGAAAATATGTCTCTACTATAGACTTTACCAAAGTTCTATTAGTAATTACATCTTCCGCAATCAATATCTTCTTTGTAATATAGTTTAATTTATTTAACTCTATTACGTCAGCTTTATTACTACTATATACTTCTGACTTACTATACAGTCCATTTGATTTTAATACATATATTAGTTCGTCAAATTTTACAGGTTTTGAAATAAACTCTAACTCAAGTTCCTCAAAAATACGGTCTTTTTCCTCTATACTTTTCCCCAATATCAATATGGAAATATCTTTTTTAGCTCTACATAACTCTTTCCTTACATATCTAGCTATATCTAAACCATTCATGTATGGAATATTTTTATCAACTACAACTAAATTATATTCTCCTTCTTGAATCTCTTTAAGCGCACTTATTCCATTTTCAAAAACTTTACTCTCTATCCCTACATATTTAAATATTTTTTGAACTACAAGAGCTGCTTCTAAATTTTGTTCAACTATAATTGCTTTTTTTTGAGGGTTATACTTTGACCTTACTTCATAAAAACTTTTATGTTCAGCTATAATGCTAAAATAAAACTCACTACCATTTCCTTTTACACTATCAAGGTATATTTTACCTCCCATTTTTTTAGCAATCATATCTGAAATTATAAGTCCTAATCCAGTTCCTCCATATTTGCGAGTTGTAGAACTATCTGCCTGAGAAAAAGCTTTAAATAGTTTTTTTCTATCATCCTCAGATATTCCTATTCCTGTATCTTTTACCGAAAAAGTAAACTCACCCATATTTTCATCAGTATTTGTATACTCCATACTGAGTTTAACATACCCTTTATCAGTAAATTTCACAGCATTTCCAAGTAAGTTTATTAAAATCTGTTTTAAACGCTTAGGATCTGTCTTTATTATTCTTGGACTATATAACGTTACATCTAAAACAAGTTCTATATCTTTTTGATTCGCTTCATATTTTACAATATCTATAGATTCATAAACCAAATCTATTATATCCGTTTCAACTATCTCTAATTCTAACTTTCCAGCTTCTATTTTTGAAAAATCTAATATGTCGTTTATGGTATTTAGTAAAACTTTAGCCGAGCTATTTATGTCACTTGTATACTGCCTCTGAACTTGATTTAAATCTGTGTTCATTAAAAGATCAGAAAATCCTATAACTCCATTAAGTGGGGTTCTTATCTCATGACTCATATTCGCAAGAAACAAGGATTTTGACTTACTTGCTTCTTCGGCAACTTTTTTTGCCTTAGATATTTCGTTTAATGTATTTACTCTAGATCTAACATTTACAAGAAGTTCACAAAATACACTTAGTATATTTCTTTCTTTCTCTACATAATGATGCCTTTCTTTTACTGAATCAAATCCAACAAACCCCCAAAGCTCTCCATTTTCAATAAGCGGTAGCGTAAGTACACTCTTAACTCCCTGCGGTTCAAGAATTTGTCTTATCCCATTATCTTCTGGCATTGAAAATACATCTTCTATACACATCTCTTTGTTATTTTTGTGAGAAGATATCCATACGGGAATAATTTCAAGTGGTACTTCTTGTAAATTATCTATCTCTGGTGAAATCCCTTCCTCGCACCACTCAAATGTATTTTTACATATTTCAGAAGGAAAATCATAATCAAAAATATAAGCTCTGTCTGCATTTACAAATTTTCCCATTAACTCAAGTGCTTTATTAACTTCACTATCCAATGCCTCAATCGGTATATTTATAAAGGTTTTAGCCATATTTATTAATATTTCTAGTGTAAATTCAAATTCCTTTTGCTTGGTTATATCAAGAGCCATGCCTGCTACCTTTACTGGTTTCCCTTCTTCATTTAATACTGGAAATGCTCTATCATATATCCATTTTGTATGACCGTCAGCATTTTTTATTCTATATTCTATCTCAAATCCACCTTTATCTTTTAATGATTCATAGTTATCACGTACATATTTAATATCTTTCTTGTGTATGGGCTCAAAAAAAATTTCTTGATTTTCATATATACTCTTACAAGGTATCCCCCATAAATTTTCAAATCCAGAATTCATATATATAATACTATCATCCGATAAATCTCTTAACCAAAAAACTTCTCCAACACTATCTACTATATCTTTTAATCTATTGTCTGTTTTTTGAAGCAGTAAATCTAACAAAACAATCCCCCCTTACTTATCATATTTAATATTTTTACCCGATAAAGTAATCTTATAACCACATAAAAAAGCTAGGGATAACAGCTACCATCCACTAGCTTTTCAAATCACTTTTCTATTGTTGAATCCAAATCTTTCCTGTTCAATCTCAGATAAAAAATTTTCTTTAGTTAAAGTATTTCCTTTTTTATGCTTTAGTTTTATAACATTTGATTCTAATACTTTATCTTCTATAGTTTCTCTATATGCCATACTTTTTTCAAAATCATTTGAATCATACCAGATTCCTCTCTCTGAAAATTCTTTATATGCTGAAGTGTCATCTTCTTTTTCATTACTCTTAATTTCTTCTATTTCATCAGAAAGATCCACAAAATTTGATTCTTTTATTGCATATCTTATACTTTCGGCTTCATAAAGTTCCTCTATTGCAAATTTCATTTTAGATTTATCTCCATCCGAAAAAAACTTTATATTTTCTATGGCCGAAGTTATGTCCTTAGTTACCAAATTATTATTTGTATTATTTATATTATTCTCTGAGTTTTTATATTTTTCTGCAGAATCTTGAAAATTTGCACTAAAATATTTCCCGCTATTCCTTTGCTCTTCCTTTTCACTTATAGCCTTTATGCTTTGACTTTTTTGAGTATTATATATGGTAGAATATCTTGTATTTATGAGCATAAAACCACCGCCTAACATAATGTTTTTATACTTATTTTATACCCAAAATTTCTAAAATTCTAACTCATTAACATCAATTTTACAATTTCATCCACTTTCTTTCATCATTACTCTTTTGACAAAGTTCTATTATTTTTATAGTATCTCTTGCTTGTATTGGCATAATTTCCAGTTTTTCTCCATTTAAAATATTTCTATATATGTTTTTGTAAAAAAGCCTATAATCCCCCTTTTCACTTTCTATCTTTCCGTTAAAATTTATACCATTAAATTCTGTATATATACTCCCTTTTATAATCTCTGGTTCTTTTCCCCAATTCACATCATTTTTGGGTACTTCCCCTCTTCTTAAATGTTCTTCCTGTATATCCATACCATACTTTATAAACGAGCCTTTAGTTCCTGTTACTATAAATTTTGGACCTAATTCTCTTACAAGCATTCCTGATTTAAGTGTAACTTTAAGCTTATCATAATTTAAAATAAGCTCAAAATTATCAACAATAGAAGTATTTTCTCTTTGCATCCTTAAATCCGCAAATACCTCTTTTGGATTTCCAAAAAGACAAAGTGCCTGATCTATAAGATGAGAACCTAAGTCATATAGCAAGCCTGAACCAGGGCCTTCTATTTCCTTCCATGAATTTTCTTTTAAATTAGCTCTAAATCTATCAAATTGAGCTTCATACTCTACTATAGTTCCTAAAACTCCACTATCAATAAGCTTTCTTACAGTTCTAAAATCACTATCCCACCTTCTATTTTGATATACAGTAAGCATTCTTTCTTTTTTTAGTGAAATTTCAATAAGTTCATCTGCCTCTTTTGTATCTATTGTGAATGGCTTTTCTATTATCACATGTTTTCCATTTTCAAGCGCTCGTTTAGCTATACTGTAATGCGCAGTATTTGGAACAGCTATAACCACTAACTCTACTTTTTCATCAAATATTATATCATCTGTATTTGAAACCACTATCACGTCGTCAAAATTTCTTTTTAAAAGCTTTATGTTTTCTTCATTATTTACACAAACCTTATATAACTTAAATCCTGTAACAGAGTCTATTATTGGGGCATGAAAAACTCTTCCTGAAATTCCATATCCTATAAGCCCTACGTTTATAACCTTATCCACCTGTCTACCTCCCTAAAATAATATCAATTTAGCCTTTCATTACTTTCTGATAACTCCAATAATATTTTTTTATAAGTATCTAAAGTCCTTGAGTCAAAACATACCACGTCAACTTGCTTTTCTCCCATATATTTTACTATAGTATTTATTGCTATTCTCGCCGCAAATTCCACAGGAAAAGCATACACTCCTGTACTTATAGATGGAAATGCAATATGGTTTATTCCAAACTGTTCCGCTAAATCTAACGAATTTCTATAACAAGCCTCTAAAAGTTCTGCTTCGTGATTTCCTCCGCCTCTCCAAATAGGCCCTGGAGTATGAATTATATACTTTGCTTTAAGATTATATCCTTTCGTTATTTTTGCTTCTCCAGTTTTACATCCATTTAATTTTCTGCATTCCTCTAAAAGTTTTGGGCCTGCAGCTTTATGTATTGCTCCATCAACTCCGCCACCTCCAAGAAGTGTAGTATTTGCTGCGTTCACTATTGCCTCTGCCTCAGATTTTGTTATGTCCCCTAAGGTTATTCTTAGCTTCATAAAGTAACTCCTTTCTAAGCATCTATTGTACAAATGCATTCATTATAATTCACCTTATATAATTAATCATACCCTTAACTATATTAGTTTTAACATAAGTTTATACTTATTATAGTTTAAAAATAAAAAACTAGATTATTTTTAACACTTTTCATAGGTGTTCGATAATCTAGTTTTTTTTGTTTTTTGCTTTTCAATTTAAAAAATATTATCCGCCTAGAGTCCTTTTAAATCTTCTATATCTCCTCACAGAACCTTTTATATATTTCATTAGCTAAAAGTTCTTCCTCTGTTCCTTTTTTAAGCTCTATTATTTTTTTTAGTATTTTTACAGCTTGCTCATTTTCGAAATATCTATGAGACCCTGAACTCCATGAAGGTTTTTTATCACTTGAATCCCAAAATTTAATTTGATTTGATTCCATATGTGTTAGGCTTATCTTGTGATGTGAATCCGCATATAAAAAACCTTCGTTTGTATTTTTAGTTTTACTGCTGTTTTCTATTAAAAATGCCCCATATACACACCTATCTTTTTCTGATAACCCTACAGGTTTTGTTGTTAGTATGCAAAGGCCTCCATTTTGTATTCTGCTTAACTTTACTGGTTTCCCTTTGTTAAGTCCTGTTTTAACCGTACCTATCTTTACTTTATTATATTCAAGTGGCTCATAATTAAAATTATCAAATTTAAATGCTATATTTACGCATGTAGTTAAATTCATTTTACTCTTTCCAATCTGATTCTTTTCAATAATTTTCTGACGTTCCCCATCTCTCATCATCTTTAAAGTTTCATTTTTAAGTTTTAAATTCAATATTCTCTGCTCTAGGTCAGTTTGAAGGTCTTTATCTTCAAGTTTTAAAAACACATCAAATGCTTCTGGATATTTAAATTTCTTTTCTCCTATTTTAAAAACTACATACACATAATTTGAATCTTGAGATTTTATAACCCCTCTTCCGTAAACTTTATTTACAACACTTTGATCAATTAAATCCATGTCTTCCCTCCAGATATCTACTTACAAAAAATTCATTTCCACGTCAAATACCCGTAAAGATAAAATTTATATTATATCTCTATTATATCTCAAAAAACTTATAATTACAAAAATATCATCTTTTTTAAAATATTTAGTATGATTTTCTAATAAAGCTTTAGGGTAATAATTTCTGTATACTGCAGAAGTGGAAATCGAAGTAAAACAGCTTCTGAAACCCTTATTTCAATGGAATATACTAAGGTCTATGATTTTGGAGGAATTATAGACTGGCCTTATTAAAGTCTTATTATAGTCCTATTTCCAATTAATCAACTCTATAGTTCTATATAAAATGAACATTTTTTCGTTTTTTTGTATTATTATTCTAGTTTTTTCGCAATTTAAATGGTATAATCTAAAAGAACTTAATTTTTTTGAACTTAACGGAGGAAATTTTTAATGTCTACAAGCAACGCAAGTTTTTTAGAAAAAACATTTAAATTAAAATCTCATAATACAGATGTAAAAACCGAATTTTTTGCAGGATTAACAACATTTATGACTATGGCTTATATCCTTGTTGTTAATCCTCTTGTTTTGTCAGATGCAGGTATGGATCCTGGAGCAGTATTTACAGCAACTGCACTATCTGCTGTAATCGCTACCCTTTTTATGGCCTTTGTAGCTAACCTTCCATTTGTACTTGCTCCTGGAATGGGTCTTAATGCATTTTTTGCTTACACGGTAGTTCTTAAAATGGGATATTCTTGGCAGTTTGCTTTAACTGCTGTATTTATAGAAGGTATTATATTTTTATTTCTTACTTTTTTCAATGTACGTGAAGCTATAATAGACTGTATCCCAGATAATATTAAAAAATCTATTTCTGTAGGTATAGGGCTTTTCATAGCTATAATAGGATTTTCAAATGCTGGTATAATTAATAATACTGGAGCTACACTTTTAAGCTTAGGAAATCTTTTAGGGGGCTCGGCACTCGTAGCAATTTGTGGTATTATTATTACAGGAATACTTTTAGCAAGAAATGTTACTGGAGCTATATTCTTTGGTATAGTAGCTGCTACTGTAATTGGAATCCCTCTAGGAGTAACTACTATCCCCGATGGATCATTATTTAGTATCCCAGCTAGTCCAAACTTTTTATCATTTGAGTTTGAAAATATGTTTACAACAGACATGCTTGTTGTAGTGTTTACTTTCTTATTTGTAGACTTATTTGATACTGTAGGAACTCTTATCGGAGTATCTACTAAAGCCAATATGCTTGATGAAAATGGAAAAGTACCAAATGTAAAACAAGCGCTTTTTGCAGATGCAATAGGAACTACATTTGGAGCACTAATTGGAACTTCTACAGTTACCACATATGTCGAGTCTGCGTCTGGCGTTGCAGAAGGTGGAAGAACTGGTCTAACTGCACTTACCTCAGCTATATTGTTCTTCTTAGCCCTTTTCTTATCTCCATTATTTTTAATGGTGCCAAGTGCCGCAACTGCTCCAGCCCTTGTTATAGTTGGACTATTTATGATGAGTCCTATAAAAGATATTGACTTTTCTGACTTTACAGAATCTATCCCCGCTTTCCTTACTATAACAATGATGCCATTTGCATACTCTATTTCAGAGGGAATAGTATTTGGTATAGTTTCATATGTACTGCTAAAAACTTTCACAGGAAAAATAAAGCAGGTACACAAAGTAACATTTGTATTAGCTATAGTATTTGTAATTAATATAATTATAAACCACAGTTAATATTTATTGAAAGGATGTGAGGTTTTGAAAATATTTCACCTCAGTGACCTTCATCTTGGAAAAATAGTAAATAATTTTTCTATGATTGAAGATCAAGCCTATGTTTTAGAACAGCTTTATGTTCACATTGAAAATGAAAAGCCTGATGTAGTCTTGCTGGCTGGCGATTTATACGATCGTTCTATTCCGCCAGTACAGGCCGTTGAACTTTTGAATCAGATGTTTTTTAAAATCGTAAAAACGCTAAATACTCCTATTATAGCAATTTCTGGAAATCATGATAGCAGCGAACGTATTGACTTTGGAAGCTCGCTATTTTATCAAACTTCACTTTATATAAATGGGGTATTAAAACCTAATATAGATAAAATCACTTTACAGGACAATTTGGGTCCTGTAAATTTTTATCCAATTCCTTTTTCAGACCCTGCCGTCATAAGAAACTTATTTGAAGATGAAAATGTAAAATCCTTTGACGATTCTATGAAAAAAATAGTTTCAAATATGGATATAGATACAGCTCAGCGTAATATTGCAATAGCTCATGGTTTTATAACCTGCATTAATAATAACGGAGAAGATGAAATCTCACTTGAGACAAGTGAATCTGAAAAAATGTTATCAATCGGTGGCACAGACCATATAAATGCTTCTTTGTTTGAGCATTTTGATTATACCGCTCTTGGTCACCTTCATGGCCCTCAAAAAGTAAGCAGTGACAAAATAAGATATAGTGGGTCCCTTATAAAATACTCTTTTTCTGAAGCTAACCAAAAAAAAGGAATCACCGTAGTAGAATTGTTTGAAAAAGGAAATCTAAAAATTGATTTTATTCCATTTGAACTAAAGCGTAACTTTAGAATTCTTGAAGATTCCTTAGAAAACATTTTAAAAAATGCTACCAGTGATCAAAATAAAGAAGACTATATAAAAGCCATTATTACCGATAAAGGTGAACTGTTAGATCCAATGGCTAAACTTAGAGCCGTTTATCCTAATGCTATGGAGCTAGTACGAAAAGAACGCTATATAGCTTCTCAAAACACCGAAAGATCTATTTCAAATATAAAAAACATCTCCAAGCTTTCCTTATTTGAAAATTTTTATGAAGAAATTACTGGAGAAAAATGCGCTGATTATGAACTCGACATAATAAAAGAAATAATATCCGCCGTAGAAGGGAGTGAGTTCTAATGAAACTTCAAAAACTTATAATATCAGCTTTTGGCCCCTATGCTGAAAAACAGGTATTAGATTTTGAAACTTATCTTTGTGATAAACGTATGTTTGTAATTTCAGGAAATACCGGTGCTGGAAAAACAACTATATTTGACGCTATAAATTTTGCGCTCTACGGAAGTGCCAGCGGGAGCGAACGAGATGGAAAGTCATTAAGAAGTGATTTTGCTCCACCTGATGTAGACACTGAAATAGAACTTTGGTTTTCCATAAGAGATAAGGAATACTATGTAAAGCGCTGCCCTCAATATGAAAGACCTAAGCTTAGAGGTGAAGGTATCACTAAAAAATCAGCTTATGCTGAAATGAAATATATAACCGATAACAAGCTTATAACCGGATATAACGATGTAAGTAATGAAATAGAAAACATTTTAGGCATAAACTCAGCTCAGTTTAAGCAGCTTGTAATGATTCCACAGGGTGAATTCAAAAAACTTTTAAATGCTGACAGTCGTGAAAAAGAAATTATATTTAGAAAAATATTTTCTACCGAAACTTTTGAAAAAATTCAAAAACAAATTGTAGAAAAAGCAAATATCTTAAGCTCTCAAATTGGAGATTCGCAAAAATCGAAAGAAAATGCAGTCAAAAGATTTATCCATAATGATGATATACTTAAGGAAATGATTCTAGCAGGTAGTCTAAACTATGCTGCTATTTTGGAGCGCTTTAAACTAATTACAGATAATGATGTTAACACAAAAACTCTCCTTGATAGCAGACTTTTAGAAATCAATGCTGAAATAGATAATCTTAAATCAGATCTTCTAAAGGGTGAAGAAAATAATAGAAAGCTCAAATATTTAGAGACTAAAAAAAACATTTTACAAAGTCTTAACGCTCAAAAATATGACTTTGAAAAAAAACTCAAATTCTTATCTAAAGCTAAAAAAGCCTCCGAGCTTAAAATATATGAAGAAAAATACCAAGATATTCTCACTCTGCTTGGCAAAAGAAAAGAATTTAGTCTTCACTTAGAAAAAGATACTTCCAACCTAGCTGCACTACTTAAAGATGCTGAAACTGAACTACAAAAACAAAAAAACAGAGAAAATGAGAAAGCTCAGCTTGTAAAAAACTTTGATATAATCCTTAGATTAAAAGAAAAAGCTAGTGACTTTACTCAAAAACAAGAAAAATTAAAGCTTATATCCAATAAATTGGCTAGTTTAAGCACCGATTTTGAAAACAATCAAAAACTTTATGCGGAAGCAGAAAAAGAGATAAACTCTCTGTCAGAAAATCTTGAAAATATTCATAATATAAGTCTTGAAAATTCGAAACTCGAAAATGATTTAAATAGATATAGGGAGCTTTATTCAAAAATAAATACCCTTATAAATAATGCTGTACTTTTTGAAAATACATTAAATAAACATCAGGCTGAGAGCCTAAATTTCAAAAAAATCGAAGAAGAATTTAAGACTTTAAAATCTAAATTTGAGGAACTAGATGATAGTTTTAAAAAAAATCAAGCTGGAATTCTTGCAGGCAGCCTTATAGAAGGAGCAGCTTGTCCCGTATGTGGCTCTATAGAACACCCCTCTCCCGCAAAGCTAGATAGCTTATCTGTAAGTGAGATCGATGTAAAGAAGGCCAAAGCAAATTTTGAAAAAATAGCTGAAACTCGTGAGCATATGCTTCAAAACCTTACCTCACTAAAACAAAATGCAGACTCAATAAAGCTAAATTTAATTTCCCCTGCTTTAGAAGAACTTTTGGGAATACACGAATTTGAAAACATCTCTGATTTTTATGAAAAACTTACATCTATGAAAACTTCTACTTCCGAAAAAGGTAAATCTGCTAAAGAAGCTTTTGATAAAAATGAAAAAATAATATCTCAAAAAGAAACTATTTTAAATAAGAAAAAAGAAGCTGAACTAAAACTGATATCCATTAAGGAATATGATACGAACTTAAAAAACGATTTAGAAAACTACAAACTTGAATATTCTGCATTAAAAGAAAACATAAATTTAATAACACTTGAATTTGGAGGAAATCCTAAGGGAATAATCGAACTTGAAAAAGAAGAATATGAAACAACACTCAAAATAAAGTCTATTGAAGATTCACTTATTCTAGCTGAAAATAAGCACCAAAAATTAAAAACTGACTTTGATAATATCTCAGGGCAAAAAATTGCAGCCTTATCTGAAATAAAAAACTTGGAAGAAGAATGTTTAATTTCTAAAAATACTCTCGAAGCAAAACTTTCTGAACTAGAATTTAAAAACTTTGAGTATTATAAAGCATATTATTTGGAAAAAGAACAGTTTGAAAGTCTTGAATCCGAAATAAATATTTTTAATGATTCCTTAAAAAGTGCAGAAACAGCCCTAAAAGAAGCCCTTGAAAACACTAAAGAACTTTCATTTACAGATTTAGAAACTCTATCACAAAAACTTCAAACAAAAAAATCAGAAGCTTCTTTATTAGAAACTGAAATAAAATCCATAGATTACAATATAATAAATAACCGCAAAATAATAGGCGAATTAGAAACCTTAGATAAAAAAACATCTTCATTAGAATCAGATTATAAGACAATCGGATTTTTATCCAACCTTATAAAGGGTGAAAACTCTGCAAAAACAAGTTTTGAAAGATATGTACTATCTGCCTATTACGAAGACATTATAGCTGCTGCCAACATACGTTTTTCAAGAATGAGCATGGGAAGATTTGAGCTTTCTAGAAAACAAGAAGTCTCTGATGCTCGTAAAAAAAGTGGCCTTGATCTTGAAGTTTTTGATAATTACACTGGTAAATCTAGAGATATTAAAACCCTTTCTGGTGGAGAATCCTTTAAAGCATCCCTTTCCATGGCCCTTGGACTTGCCGATGTAGTTCAATCATATTCTGGAGGCATACAGCTTGATACTATGTTCATTGATGAAGGTTTTGGAACCTTAGACCCAGAATCCCTTGATAAAGCTATAGAATGTCTAATTGAACTTCAACATGATGGACGCGTCGTAGGAATAATATCGCACGTTCCTGAACTTAAAGAACGTATCGATGCAAAACTAGAAGTCAGTTCAACAAATAGTGGAAGTGTAGCTAGCTTCCATGTAGACTAATATTATAACTTTAATAATTTCTATTGTAGGCATCAATATTCCCCCTCATTAAGGCTTCGCCTAGATATTCCATTTACGAAACACAAAAAATTTACCTCGAAAATCGCTACGCTAAATCTCGGATAACAATTTTTTGCTTATTCTATGGAATTATCTAGGCTGCAGAATCCATTCAGGGGAATATATGTGTCCTACAATTTTATTTATTGAAAAAGAATAAAGCCTTGTCCTATAATTCTCTGACTATTTTAAGCAGAAAAATGTATTATTAACTTGAAGTTTTATCCCCTCTATTATAGCTTGTTCGTCTGGGCAGAAATATTCATTATGCAAATCTACTGCTTGCTGACCAATTCCTTTTACTCCTATTTCAAAAAAACAAGATGGTACTTCTCTTGCAAAATATGCAAAATCTTCAGCTCCCATATTAGGAAACTCTTTATCCAATACATTTTTAGGCCCTATAAGCTTCTTTATTTCTTCTTTTATCTTCAAAGTAAATTCACTATCATTTATAAGTGGCGGATAGCTTTCCTTAATTTCCAGTTTTGCACTACCCCCCATTGCATAAGCTATATTTTCTGATATAGCTCTTATCTTATCCTTAGTAAAAAGTCTAGTATCTTCATCCAAAGTCCTTATTATTCCTGTAAGTTCAACTTGAGAGGCTACTATATTCTCCTTTGTCCCGCCCTGTATACTTCCTATAGTAACTACAGCTGACTCAACTGGCGATATACTTCTACTTACAATACTTTGAAGCGCCACTATTATATTTGCAGCAATAACTATAGCATCTACCCCCTTATCTGGGCTAGCCCCATGTGAAGAGGTTCCCCTTACAATTATTTTAAACATATCTGAACCTGCAAAAAGTTTGCCTGGCTTAATTTCTATTTTTCCAACTTCAACATGAGGATTGACATGGATTCCTAATACATTTTCAACTTTTGGATTTTCCATACAACCTGCTTCTATCATTCTTTTTGCTCCCCCTGTAGTTTCTTCTGCTGGCTGAAAAAATAGCTTTACATTTCCATTTAAAACTTCTCTATTTTCACTTAAAAGCTTTGCACTTCCAAGTAAAATTGCCGTATGTATATCATGACCACAGGCATGCATAAGCCCTTTGTTCCTACTTTTATATGATACCTCAAGCTTTTCTTCGATTGGAAGTGCATCGATATCGGCTCTAAGCGCAATCGTTTTTTCAGAACGGTTTCCGCTTATAATTCCCACAACTCCTGTCCCTGCAACAACTTCATATTCTATATTACATTTTTTTAGATAATCACATATTATTTCCACGGTTTTAAATTCTTCATTTCCAAGTTCTGGATACATATGGAGCGTTCTTCTAATATCTATAATTTCATCCCTTATGTCTTCTGCTCTATCAATTATTTGGCAAATTTGTATTTTTTCCATCAATATATTACCTTTCCTTTTATAACTTTATTTACAGTAATTTTAATATCTATTTTACTTCAATTTTCAATATTTTTAAACTATTACTTCGTATATAAGATAATTATATTTTTATCAACTGTAACCTTTTTGTAACTTCTTCTTTTCTTATTGAGATATAATACTATTAAGAAGTCTTTATTAAACTAAATTAAGTATTAATTATATTTATAAAATAATAAATTAAAAATTATGGGATAACCCAAAACACGGAGGCGTATTATGAGCAAAATAGTTTTTGTAGGAGCTAACCATGCTGGAACAGCAGCAATAAACACTGTACTTGACAATTATAGCGGTAATGAAGTAGTAGTATTTGATAGAAATAACAATATAAGTTTTCTTGGTTGTGGAATGGCGCTTTGGATAGGAAATCAGATAAATGGGCCAGAAGGTTTATTCTATTCTTCAAAAGAAGCAATGGAACAAAAGGGCGCCAAAGTTCACATGGAAACTGAAATTAAAAATATAGATTTTAACAATAAACAAATTATCGCCGTTGATAAAAATGGAACAGAAATAAAAGAAAGCTATGATAAGCTTATATTAGCTACAGGCTCACTTCCAATATCTCCAAATATCCCTGGTAAAAATCTTGAAAACGTTCAATTTGTAAAGCTTTATCAAGATGCAGAGCAAACTATAAAAAGACTTGAAAATCCTGAGATAAAACATGTAACTGTTGTTGGGGCAGGATATATAGGTGTAGAGCTTGCTGAAGCATTTGAGCGTTGCAATAAAAAAGTTACTGTAATAGATTTTGCAGATACATGCCTATCAAAATACTATGATCCTGAATTCACTGATTTAATGAAAAAAAATCTTGAAGATCACAATATAGAGCTTCAATTTGGACAAAAAGTACTTGAAATAAAAGGTGATAAAAAAGTTGAAGCTATAGTTACTGATAAGGGCGAATATAAAACTGACATGGTAATATTAGCAATCGGATTTATGCCTAATACTTCACTTGGAAAAGATTCACTTGAGCTATTTGCTAATGGAGCATACAAAGTTAACCTTCGTCAAGAAACTAGTTTAAAAGATGTATATGCAATTGGTGACTGTGCTACCCTTTATGATAATGCTATTAGAAATACAAACTATATAGCCCTTGCTACAAACGCTGTAAGAAGCGGTATAATTGCTGGTCATAACGCTTGCGGTACAGAAATCGATTCTATAGGCGTTCAAGGTTCAAATGGAATATGCATATATGACTTAAAGATGGTATCTACTGGACTAACATTAGATATGGCAAAAAAAGCTGGCTTTGATGCAGGCTATACAGATTTTGAAGATAATCAAAAACCAGAATTCATAAAAGAAAATAACAGTGTAAAAATACGCATAGTATATGATAAAGCAACTAGAAGGATCCTTGGAGCTCAAATGGCTTCTCATGAGGACATTTCAATGGGAATTCATATGTTCTCACTAGCAATCCAAGAACAAGTTACTATAGATAAACTTAAACTTCTTGATATATTCTTCCTTCCTCACTTTAATAAACCTTATAACTATATTACTATGGCTGCACTTTCTGCAAAATAATATAAAGTTATATAACCCTTAAATAATTCTATTAATAAAAATACTCCTCTAAAGTAATCTAAATTATAGTTTACTACTGAGGAGTATTTTTTTACATATTTACAATCACATTTAACTGATGAGACTCTTTTTCAAGCTCTATAGATGCATTTGCACTTTCTTGAGCAACTGCTGAGTTGTTTTGAACAATTCCTGATATTTGTTCAAGTGCTTGAGAAATCTGCCCTATTGACATGGCCTGCTTTTTAGATGCTTCTGTTATATTTGAAATAAGGTCTGCTGATTCTTTAGCACTATCAATTACTGAAATCAGAGATTTTGCTGTATCATCTGCAATCTGCTTGCCTTTAGCTACTGAAGTTATTGATTCTTCTATAAGTTTTGTAGTATTTTGCGCTGCTTCTGCACTCTTTACCGCAAGATTTCTAACTTCATCGGCTACAACCGCAAACCCTTTTCCTGCTTCTCCTGCTCTTGCCGCTTCAACCGCTGCATTAAGCGCAAGTATATTGGTCTGGAAAGCTATTTCATCTATAGTTTTTATTATTTTACTGATTTCTTCTGAGGAATTAGTTATTTCATCCATAGCTTCCATCATTCTAGCCATCTGTTCATTGCTTGATTCTACTTTTTGCTCAGATTCAATAGCTATTACGTTTGACGCTTCTGCATGTTTAGCATTATTTTCAACTTCTTCAAATACCTCATTTATAGTTGCTGAAAGTTCTTCTATTGATGAAGCCTGCTCTGTTGTGGATTGTGAAAGATCCATTGACACCGATTTAATGCCTTCCGAATGCCTTGCTATGTTTGAAGACACATGCTTAACTTTCTCAAGAATATCGCCCTGTCTCTCCATCAGCCCTTCAGTTTCAATAATTTTTTCCTTGATGCTATCTACCATCATATTTACCTGCTCACTAAGTTTTTCAAACTCAGGACAAGTCTTTACGTCAAGCTGTGCATCCAAATTTCCATGAGTTATTAATTCCAAAGTATTATCAATTTCTTTAATACCATCAATTACAAGCTTTCTAAGTAGTCTATATACTGCTTGAACAAGCACTGCACATAAGATTGCAAATGCAAGGAAATTTACTACAATCTGAGAATTTCGCTGTCTAAATATTTCTTTTGTGGGAATTGCTGAAAAAATTATTTTGCCCTTATATTCTTCTTTACTGTATATCATTTTAGTTCCATCTACTCTGGCTATCCCACTATCTTTTGAGGAAGATACCGTCTTATCATCTATCCCTGCTTCTTCTAAAGTCTTTCCTATTAGATCTTTATTTTTATGTGCCACTACTGTACCGGTTTCTTTGTCTATTGCAAAGGCATATCCAGTTTCTCCAATTATGTATTTATCTAGTACTACATCTATTCTATTTTTTGCAATTGCTTCTTCTAGACGTTTAGGCTCCATACCTATCTGAACAATTCCAGGCTTATCCATTCTTGCAACACTTACATATTGATATAGTACCCCTTTGGTCGCATTTATAGCGGGTTCCTGAGCAAGCTCAAAGTTCTTGTCTTTTAAAGCTGGCAGAAATGCTTTCGTCTGATCATTAGTACTAAAATCAAACCCAAATATTTCTGGCACTGTTCCCCATTTTAAAACTCCACTTTCATCTGTTATATGAAACTGGTCTACGTCCATAAGCTTTGCAATTCGATTTAGCTCCGAAATATTATTCAAAATCTCAGGTTTTTTGGAAATCATATACGCAAAAGCTCTTGTCTTCTCAAGATATTCTTTATTTATAGTTTCGGTAAGTTCTTGAATATCCCTGTCATTATTTTCTAAATACAATACCATTTCATCAAGTCTTATGTCACAATTTTTTACAGCACTTCTTTTAGCAAGTTCATTCTGTATAAAAAATATACTGCAACTGGATATCAAAATACCCAAAACCATAATGGTAGACAACACTTTAACAAATTTTCTTTGCACTTTAACTCCTCCATATTCTTAATCATAGTGACTTTAATACTAATACAATAAACACTTATAGTCAATTAAATTTAAGCTTTTTTTTATAATATTGGCACTATTTTATGAGTATAACCCTTGTGTTTGTTATAAAATAACAACTCTAAATTTATTAAACTCAAAAAAACTGGAAACTAAAGCTTATCAGGCTTAAATTTTCCAGTTTTTTTCACATTATTTAAGTGTAAATTCAGATACAAGTTCATTTAGCATATCGGTTTGAGTTGAAAGTTCTTCTGCTGTTGCCGCCCCTTCCTCACTTGAGGATGCCATGCTCTGAATTAAACCAGCTATTTCTTCTATATCTTTATTTATAATCATAACCGAATTAGTCTGTTTGTTAGATGCTTCAGATACATGATTCATTATACTAAGCACATTTTCACTCTTTTCATATATCTCGTTTAATAAATTACCCATTCCTTTTGCATGATGATTTCCTTTTTCAGCTGCAATTACTGAATTTTCAATTAAAGTCACTGTACTTTTAGCTGCCTCAGATGTTTTGTTAGCAAGATTTCTAACTTCATCTGCCACAACCGAAAATCCCTTACCTGCCGCGCCTGCTCTTGCAGCTTCTACTGCTGCATTAAGCGCAAGAATATTCGTCTGAAACTCTATATCTTCTATAGTCTTCAATAAGTATTTGAATTTATTTTGTATTAAATTTAGATATCATATTTTTGAGACTCGAAGATTGATTTGAAAGTTCCTCACTTGTAGCACTACTTTCCTCTGCTGTGGCTGCAATAGTATGCGTTATTTCAGATATCTGCTCTATATCATTCTCCAGTTCTTTGACCTCATTTGCTTGCATTATAGATTCTAATGATACATCTGAAATTATATCTACTACATTATTTATGCCATCAGACAGAAGTTCTAAAGAAGATGCAGTTTCATTTACCATTTTTACACCATTCTCGACAGCATAAATCGATTCTTCTATCAGTGATGTTGTATTTTTAGCTGCCTGAGCACTTCTAGAGGCCAAGTTTCTAACTTCATCTGCTACAACTGCAAACCCTTTGCCCGCTTCCCCTGCTCTTGCTGCCTCTACTGCAGCATTAAGAGCAAGTATATTTGTCTGAAATGCTATATCTTCTATGGTTTTTATTATTTTACCTATTTCATTAGAGCTTTCACTAATATTTTTCATTGCCCCTATCATCTCTTGCATTTTAGAATTGCTATTATAAGCCTCATCTCCTAAACTTAATACGATTTTACTTGCATCATCTGCTTTTTGAGAACTATTTTGAATTTTAATAGATAATTTTTCTATACTTAAATTTAAATCTTCTATAAATGCATTTTGAGATGAAGCTCCTCCTGCGAGTGCTTGCGCACTTGAAGACACTTGATTTGCGCCCTCATCAAGTTGAATAGATGCTATACTTATATTACTTATAATAGTACTCATCTCTTGTGAAAAATATTCTATACTATCTTTTATTTTTTCAAAATCCCCTCTAAACTCAACTTTTGTACTAAGTTCAAAATTGCCATCTGACATTTCTCTCATAAAGTTATTAATCTCAGCTATATATTGATTCAGTGAACTTACCATAAATCTAATATCTTCTGAAAGTTTTCCTATTTCATCATCAGCTTCATAAGAAAGTTCAATATTTAGATTTCCATTTGATATGTAAGAAAGTTTCTCACTTATATCTCGTACCGGATTTATTACCTGATAAATTACTTTTCTTCTCGTTATGAACGTTAAAGCAAATGCGGCTATGATAGTAAGTATTGAAGCAAAAATCCTTATCTTTATAGATTTCTCAATTCCTAAAATGGTATCTCCAATACTTTTTTGAGCTCCAAGTTTTAATTTATCCAAATCAGCATTTATATCACTTGCATATTGGTCAAATTCTACCATAAGGATGTTCCCATCATCTTCGCCTTTTTCTATATAGGTTTTTGCCATTTTTTTGCCTATAGCATAGTATGGTTCAAATGATGCTGATATATTATCAAGTGTTTTTTCCTCTGAAGGATTTATCTCTCCAAGCTCTATAATGAGTTCCTTAGCTCTCAGTGCATGTATCTCTGCATTTTTAAAACCATCATCATACCCTTCTTTTCCCCTTGTTGCACTTATATCTGTTAAATATTGTTGCACTTGGACTACATTCAATTTTAGCTCATCTGATTTTTGTACAAATTCAAACTGAACCTTGTCCATATGATTTACTTTTTCAATACTGCTTATTAGTCCTATAATTTGAACTCCAATAGATCCAATCAATAATAAAAACATTACATATACGTATATTAATATCTTCCATTATTAATATCTTCCATTTTATACTTTTTGTATTATATATTTTCATGTTCGCTCCTTATAATTTATTAGTTAGCTTTAACTAACCTTATATAAAGATACCATCCCAATAAGCTTCATGTCAATGATAAATTGAATTAATTTGTATTTGAAATATGTTTTTCCCCTTGCTCCTTGGGTAAAAATATATCAATAAAGCAATTTCTAAGCATCATCAATTTGATAACGGAAGGAAAAAACAATGAATTCATTTATCGATCCTAAAAACAAAAAATTATATAAAATCCCACTAAAAGTAGTATTTATTTATATTATATTTGGCATTTCTTGGATTTTATTTTCAGACCAAATTCTTAGTATTTTGGTAACTGATTATGAACAATATAAATTGATACAAAGTTACAAAGGATTTTTTTATGTTTTAATAACAGCAATTTTACTTTTTGTTTTAATAAAGATAGATTATAATAAAATTTATACACTTGCATATAAAGTTGTCGCTGCTCAAGACGATTTAGAAAAGCTATATGCTTCAGAAAAAAAACGATTAGAATATTTGCTAAGCCAAAAAGATGAAACTTTATCAATGGCTTTGTATGAACTAGTTGAAAAAGAAAAAATGGCATCGCTTGGGAATCTAGTAGCTGGTATATCTCACGAAATTAACACCCCTCTTGGTATTGCAATATCTGCAGTTTCTTTCCTAGAAAATATTCAAGAAAATTTTCTTGAAAAAGTACAAAATCAAACCCTTACAAAAAAAGAATTATTAAATCATCTAGAAAAAATCGATGAAACCACATTCATTTTAACTAGCAACCTTAATAGGGCTTCTGAATTAGTGAAAAGCTTTAAGGCTATCTCAATTAACCAAAATATTGATGATATTGTATTACTTAATTTAAAAAACTACTTAGATACAATTTTTGTAAGTTTAAAACATGAATATAAAAATAAAGGCCATATTATAGAAATAGAATGTGATGAAAATCTCATGCTTTATACAAGACCAGGCGCTATTTCTCAAATTATAACTAACTTATTTATGAATTCTTTGATTCATGGTTTCGAAGAAGGAGAATCAGGCATAATTCATATTATAGTAAAAGAAGAGGTTGACACTATTTCAATTATTTATGAAGATAATGGTAAAGGTATGACTAAAGAAGTGTTGTCTAGAATATATGAACCGTTTTTCACTACCAATAGAGATAATGGTGGTAGCGGTTTAGGATTAAATATAGTATATAATTTAGTCAAACATCAATTACTAGGTAGTATTTACGCTGAAAGTGAGGTAGGTAAGTTTTCAAGATTTACAATAAAAATACCTAAAAGAGATTCAGATAATACTGAGTAAGCCTATTTAAAAAAATATATAATTCTTAAATTTTCTACGATTCCAGGTTCTTCTATACTTAAAAAATCTATTAATTCAAATATTTTTTACCTTTATTTTTATTTAAATTTAAGGTATAATATATAAGTTATATTTGTAAGTAGTAAGAGTATTTAATGTATTAAAGGAGAACTGTAATGAATATCTTGGTCAGTGCCTGTCTTTTAGGCTTGGATTGTAAATATTCCGGAAAAAACAATATAAATGAAAAAGTGATTAAGCTTAAGGATAGATACACACTCATTCCAGTTTGTCCTGAACAACTTGGAGGGCTTTGTACTCCAAGAAACCCCGCTGAAATATCTGGTGGCTCTGTTGTGGATCAATATGGAAATGATTTTACGGAAAGTTTTAAAAAAGGAGCTCAAGAAACTTTAAAAATAGCTAAAATGCTTGATTGCCACATTGCAATACTAAAAGCCAATAGCCCATCTTGTGGCTTTGGCAAAATATATGATGGTACTTTTAAGGGAGTACTAACTCCAGGTATTGGTTTAACCGCTAAGCTTCTTCACGATTCTGGAATTACGATAATATCTGATGAAGACATTAATTAATTAAAATCCTAGATTAATTCAAAGCTTACAAAAAAGCTTTTTGAAAAATAATCTAGGATTTTTATATTAGTTAAGCTTCATTTTACAACAAGTCTTTAAGTCATTATCGAAATTTTGATTAGAATAAAAGTCTTTTATCGCCTACTCTTCTTGTAAGTTTTATTCTATCAAAATAATCTAGAAGTGCTATTGTAAACTTTCTACTAAGACCGTATTTATCTCTAAAGTCGTTCATCGTAATAGCTTTATTTATTTGTATAAATTCTCTTATCTCTTCTTGGAATTTATCCACTACTTTCTTGTCATATATTAGGTCTTCACTTACTCTCACAATAAGTTGTTCTTCTAAAAGCCCTTCTATTACTTCTTCTTTTTCTTTAGTGTCAATATAGTCCTTTACTAGACTTGGAGTCATTCCTTCAGTCTGAAGTCTATTCATTATCTCATCTTTAAGTTTTTGTTTTTCTGGAGTGTATACAATCTCAAAATCTTTAAGTTTTATTATACTTTGATTTAAAACTATATCCTTAAGCTTCATAAGTTCTTCAAGAAAAACATCATATTCCTTTGGTTTAAGTTTTAAGCCAAGTCTAGATTTAAATTCTTCTCTACTCATTCCCTGTTTAAGTGGATTTTGTTTATGATATTGACTTAATACCTCATCCCCTTTTTGGATTATTGTCTCAAAGTTTTCTAAATGAATTACAGGCCCTCCCACAATAACAACCTTATTTTCAGCCTTAAGTTCTTCTATCTGAGATTTTATAAGGTCTTGTGACAATGTTAGTTTTTCTACAATTTGAGGAATGCTTACAAAATCTTTAGCTGATTTTAAATAATTTTCAATTACATCTTTAGGAGAGCCTTCTTCTTTTATTTGTAATGCCTCTACTAGATTTTCATCTGCCGCTGAGTGTTTTTTAGGGTTAGCATCAAGAATGACTCCTCCCCCTATAGTTTCCATCGGAGAATAAGTTCTTATTACTATCTTATCAAGCGATTTACATGCAAGCTTTTCTTCTAATCTTATCTGCGCATAGCCTTCATGTCCTCTTTGTATTATATTTCCCTCAAGTGGAACTATCCTTCCAAGTATCTCTCTTGCTCCATGATAAAGTCTTACTCTATCCCAGTGCTCTATATCCTTACTTGCTTCTTTTATTACTCTTATCTTACAATCTATCATCATTGTCGGACTCATAGAGTTAACCTCAGCAAGTATATCTCCTCTTTCAAGCTTATCTTTTTCTATATTTGAAAGATTTATAGCAACTCTTTGGCCTGCATAGGCTGCTTTTGCAGGTTTTGAATGGACTTGTACTCCTCTTACCTTTGCTTTTAATTCTTTAGGATATACTACAAGTTCATCATCTGGCTTTATAGTGCCTTCTACAAGGGTTCCTGTAACTACACTCCCAAATCCTTTTACGCTAAATATCCTGTCTATATACATCCTTACAGGTGCGTTTTCATCACGCCCATCAACTTCTTCACTCATTTTTTTTATAAGTGAAATAAGATCATCTAGCCCTTTTTTAGATATAGAATCTACGTGAACACAGGGCGCATTTTCTAAAAATGTTCCTTCTACTGAGCCTCTTATGTCATCTTCTACTAGCGGAAGAAAATCTTCTTCAACATTATCTATTTTAGTTATTACTATTATTCCTTTTTTTAGCCCTATAAGATCAAGTATGTCCAAATGCTCTTTAGTCTGGGGCATAACACCTTCATCTGCTGCTACTACAAGCATTACAAGGTCCATTCCCGCTACTCCTGCAAGCATATTTTTTAGGAATTTTTCATGTCCTGGAACATCTATTATTCCTATTCTTTCATCTTCTGATATATCAAAGTGAGAAAAGCCTAAATCTATAGAAATTCCTCTTTTTTGTTCCTCTTCAAGTCTATCTGTATTTATTCCTGTAAGTGCTTTTATAAGTGTAGTTTTTCCATGATCTATGTGACCTGCTGTACCTACTATTATGTGTTTCATACATCTTCCTTTCAAGTTTACTTCAATATTTCCGATAGCTTAGTTGCTACAGCTTCCATATCATCATCAAAAATAGTTCTTACATCTAAATAATATGTCTCATTTGCAATTCTTCCAACTATATGTGGCTTAGTTAGTCTCATTTTTTCTTCAAGCTCATTTACGGACATATTAGCTGGTTTTACAGTTACTGCATATGTGTCCATATACTGCGCTGGAAGTGAGCCACCTCCAACTTGAGATTTATTTTCAGAAACTCTTATCTCAGCTGAATTGTTATCTGTCTCTACAAGCTTTAACAATTTTTCTGCCTTTATTTTTAGCTGTTCTGGACTTTGTGATAACATTGAAAGTACAGGCACATTACTCTCTAACTTTTCTTTATCTAAATAAAGGCTAAGCGTCATTGCAAGGGCAGATATTGTCATCTTATCCACTCTAAGCGCTCTAAGAAGATTATTTTTCTTCATCATTTCAATGTATTTTGCTTTCCCTACTATAACTCCACATTGAGGTCCGCCTAGAAGCTTATCCCCACTAAAAGTCACTATATCTGAACCCTGATTTAAAGAGTCTAAAATTGTAGGCTCGTATTCAAGTCCATATTTCCTAAGATCTAAAAATACTCCACTTCCTAAATCATCTATAACCGGTAAGTTGTATTTATCTGCCAGTATCTTTAAATCTTTTATCGAAACGGATTCTGTAAAGCCCATCATCCTAAAGTTACTTGTATGAACCTTCATTAGTGCAGACGTATTTTCATTTATTTCTTCCTCATAATCTTTCATATGAGTTTTATTAGTACTTCCAACTTCTTTAAGAATTGCTCCGCTATGTTCCATGACCTTTGGAATTCTAAACGAACCTCCAATTTCTACAAGTTCTCCTCTTGATACGATTACTTCTTTGTCCTTACACATAGTTGAAAGTACAAGCATTACTGCCGCTGCATTGTTGTTTACTACAATTACATCTTCAGCCCCGGTAAGTTTTAATATCAGTTCCTTTAGATGATCATGCCTTGAGCCTCTTGTTCCCTTTTCAATATCATATTCAAGGTTACAATATCCATAAAGTATTTCATCAAACTTTTCTTTTATGCCAAGTGCCATCGGCGCTCTTCCTAAATTCGTATGAAGTACAACGCCTGTAGCATTTATCACTTTTTTGAGTCCGAAGTCAAAATCACTATTTAGTCTATTTTTTATATTATCCACGAGATTTCCAATATTTATTTCGTCATACTCATATATGTCTTTTAGAATCTGTGTTCTTATATTTCCAATTTCTTCTCTTATTATTTCAGTTAAATATTCCTGATCCAAGTTCTGACTTAGTTTTTCAACTTCTTCATTTCTAGAGATTTCATCCACAGATGGTAATTCTCTTAACAGATGTTTTTTCATAAATTAAGTTTCCTTTTCTTATTTTACTACCACATATTTTTCTTGTTTTGGTACAGCTTTTCCTATTATATCAAAACAAAGTGCCTTTGATGCTTTTAGCTCTTCTATTAAGCTTTCCACATTTTCTGGAGATACACTTATTATAAGGCCTCCTGATGTCTGCGGATCATAAAGTACATCTAAATACTCCTGTGTCACATCATCTGATACTGCTACAGATGGTGATATATATTCCATATTGTTATACATACCCGCTGGAATTATTCCCATATTTGCATACGCTCTTGCATTTTTTAGCATGGGCACATCTTTTGAATTTATCTCAATTGTACATCCTGAACCCTTTGCCATCTCTAAAACATGACCAAGAAGCCCAAATCCAGTAACATCAGTAACTCCGTTTACATCTACCTTTTTTAGAGCTTCTGCTGGATATTTATTTAGATACTCCATAACAAGTACTGCTTCTTCATAATCTTCCTCTGTTGCAAGTTCTCCTTTTATAGCAGTATTTATTATACCTGTTCCTATAGGTTTGGTAAGCACTAAAATATCGCCTTCTTTTACATCTGAATTGGCTCTTACTTTATCTGGATGAACCTCGCCTGTAACTGAAAGCCCATACTTTGGCTCCTTATCATCTACAGTATGGCCCCCTACAAGAATTGCTCCTGATTCAACAACCTTGTCCGCTCCACCTCTTAATATTTCTCTAAGAATCGCCATATCTTCACACTGAGGAA
>JBOFWC010000144.1:0-1813 GCA_051653405.1 Proteocatella sp. | reverse complement strand
GATTGAGGTTGTTTCAGAGGTTAACATTGTCGAAAAATATAAAAAGGGTGAGTTTATAATTGCTTTTTATGGTGCTAACAGAAATTATACTGCAAATACGACAAAGCATATTGAAAAAATCGAGTTTAAAGATAGCTATAGAATCAACGAGAACCCTGGAAAAGAGTTGGTTAAATACTTGCTGGATTTAAAAACAACACAGGCACTTGCCGAAAAAGCAAAGAAAAACGAAAAAGCTGATGAAATTGAAATTTGGTTTAATAAATTTGAAGAACTTCTTCAAAATATTTTTGATGATACAGATTTAAAATTGGATTTTGATATAGAAACATTTGAGTTTTTTATAAAGACCAAAAATAGAGAACCTTTTGGATTTAATGAAATGTCAAGTGGATATTCAGCTATTCTTGAGATTGTTGCTGACCTAATGCTTAGGATGGAGAAAAATGCTAAAGGTTTCTATAATATGCAAGGTATTGTTTTAATTGATGAGCTGGAAACTCATCTTCATCTAGATTTGCAAAAAAAGATATTTCCATTTTTAACAGATTTTTTTCCTAAAATTCAGTTTATTGTAACTACACATTCTCCATTTATATTAAGTAGCGCAGAAAACACATTGATATATGATTTAGAGAATAAAATTGAAATTGATAATGGGTTAAGAAATTTACCATATTCAGGTATTGTTGAAGGGTATTTTGAAGTTGACACTTTGTCCGAGGAACTTAAAACGAAATTTAATAGATATAAAGAGCTGTATAATAAAGAAAAATTAGAAGATAGAGATTATGATGAGCTTGCAGATTTAGAATTTTATTTAGATGAAATTCCAGACTATCTTGCAGTGGATTTTTCAAGTGAATATTCAAAAATGAAATTGGAATTTGAAAATAGGGGGTAGCATTGAATGATTTTTATAAATAGAACTGCTACATCTCCTAAAAGTTTAGAAATAGAAAAAAATAAATCAAGTGGGCGTTATGATAAAGAAGATGTAAGAGAACAATTACAAAAAGATTTCTATGGCAAGTGTTATATTTGCGGTGTTTGTCCTATTCAAGACGGTGGGGAAGTAGAACACTTGATTTCGCATAAACAAGATAAAGAAAAGAAATTTGATTGGAATAATTTGCTTTTATCTTGTGGCCATTGTAACAGCATAAAAAATAGAACTGAATATGAAGAAAATGTTATTGATTGTACAACTACAAATCCAAGCCTACTAATTACTCAGATATTAGAATCTAATGGTGTAAGGGTAGAAATAATTCAAAAAAATATACAGTCGGATACAACCTCTAAATTGATTGAAGAATGTTTTAATGGAGAAAGTACTACAAAACGTAAATATGCAGCTAGCTTTCGCCTTGAGGAATTAAAAAAAGAAATGAATATTTTTTATAAAATACTTAATAGTTATAAAAGTAATAAGAAGACCATCTATAAAAAACAAATTGAATCAAAGTTAAAAAGTAATAGTAAATTTACTGCATTTAAGAGAGATTATCTTAATTTACACAAAGAAGAATATAGTGAGTTTTTAAATTGGAACTAATTGATCAGTAGAGGACAACCTATCAAAGTAAATTACTAAGATAGGTTGTTTTGTTCTCTTTTATATATAATATCACCAGATTTAATAGTGGTAACGACTTTTACTTTATCTATAAGATTATGGGCTACAGAAAGAATGTCATGGTCAAGGATTATTATATCCGCTAATTTTCCAGATTCAAGAGTGCCCTTTATGTTTTCTTCAAATATAGCATAGGAAGATTTTGAAGTATACATTTCGAGCGCTTCATATACA
>JBOFWC010000143.1:0-35520 GCA_051653405.1 Proteocatella sp. | reverse complement strand
AGTTTTTTTGCAAGATCAATATAATAATCAAGCGTATGGACTGGACTCTCTGTATATACTATGGCAGCTTGAGCTATTCCACCGTATTTATTTATAGAATTTATACTTGATATAAGGTTACTATAGTCATTTAGAGCGTCAAAAACTCTTATTATGTCGATTCCGTTCTCTATTGCTTTTTTTATAAACATATCTACAACATCATTACTGTAATGTTTGTATCCCAAAAGATTTTGCCCTCTTAAAAGCATCTGAAGTTTTGTGTTTTTGACATTCTTTTTTATTATTCTAAGTCTTTCCCAAGGGTCTTCGTTTAAGTATCTTAGACAAGAATCAAATGTAGCGCCTCCCCACATTTCTAATGAGTAGTATCCAGCTTCATCCATGGTCTTTATTATAGGAAGCATATCTTCTGTTGAGAGTCTTGTAGCCATTAAAGATTGGTGGCCATCTCTTAAAACTGTTTCTGTTATATTTATATTATTAATCATAAAATGACAACTCCTTTAGATAATTGGTTTAAAATGTTTCTATATTTATAAAATAACACAACGATATAGAAAAATAAATGAAAAGATTCATTTTTGAATAAAAAGATATTTGGCTTGCAATCATAGTTAAATAATAAACGACAAAAATATCTTTAAAAAGTTTATTTGATTATAAAAAAGTGTATAAAAAACACAAGTGTTAAGAAATTATTGCTTAAAACTTAAATTTATACATATGAAATTATTTATAAGAAACCCCAAAATTAATTTTTTAAATTTAAAACGTTTGCGATTGATAAAAAGATAATTATATTATTAGAAAGATAAGGTTCAATTTATTGATTTTAAATATTCAACTTCATCTTTAGTAAGTTCTCTTATTTTTCCTATGGGAAGTGATCCTAATTTAAGATTTCCCATTGAGATTCTTTTAAGATAAACAACTTCTAAACCTTGAGATGCAAACATTTTTCTTACTTGTCTATTTTTGCCTTCGCCTATTGTTATTTCGCATTGATTGTTATTTTTAGGATTTAAAATAACTGTAGCTTCTCTAGTCATATAATCATCGATTAAAACTCCGTTTTCTAGAGCTGATATAATATCTCTAGTTATAGGCTTATTAGTTTTAACAAAATAGGTCTTTTTTATATGATGTCTAGGATGAGTTAATTTATTTGTTATTTCTCCATCGTTTGTTAAAATCAAAAGACCTTCAGTATCATAATCAAGCCTTCCGACGGGATAAAGTCGTTCTGAATAACTGTCTTTAACTAGATCAATAACTGTTTTTCTATCTCTATCATCAGAAACACTCGAAAGATATTTAGCAGGTTTATTAATCATTATATAAATTTTCGACGATTCTTCATTTATAATTTTTCCTTTATAGGTAACGATGTCGTTTTCTGATACCTCTGTACCAAGTTCTGTTATTTGAACTCCATTTATAGAGATATCCCCGTTTTTTATAAGTTCATCGGCTTTTCGCCTAGATGTTATTCCGCTTGCTGCTATAAATTTGTTAAGTCTCATAATATATCCTCACATAATAAATCGTAAATATATTTCATTTAATAAAAATTATAACACAATATATATTTTTTTTCTAGACATAAATATTATTTATCTTTCGGAAAGCTTGATTTTAACAGATAATTAAATTGGACACTGTATATTTTTCGCTTTTAATATAAATTTTTTTTGGAGTTTTTCATTTAAAATGTTATTATAAGGATAGGAATATAATATAAAAAGAAGCTTATTTGCATGAATATATAAATGGAGGTTTAGGATGTTAAAAATAAAATACCTATTTCATAGTGGATTTTTTGTAGAAACTGAAGATAAAATCTTGGTTTTTGATTATTTTGAAGACAATTGTAAAAAACAAAGTGCTTTTTCTTGCGGGAAGCTCAAGCCTGAAGATTTTTCTGACGAAAAAGAAGTTATATTTTTTGTATCGCATGCTCATTATGATCATTTTGATAAAGAAATTTTTAAACTTCATAAAAATTCTAAATATGTCATTTCGAATGATTTAAGAATAGCTAAGAATGAGTCTATAACATTATGCGAGCCATATCAAACACTTGAGATAGATGGACTTAAAATACAAACATTTGGATCTACTGATGAGGGGATTAGTTTTCTTGTAAATATAGATGGGAAAAATATATTTCATGCTGGAGATTTAAACTGGTGGCACTGGGAAGGGGAGTCAGAGTCAGAAAAAGAAAATGCGAAAAAGATGTTTTTTGCCGAAGTAGAAAAACTGGAAGGTATTCATATAGATATTGCCTTTTTCCCTGTAGACCCTAGACTTGAAGATGCTTATTTTTATGGAGGAAAATATTTTATAGAAAAAATAAAACCAGATGTATTTATTCCAATGCATTTTCAGGATTGTTATTATATTACTAAAAAATTTAAAAATTATATGGAAATAGAAACTAAGACTGATTTCACAAGAATACTTACTATGGAAAAACGAAGTCAGGTACTAGATATTTAATATTTCCTATGGAGGAATAGATGAGGAAAAATATTTCAGAAAAAATATTAGAGCTTATGAATGAAGAATCTTATAAAAACTTAACATTTAAAGAGCTAAGTATGATTTTTGCATCAAATAAGACAGATGAGAAGTTTTTAGATGAGATTTTAGAAAAGTTTATAGAAAGCGGAGAGGTTTTAAAGACTAAAAAAGGGAAATATGGCCTTTCTGAGAGGAATGGATTTGTAAAAGGATTAATAAAAATTAATCCAAAGGGTTTTGGATTTGTACTTCAAGAAGACGGAGATTTGTTTGTATCACCAGATAATATGGGGACAGCTATGGATGGAGATTTAGTTTTATCTAAAGTTATTTCTGAAAAAACTGAAACCCAAAGAGCAGAAGCTGAAATTGTAAAAATATTAAAGCGTAATACTGCAACGATAGTAGGAACATATGTTAGTAGCAAAAATTTTGGATTTGTAATACCTATAGATAATAAACAATCATATGATATATTTATTTCGGGGGCCAATACAAATGGCGCTAAAAATAGAGATATGGTAGTTTGTAAAATAACTTCATACCCAGAAGGGAAAAAGAAACCAGAGGGGAAGATAACGGAGGTATTAGGAAAGAAAAATGACCTTTCAGTAGAGATAGAAAGTGAACTTATACAAAAAGATATAAAAACTGAATTTCCTAAAAAAGTTATAAGCTACGTAAAATCACTTGAAGACGGAGCTACAGAAGAAGAACTTTCTAGAAGGAAAGATTTGAGAGAGCAGCTTATATTTACAATAGATGGCGAAGATGCCAAGGACTTAGATGATGCGATATCTATAAAGAAAAATGAAGATGGAAGCTATGTATTAGGAGTCCACATTGCGGATGTAAGTCACTATGTTAAAGAAAATTCACCACTAGATAAAGAAGCTGTGGAAAGAGGAACTTCTATATATTTTGCTAATAGAGTGGTTCCAATGCTTCCTGAAAAACTTTCAAATAATCTATGTTCACTAAATCCTCACGAATCAAAATTAACGCTTTCTTGTATAATGAAGATGAACTCTAAAGGCAAGGTTATAGAGTATGAGATAGAAAATACTGTAATAGAGTCAAATTACAGACTAACATATCCAGAGGTAACTGCTTTTCTTGAGGAAAAACCAAGTAATATAACTAATTATAGCGATCCTAAGCTTGAAGAAGCACTTAAAGTTTCTCATGAACTTGCACAAATATTAGAAGAAAGAAAACGTAAGAGAGGGAATCTAGATTTTGATTTTCCTGAATCTAGATTTGTAATAGAGGGGAACAAGGTTACTGGAGTTGAAAAACGAGAAATAGGCATAGCTAATAAAATAATAGAAGAATTTATGATTGCAGCTAATGAACTTATCGCTGAGGTGTTTTGTATTCAGGAAATTCCGTTCTTATATAGAGTCCATGAAGATCCAGACGAAGAAAAGCTTGCTAATATATTTAAGTTTTTATCTAATATGAATATAAATGTTAAGATAAGAAAAGATGGAGATATACATTCTACTGATATCCAAAAAATCATCGAAGAAACAAAAGAATTAGAACAGGGAGTGATAATATCCTATGCGCTTTTAAGATCGCTTAAAAAAGCCAAATATTCGCCTTCTTGTACGGGTCACTTTGGACTTGCGGCGAAATATTATACTCACTTTACTTCTCCAATAAGAAGATATCCAGACCTTCAGATACACAGGATAATAAAAGAGAGTATTTCTGGCAAACTGGATGAGCGAAGAATTGTGCATTATGACAATATAATAGCAGATGTTGCACAGCAGTGCTCTGAAAATGAAATTAAAGCTATGGAGACTGAGCGAAGTGTGGATGACCTTTTAAAATGTCACTATATGAAAGGTCATATTGGAGATGAATTTGAAGGCATAGTAATAAGTGTTACAAATTTTGGAATGTTTATAATGCTGGATAATACAGTTGAGGGGCTAGTTCGATTTGCAGATATAAATTCGGATTACTTTGTTTTTGATGAAGCAAACTATTGTGCAAGAGGAGAGCGAACTGGGAAAATATATAGAGTTGGCGATAAAGTAAAGGTAGAGGTTGATAGTGTAGATTTTGCATTTAAGGAGATAAGGCTTAAGTTGGTTTAGGTTTTTGTAGATTTTTTTCAAATTTCAGTATAAAATATTAATAAACTAAAAAATAAATGGAGGACCTTAAGATGAATACATTATCAGTTAAAGTTACAGAGGGTATATATTATATCGGAGTAAACGATAGAGAGACACACCTTTTTGAAAATATGTGGCCATTAGATGATGGCGTTACTTATAATTCATATATAATAAAAGATGAAAAGAATGTGCTTCTTGATACGGTTAAGATAAATAAGGTCGACTGCTTTGTAGAGAAAATGAATGAGGCGCTTGAGGGAGCTACTCTTGATTATCTTGTAATACACCATATGGAACCTGATCACTCTAGCTCAATAAGAAATATTATAAGTGTATATCCGGACATTACACTTGTTGTAAACAAGAAAACCAAAGAAATGCTTAGAGATTTTTATGGAATCGAAGATATAAAAATGCTCGAAGTAAAAGAAGGCGATGAACTTTGTCTAGGAAAGAGAACGCTTAAGTTCTTTATGACACCTATGGTTCATTGGCCAGAATCTATGGTAAGTTATGAACTTTGCGATAAGATACTTTTCTCGCAAGATGCTTTTGGAGGCTTTGGAGCATTAAATGGGCCGATATTTGATGATGAGATAAACTGGAAATACTATGAATCTGAAACTAGAAGATATTATTCAAATATAATTGGAAAACATTCAAAACAAGTTCAAGGTGTTCTGAAAAAATTAGAAGCACTTGAAATAAAAATGATTTGTCCAGTACACGGACCAGTTTGGAGAACTAACCCATCTAGAATAATTGAAGACTATAGAAAATGGTCTAACTATGAGACTGAAGAAGGGGTAGTTATTGTATATGGTTCAATGTATGGAAATACAGAAAAGATGGCAGAAACAATTGCAAGACAGTTGGCGGAAGAAGGCATAAGCAATATAAAGATGTATGATGCATCAAAAACTCACCATTCATATATAATTAATGATATATGGAAATACAAAGGGCTAATACTTGCTAGTTGCTCATACAACAATGGGCTTTTCCCTCCAATGGCAACGCTAGTTAAAGTAATAGAAATGAATAATATAAAGAATCATATTCTTGGAATATGTGGTTCATACAGCTGGAGTGGTGGCGGAGTTAAAATGCTTAAACAATTTGCTGAAACTTGTGATTATGATGTTATAGAGCATACGGTTGAAGTTAAATGTTCTCCTAAGAAAGAAGACTTAGAAAGTTTATCAATTATAGCAAAAGAAATGGCAAAAAAATTAAGGGGAGAGTAATGTGTCTGATATAAAAATAGTTGCACAAAATAAAAAAGCAAGATTTAATTTTGAAATACTCGAAACCTATGAGGCTGGAATTGAGCTAAAGGGGACGGAAGTTAAATCTATAAGAATGTCTAAGATAAATCTTACCGATGGATATGTTTCTATCGATAACTCAGAAGCTTATCTTAAGCAAGTGCATGTAAGCCCCTATGAACAGGGAAATATATTTAACGTAGATCCGCTTAGAGTAAGAAAGCTTTTACTCCATAAGTATGAAATAAAAAAGCTTATTGGGGAGACTACGCAAAAAGGGTATACAATAGTGCCGCTTAAGGTGTATTTAAAGCGAGGCAAAGTTAAAGTAGAGATAGGGCTCGCTAAGGGTAAAAAACTTTATGACAAGCGAGATGCACTTGCCAAAAAAGATACAGAGAGAAGAATCCAAAGAGAGCTTAAAAATTATTAGGTTTCTATTTACAATATGGATATTTTCCTGCTATAATACAAAGGTTAAAAAAATTGAAAGGAATGAATATTAAGATGTCTTTATATAGCAAATGGGATAAGCTTGCTTACCAAATTGAAACGCAAGCAGAGTATGAAAAATTTTGGGGAGATTATCTTCCAAAAGAAGCTAAGTTTTATGACTACCTATTAACTCACAAAGATGAGGTTTTAAGTGGTACAATAGCTAAGATAGCTGAACAATTTGAAGTGGATGCACTTACAGTAGTTGGATTTATTGATGGAATAAACACATCATTAACAGCAGAAATGGATATGGAGTCTTTATCAGAAGAAACTGAAATAGCTTTAAATATTGATTTTGAAAAGTTATACTTCAATATGCTAGCAGCAAAGGCTGACTGGTTGTATGGAATGGAAGCTTGGAATGAGATATTAACTGCAGAACAAAGACAACAAATCAAAAAAGAATATAATAAAACAAGAACTGTAGTTAATGAAAACAAAATAGGAAGAAATGATGATTGTCCTTGCGGCAGTGGAAAGAAATATAAAAAGTGCTGCGGTAAATAATGTTGCTAAAAACCTTTGAGAACTTCATTCTCAAAGGTTTTTTTGAAGGATGTATTATGAATAAATTAAAATTAAAGTACAGTATTTTTGAATACAGAGTTTTGAATTTTGAATCCCAGAAGAAAAAATATGATGATTTCATAACTGTTTTGAAATCAAGAAGAGAAAGTGGACTTGGTTGCGAATTTGAAACAGCAGGAGAATCTCTATTTTCATTTAAAGATAAGCATGGATTTGAACCTAAAAGTATAATTGTACTTTTTGTGCCATATCTTAGTGAGAAAAAGAAAATTGGTTGTGAGAATTCAAACTTATCAGTGCATGCGTGCAGTATAGACTATCATGATGTGGCAAAAAAGATAACCTCAATTGTCAGCAAAGACATTTGTGATAATTACAAAGGAGCAAAAGTACACATTCAATGTGATAACGGAGAATACAATGAAAGATTTTTTGCGTTTAACTCAGGACTTGGTAAAAAAGGACTCAACTCACTTGTTATAAACGATGTATATGGGAGTTATGGATTTTTATCTCTTGTTTTTACAGATGTTGAATTTGAAGAAATAATAACATATGAAGGCGATTGTTCAAAATGTAAGCTTTGTATTGAAAATTGCCCATCGGGAGCGATAACTGAATCAGGCGTTAATTTTAATCTATGCATATCATATCTTACTCAGAAAAAACAACTTAGTGAATATGAAGAAAAACTTCTTAAAAATCAAAGGAAAATTTATGGATGCGACATTTGTCAATTGGTATGTCCAGAAAATAAAAATAAAAAATATTCAAATATAGAAGATTTTAACATCGATTTATTGTATAATATAGAATTAGAGAATGTTTTGAGCCTTAGTAATAAGGAATTCAAACGAATTTATGGGAATAGAAATTTTTCTTGGAGAGGAAAGAATATTATAAAGCGGAATATTCTTATTTTAAATGATAATGAATAGACATACGAGAATAGTTAAAACTTTGATTGAGATGTATCCAGAAGCTGAATGTGAGCTTGTTCATGAAACACCATTTCAACTTCTTGTAGCAACAATATTAAGTGCCCAATCTACAGATAAAAGAGTAAATATAGTAACTGAAGATCTATTTAAGTCATATGGAACACCCGAAAAAATGGCAAAGGTAGATATAGACAAACTAAAAGACATAATAAAGAGCATTGGTTTTTACAACTCAAAAGCAGAAAATATAGTTAAGACATCTAAGATAATATTTGAAAAATATGATTCTAAAGTTCCTAGTAATATGGAGGAACTAGTAAAGCTACCCGGAGTGGGCAGAAAAACTGCAAATGTGGTTTTAAGCAACTGCTTTGACGTGCCAGCCTTTGCGGTGGACACTCATGTTAAAAGAATTAGTTTTAGATTAGGCCTTACTGAGAATACAAGTCCCGACTTAATAGAAAAGGATGTAACTTCTAAAATTCCTAAAAATCTTTACACTAAAGCTCATCATGCAATGATATTTCATGGCAGAAGAAAGTGTAAGGCTAAAAATCCTTTATGTGAAGGATGCTTGTTGATAAAAGATTGCAATTATTTTAGAAATGAAGGGGAATAGTAAATTGTTAAAAAGTACAGGTATAAAAATTTTAGCAGGGATATTGATATGTCTTATGATCCCGATAGGTATTGTTTTAAATTCTTTTTCAAAAGCAGTTTCAAGTGAAAAAATATTTGACAATATAAAAATCAATGGCACTTCTGTAGAAAATATTACTAAAAGTGAAGCTGAAGAATTACTCAAAAGTGAGAATGTTTACAAAAATATGGATGTAAGATATAACGGGAAATCATATGTTTATAGTCTACAAGAACTTGGATGTGAGTTTGATGTTAGCGAAGCCATTGAAAAAGCTTATAGCGTAGGTAGAAACGGCAACTTTGCAGAAAATTTAGCTGCATATATAGAACATAAATATTTTGATGAGTCTAAGGATTTTGAGATAAAAAATATTATTCCACAAGACATTGAACCTAAGATTTATGATGACATAAAGGATTCAGTAGAAACTGAGCCTAAAGATGCATCAATAAGTATTGGTTCTGGAATCTATGTAACTAGAGGCGAAAATGGAGTAAAGATCGACAGAGAAGCATTTAAAGAAGAAATATACAGTAAAATTGTGCCGAAGAAAAATATACTGGTTAATGTACCTGTAAAATCAGTTGAACCTAAAGTTAAAAGTGAAGATTTAAATAGAATAAATGGAGTAATAGGAAGTTATAGGACAACTTTTTCATCACATCTTGAAGGCAGAAATGAGAACATAAGAGTAGCAGCTAACTATATAAATGATACTGTATTAATGCCAGGAGAAACATTTTCTTATAATGAAAAAACTAAACTTAAAACTGTTAAAAATGGATATAAAAATGCAACGGTTATCGTTAATGGAGAGATAGAAGAAGGTCTTGGCGGCGGAGTTTGTCAGGTATCATCTACCTTATATAATAGTGTGATTTATGCAGGACTTGACGTTGTTCAAAGAAGACCTCACTCTATACCATCAAATTATGTTACCTATGGAAGAGATGCGGCTGTAAGTGACAACTCAATAGATTTTAAGTTTAAAAACAACTATGACTTTCCGATTGTTATAAAAACTTATACAGGAAGCAGCAGTGTAACTGTAAGTATATATGGAAACACAGAAAGCGTTCCAAATATAGAAATAACATCAGCTGTAGTTTCTAAAAAAGCAAGAGAAGTAAAACGCGTAGAAGATCCTACACTTCCAAAAGGGGAAGAAAAAGTGAAGACAAAGGGACGAGATGAAATTCGCTCAGAAACATATGTAATAGTTGATGGAGAAAAACGTCTTGTATCAAAGGATAAATATCCAAGTCAGACCAAAGTAATACTCGTAGGAACAAAGGCTGAAACTTCTGATAAAAGTGACAAAAATCAAAAAAGTGAAAAAAGCGAAAGTAACTAGAATTTAAATACACAGATGCTGGATAAGGGAGCTTTGAGTATGGGGAAAATAGTATTTGTAACAGGTGGAGCAAGATCAGGGAAAAGTACATTTGCAGAAAAGTATTGTATTGAAAACTCAAAAAATCTAGGATATATAGCGACCGCAGAAGCTTTAGATAATGAGATGAAGGACAGAATAAAAAAGCATCAATTTCAAAGAGGAAATTTATGGATAACATATGAAAAACCTTTAGACATAGAGCTTGTAATATCAAATATAATGAATTCTCATGAATATGTGCTTTTGGACTGCATAACTATGTATATAAGTAATATGATGTTTAGAAATAATTTTGATTTCGATACAATATCCGAAGAAAAAGCAAATCAAATTGAAGCAGAAATAAGTAAATCAATAACTAGTATTTTGGAAATTGTTAAAAATTCAACTGGTAATATAGTGATTGTAAGCAATGAAATTGGACTTGGCATAGTTCCTGATAACAAGCTTTCTAGAATATATAGAGATTATGTAGGAAGAGCGAATCAAATATGTGCAAAACATGCGGATGAAGTATACCTTGTGGTGAGTTCAATACCAGTTAAAATAAAATAGAAACTAGAAAGGCACATTATGAATGACATAAAAAATTCTTTTTTTAGTACACTAGTTTTTTTAACTAGGATTCCAGTTAAAATAAAATTTGACTATGTAGTAAGTGCAGAGAATATGAAATTTTTTCCTTTAGTGGGAATGATAATTGGTTTTTTTACAGTAGCTGTAGCTTATTTATCAAATATCGTATTCGGTTCGCATATAGCAGCAGTTTTAGCTGTATTGACAATGGTTATTCTAACAGGAGGACTTCATCTTGATGGGCTTTCAGATAGTTTTGATGGACTCTTTAGCTACAGAGACAAAGAAAAAATTATTGAAATAATGAAAGATTCAAGAATTGGAGCCATGGGACTTTTGGCAGTAGTATTTTTATTAATACTAAAAATAGCTTTTTTTGAACACTGCATAAGTTCGGGGCAAATTTTTTTGCTTATATTTTCTCCAATTATGGCAAGGATTTCATTAATACTAATCTGCTATAAGGCAGTTCCACTTAATAAATCTAAAATGGGAGAACCTTTTATAGGGAAATTGAGTAAATCAAAATATTATGCTATAATAATATTTTATAGCATAATTATGATGGCAACTATATATATGCTTTACGGAAGCGTGTTTTTAGGAGCCCTTATATTTACTTTTTTTGGAATTTTATTTTTAGTAAAGCGGATAAGAAAATTTGTTTATGACAAAATAGATGGGATATCAGGCGATATACTTGGAGCTACATGTGAGATATCTGAAATGATGACAATTCCTTTAATATATTTAGGAGCGTATATATGCAGTCTATTTATTTAATAAGGCATGCCAAAACTAAGGCTAATAAATACGGTGTTTTATGTGGACGCACTGAAAGTGAAGTTATTGGGTCTATTGAAGAAATAAAAAATGAAATTGAGCCCAAGCTTGAGCCTTTAAAATCTCCAGTTATAATAAGTTCTCCTCTTAAACGTGCAGTTGATACTGCAAGCGTTTTTGAAAGAACTATTGTAACAGAAGAAGGTTTTTTGGAATTTGATTTTGGAGAATTTGAAGGTAAGAGTTTTGAATATATAAAACAAAATCACAGTAAGGAATTTGAAAAAATCTTAAAAGAAGGAAATGATTATCAATACCCTGGTGGTGAAAATTTAACCTCCTTTCTTAATAGAGTTTCAAATACGTATAACAAAGTTATTGAAAACTATTCCAACTATAATGAATTGGTAATTGTTTCTCATGCGGGGGTTATACAAATGTTGCTTTCATACATTCTTGCTGGCGACAAAACGCTTTACTGGAATTTTAGAATAAAAAACTGTGCAGTAATAAAGCTTTATTACTGTGAGGGGATGCCAGTTATAGAGTATATAAAATAAAAATGGAGATAGAATGATAAGATTAGTAGTATCTGACCTAGATGGAACGCTTTTAAACGATGAACATATTGTATCAAAAGAAAATAAAAAAGCTATAAATGAATTAGAAAATAAAGATATTAAGTTTTGCATAGCGACAGGAAGATTAAATGCATCTGCAAAAGTTATTGCCAGAGAGCTTGGAGGAAGCTATAATATAATATCGTGCAATGGAGCGCTAATAAAAAGTGCTGATGGAAGTGAACGTATATATATAAATAGCCTGAAGAATAATAAGGCAATTGCTATTGCAGAGCTTTTAGAGAGTATGAATCAGAGATATCATTTTTATACTGAAGATAGCGTATACTCTAAAACGCTTTCGAATTCTGCGCTTTGTTATCATGAACAAAATCTTAAAAATAACGACAATAAAGAGGATATACGTATAGTTATATGCGAAGATATAGTCAAAAAAGCAGGAATAGTTCAAGATATATTAAAATTTATTGTATTCTTTGAAGACGAAAACGATAGTCAAGAGATAATGAATAAACTTATTGAAATTGAAGGGATTGACATAAGTCAATCAGGTACAAAAAATTTAGAAATAATGAATAAGAATGTCAGCAAGGGAAATGCAATAAAGATAGTTTCAGATATGTATAAAATTCCAACTTCAGAAATAATGGTTTTGGGTGATCAAAAAAATGATTTAAGTATGTTTGAGATTGCTGGATTAAAAGTTGCAATGGCAAATGGAAACAGCAGATTAAAAACAGCAGCAGATTTTATAACAAAATCTAACAATGATAGTGGAGTTGCATATGCAATAAATAAAGTTATATTTGAAAGGGAGAGTGAATAATGTTTATAGATAAAGCCCATATTTATTTAAAAGCTGGTAATGGCGGCAATGGGGCAGTAGCATTTAGACGAGAAGTATATGTTCCAGCAGGAGGCCCAAATGGTGGCGATGGCGGACATGGAGGGAATATTATATTTGAAGTGGATACAAATATGAGAACTCTTATGGATTTTAAATACCAAAGAAAATATTCTGCGGAACACGGTGGGAATGGAAAAGGTTCAAACATGCATGGGAAAACTGGAGAAGATCTTATACTAAAAGTTCCAGTTGGAACAGTTGTAAGAGATGAAAAGACAAATCTAGTACTAGCGGACCTTTCTAATGAAGGAGACCGCTTTGTAGCTGCAAAAGGTGGAGGTGGAGGAAAAGGTAATACTCACTTCAAAAACGCTATAAGACAGGCCCCAGCATTTGCTAAGGCAGGAAGAGAAGGCCAGGAAAGAAATGTAGTATTAGAACTTAAACTTATTGCAGACGTAGGTCTTTTAGGTTTTCCAAATGTAGGAAAATCTACATTCCTATCTATAGTAACTAAAGCTAATCCAAAGATAGCAAACTATCATTTTACAACACTTTATCCAAACCTTGGAGTAGTTAAGCTTAAAACGGGGGATAGTTTTGTAATAGCAGATATTCCAGGACTTATAGAAGGTGCTAGTGATGGAATAGGATTAGGACACGATTTCCTTAGACACGTAGAAAGAACTAAAGTATTAGTTCATATAGTTGACATTTCAGGAATAGAGGGAAGAGATCCGCTTGATGACTTTAGAAAAATAAATGCGGAACTTGAGAAATTTAATCCAAGACTGGCTAAAAAGCCACAGATAGTAGCGGCTAACAAAACAGACCTTCTTTCAGATGATGAGCAGCTTATTGCATTCAAAAAAGAACTTGAAGCAGAAGGATATACAGTTATACCTATGTCTACAGCTACAAGAGAAGGCGTTGATGAACTTTTAAACATGACATCACAACTTCTAAAAGATGCAGAAGAATCACAATTATTTGATGAAGAAGATTATTTTGTTGAGGAAGTTATCGAAGAGAGCGATATCGATAAAATTGAGATAAGAATAGAAGATGGAGTTTATATAGTTGAGGGAACTCCACTAGAAAAGCTTCTATATTCAGTTCATTTTGAAGATATGGAATCTATAAGATATTTCCAAAAAATGCTTGAACAGTATAAGATTTTTGAAAGACTTAGAGCGATGGGAATTGAAGATGGCGATACTGTTAAGATTTATGATTTAGAATTTGACTTTTTTGATTAGGAGAAAATATGATTACAAGTAAACAAAGAGCGTATTTAAGAAGCTTAGCAAATACTATTCAACCTACAACTCAGGTAGGAAAAGATGGAATAAACGAGAAGGTTATAGAATCTATTGAAGAGACATTTATTAATAGAGAGCTTATAAAGATAAAATTCCTAGATAATTCAGGGATAACAAGTAAGGAAGCAGGAAATGCGCTTGCAGAAGAATTAAACGCAGAATGCGTACAATGTATCGGTAATAAGGTTGTTTTATATAGAAAATTTAAAGAAAACCCTCAGATAATATTACCAAAAAGATAAATTGGAGGATATTAGCTTGAAAAAAATAGGGATTTTAGGAGGAACTTTCAATCCTATACATTCAATGCATATTGAAATAGCAAGAAGAGCAAGGAATATAATGGCTTTAGATCAAATCATATTTATTCCATCAGCAAATCCACCACATAAATTAGCTATTGATATACAGCCGTTTTGTCATAGAATAAAGATGGTAGAACTTGCAATAGAAGGAATAGAAGGCTTTTCTGTGTCAAATATAGAAAATAAAATAAAGCACAGAAAATCCTATACGGTAGATACCTTAAAAGCCCTAAAGCTTATATATCCCAAAGATAAACTTTATTTTATAGTAGGTTCTGACTGTGTTTTTGATATCGAAAAATGGTACAGAGTAGAGCAGATATTCAAGTACTGTGAATTAATAGTTTTTGAAAGGCCAGACATTTCAAATTATGAAGATTTAAAAAATAAAATCAAAGAACTAGAATATAAATATAAAGGAAAAATAAACCTCATAGGAAGTATAACTGAAAATATATCTTCCAGTGAAATAAGACAGAAAATAAGTGGCATACAAGAAGAAATAGGTCTTGATTCTAGTGAAATAGATGAATTGGATGAAAAGATACTAAATTATATACTAAAAAATAACTTATATAGGGATTAATTATGAGTGAGAATAATGATATATACTGTAAAGTAGATGAAACATTAAAATCTCTGCTTACAAAGAAGCGTTATATGCATATTAAAGGGGTTGTAGATATGTCTGTCGAGCTGGCATATAAATATGGGGAAAATGTTGAAAAATGTAAATTAGCAGCGATATTACATGATTACGCAAAACAATTTTCTTACGATGAAATAGAAACTTTCGTTAAAAGTAATAATTTGATAGTTGATGATTTAGAGTTAGCATCTAAAGAATTAATTCATTCAAAAATTGCAGCGAAAATTGCAAAAGATAAATATGGCATAGAAGATGAAGATATATTAAATGCAATTTCATTTCATACCACAGGGAGAGCGGGTATGTCTATGCTTGAAAAAATAATCTTTATCGCAGATTCTATTGAAGAAGGAAGAAAATACCCCAATGTTGATTCAATAAGAAAAATAGCTCTTATTGACATAGATCATACAATGTTATGTATTTTAAATAACACAATATCATATCTTCTAAATAGTGGATTAAAAATTCATCCAAATTCGGTAATTGCCAGAAACTATTTTCTAGATAAAAACAAAGAGGTGAATAAATGAAGAAGTTTTTAAAAATATTTTTAGTTCTATTTGTAATATTTTCTATGATTTTTAGCACAGTTATGTATGCATTTTATAAAAATGATGTTGATGAAGCTGTAGAAGAAAATAAGCCAAGTGCAGAAGATAGCTTTGAAAATTTAGATGTAAGTAATTATAAAGATAGAGTAAACGTCCTGCTTATGGGGGTTGATACCCTTGAAAATGAAGGGGATGGAAAAGGAACAAGAACAGATACAATAATGGTGCTTAGTATAGATCCAACAACTAAAACTGGATTTATACTTTCGCTTCCAAGAGATACAAGAGTTAAACTTGCTAATGGTGGAGATTATGATAAAGTAAATCATGCCCACTCTTATGGAGGAACAGAATTAGCCATAAGTACAATAAAAGATTTTCTTCAAATTCCAATACATCACTATGTAAAACTAGACTATAGAGCGCTATTTAAAACAGTCGATGATTTAGGTGGAATAGAAGTAGATGTTCCTATTGATATGAAATATAAAGATACAAGATCAGAGCCACCTCTAAATGTGGACCTTAAAAAGGGAGTACAGACACTTAATGGAGAGCAGGCAATGGGATTTGTAAGATTTAGAAAAGGATATCCAAATCAGGATTTAGGAAGAATTCAAGCTCAGCAAGCATTTTTAGATGCGCTTATAAAAAAGATGACATCTCCAGCATCTATAATGAATATTCCTAACTATATAGATACTATGTCAAAGTATGTAGAGACAGATATGGATATGAAGACAATGCTTATTGTAGCAAAACAAGCGCTATCTGTTGATACAGCTAGAATAGAAAAGAAAACAGTACCTGGAGAGCCAGATATGATAAATGGAGTATCTTATTATGAACCTAACGCTGAAGAGTTATCAGCTATGTTAGACTATCTGCTTTCAGGAAACTATCCAGTTCCTGAAACTGAAGCTACAGCTGAAGGGACAGAAGGAACTTCACAAACTGGTACTCAAAGCGGAACTGCTTCTAAAGCAGCACCTCAAGCACAGGCTAAAGCTCCTGTAAAAGATACAAGTAATTATAAGATACAGGTTTTAAATGGTAGTGGAATAAGTGGAGTTGCAAGAAGAGCGACAGATCTGCTTAAAATTGAAGAGATTTCAGTTACTTCAACTGGAAACGCAAGTAATTTTGATAATGAGAATACAATAGTATACTATAAAGATGATTCTAATTTTGCAAGTCAGATTAGAAATATACTTAAAGTGGGTAAAATAGAAAAAGGTACTAAGGATATAGTATCAAGTGAGCCTGATATAGTGGTTGTGTTAGGAAAGGATTTTAAATAATGAGAAACAGTATGTTAGAGACGATTTACAAGCAGCTTGACGATAAGCAGGCTGAAGATGTACTTATATTAGAAATAGGAAAGCTAAGTTCAATAGCGGATTACTTTGTAATAGCAAGCGCAGACAACGAGAGAAAAGTAAAAGCTATTTCAGATGCGATTGAAGATGCACTTACAAAAGAAGGCATAGAGCCTAAAGTAAAAGAAGGCTTAGATACTTCAAGATGGATTCTGTTAGACTATGGCGATATAATTGTTCACGTATTTAAGGACGAAGAACGAGATTTCTATAATATTGAAAAGATATGGAAAGACGCAACAAATATAACTTCTGAGTTTGAAAACTAAACTGTAAGTTAAATCAGAAAAATATATAGGAGGCCAATATGAATTTCCAAGACATGATACTACGATTACAAGAATACTGGGCAAAACAAGGCTGCATAATGATGCAGGCTTATGACAGTGAGAAGGGAGCCGGGACACTTAACCCTCAGACTTTTTTAAGGTCGCTAGGGCCTGAGCCGTGGAAAGTATGTTACGTTGAACCTTCTAGAAGACCAGCAGATGCAAGATATGGAGAAAATCCGAACAGACTTTATCAGCACCATCAGTTTCAGGTTATACTAAAACCATCACCAGACAATGTTCAAGAGCTTTATTTAGGATCTTTAAAAGCTATAGGCATAGATCCGCTAGAACATGATATACGCTTTGTTGAAGACAACTGGGAAAACCCTACATTTGGAGCTTGGGGACTTGGTTGGGAAGTATGGCTAGATGGTATGGAAATAACTCAATACACTTATTTCCAACAAGTAGGAGCAATAGACTGTGAACTTGAATCAGCTGAATTAGCATACGGACTTGAACGTCTTGCACTATATATTCAAAATAAAGCAGATGTATATGATTTAGATTATACTGACGAAATAAAATACGGCGACGTATTCAGAAAAGCTGAATATGAGCATTCCGTTTATAGCTTTGATGAATCAAACAAAGAAATGCTGTTTAATCAGTTTATAACTTTTGAAGAAGAAGCCCTTAAGCTAATTGAAAAAGGGCTAGTAATGCCAGCATATGACTATGTTCTAAAATGTTCACATACATTCAACCTTCTTGATGCAAGAGGGGCAATAGGAGTAAGTCAAAGAGCAGGATATATTGCAAAAGTTAGAAATATGGCTAAAAAAATAGCAAGTCTTTATGTACAGCAAAGAGAAGAAATGGGATACCCTCTGATGAAAAGGAGTAATGGCGATGAATAGAGATTTATTTTATGAGATTGGAACAGAAGAAATACCAGCAAGATATATAAACAATGCTTTAAAAGAAATCTATGATTTACTTTCGAAAAACTTAAATGCATTAAATATTGAATTTGAAAGTATAGAAGTTAAAACTACGCCAAGAAGATTTGCTATAGTAGTAAGAAATATAGCAGAGAAACAAAAAGATTTAAAAGAAGAATTCAAAGGCCCTTCTAAGAAAATTGCATATGATGCAGATGGCAATCCAACAAAAGCATTACTTGGATTTGTAAAAGGTAAGGGCGGAAACATAGAAAATGTTGAAATAAGAACTTCTGGAGAAGATGAGTATATATATCTAACAGTTGAGAAAAAAGGTGAAGAAACTGTTAAATATGTAAAAGATGTGCTTGAGAATGTAATAAGAAATATGAACTTCCCTAAACCAATGAGATGGGGAGGTAAAAACCTTAAATTTATAAGACCTATAAGATGGCTTATCTGTGTTTTCCATGGAAATCATATAGATTTTGATATAGAAGGCATAAACACTACAAAAATAACAAAAGGTCATAGATTCTTAGGAACTCAAGAAATAGAAATTTCAGATTTTGAAGACTATAAACAAAAACTAAAAGATAACTTTGTAATACTTGACCAAGATGAAAGAAGAGCTATGATTCTTGAACAAGTTAAAAAGGTTGCAGAAGAGCTTGAGGGAAATGCTATAATAGATGAAGACATTCTTGAAGAAGTAAACTTTATAGTAGAATATCCTACTGCATTTTATGGAAGTTATTCTGAAGAATACTTAAAACTTCCAGAAGAAGTAATAATAACACCAATGGAAGCACACCAAAGATATTTCCCAGTAAGAGGAAAAGACGGAAAACTTGTAAATTACTTTATAACAGTCAGAAATGGCGATAATTACATGATTGAAAATGTAAGAAAAGGAAATGAAAAAGTTTTAGTTGCAAGACTTATGGATGCTAAATTCTTCTATGGAGAAGATACCAAAAAATCGCTTGAGAGCTTTGTTTCAGGCCTAGACACTATCGTATTCCAGCAAAAACTTGGAACTATGAGAGATAAAGTAAATAGAATAGATAAATCAGCCCATTGTATAGCTGAAATGCTTGGAATGGATACTACTCATATAAGTAGAGCCGCACTTCTTGCAAAAGCAGACCTTACAACAGCTATGGTATTTGAATTTACAGAGCTACAAGGAATTATGGGAAGATACTATGCTCAGCTTACAAATGAGCCTAAGCCTGTATGTGATGCTATATTTGAACATTATCTTCCAAGAAATGCATCAGATGAACTTCCAAAGACAAATGAAGGGATACTACTTTCACTTGCAGATAAGATGGATTCTATTGCAGGATTTTTCTCAATAGGAATTCAGCCTACAGGATCGCAGGACCCGTATGCTCTTAGAAGACAAGCAATTGCTGTAATAAATATTCTTATGAGTAAAGACTATAACATAAATTTAAAGAGATTATTTAAAATAGCTCTTTCACAATTTGAAACAGAAAATATTGATACAGTAGAAGCTGAACTTATGGAGTTCTTCAAGCTTAGAATCAATAGTCTGTTACTAGATATGGGAATAAGATATGATGTAGTTAATGCGGTTTTAGAAAATGAAAACGCATCACTTTATGAGATTCTTGCAATAGCCAAAGATACTGAAAAGTGGCTTCAAGATGATAAGGCAGAGGTATTAAGCACAGTATTAAGAGCTCACAACCTGTTAAAAGAAGAAGATTTTATACAAATAGATAAAGAACTTTTTGTAGATGACTCAGAAAAAGCACTTTATGATGCTTATCTATCAGTCAGAGATAAATTTGAATCAGCAATTAAAAATAAAGCTTATATAGAAGCACTAAATGATTACGAAGAAATTTGTCCTCATATAAACAATCTTTTTGATAACGTTATGATAATGGACAAAGATGAGAACATAAAAAATAATAGATTAAGCCTTTTAAATTCTGTAGTGAAATTAGTAGCAGAACTACTCGATATAACAAAGCTTAACTATAAATAATAAGGAAATATATATGTTAATAAGTATAGAGGGAACTGATTCTTCAGGAAAGCAAACGCAAACAAGATTGCTTTATGAATATCTAAAAGAAAAGAACCATAAGGTAAAACAAATTTCATTTCCAGATTACAATAGTGATTCTTCAGCACTTGTAAAGATGTATCTTAATGGAGATTTTGGAAAAAATCCAGGAGATGTAAATGCAAAAGCCGCATCAATACTATTTGCGTGCGATAGATTTGCTTCATTTAGAACCGGATGGCAAAATTATTATAATCAAGGATATATAATTATCAGTGACAGATATACCTCGTCAAATATAATAAATCAAGCTTGCAAAATAGATGATTATAACGAAAAAATGGAGTTTATATCTTGGCTTGAGGATTTGGAATATAATATATTCCAAATTCCAAAGCCTGACAAAACTTTGTTCCTAAATATGCCTTTTGAAAAATCTCAAGAACTTATGAGAAATAGGAAGAACAAGATATCTGGAGAAAAAGAAAAAGATATCCATGAATCAAATAAAGATTATTTGAAAAAGACCTATGAACGTTCAATCGAGATATGCAAAGAGCTTTCTTGGACAAAGATAGATTGTATTGACAACTGTGGAAATTTGAAAACCTTGAAAGAGATAAACAGTGAAATAATACAAATAGTAGAAGGTATGCTTAATGAAAAACAATAAAGCATTTGAAATTATGTTAGATTCTAACGCATCATTTTTTTTGATAGAATCTGACTTTGAAACCATAGAGGGCGAACTTGTAAGCTCGCTCTCTAGAAAATTTAAAATTGATGATTTTTATAATAATATAGACGTAAGAATTTTTGACTCCAAGGAGCTTCAGATTTCAGATATTAAACAAATAGTGTTTGAAATGGGCTTAAAGCCCTTTTTTAATAAGAAAATAATTATATTTAAAAATTTTGAAAAAGTAGGGGAACTTGCTCAAAATGCTATGTTAAAGAGCATTGAGGAACTTCCAAGTGATACTATAATAATTTCAATATGTAATGATACAATAGGAATTTTAGATACTATAAAGTCAAGAGCGTATAGTATTTATTTAAATAGAGAATTGAGTGCAAAAGAAAGCAAAAGTTTAAGAAGCCTTTCAACACAAGAAATTTTAAAAATATTTGAAGATAAATTAGAAAAAAATGATATCTTAGAAATCTTAGAAAATTTTATGGCATCAGAATTTATTTTGATGAAAGATGCTGTAAATAATAACAAGAATGTAAAAGATATAATTAATATAAATACTAAACTTAATAAATGTTATAATTATATAAATTCTAACTGCAATAGAAATCTTTGTACAGATTTACTATTGTATAGAATCCTGGAGGAAAAATGAAAATAGAGATTGTAGGAGTAAGATTTAAGAAGGCCGGGAAGATATACTATTTCTCTCCTAATGAAGAAATATATAAATCTGGTGATAAGATAATAGTAGAAACTGCAAGAGGTTTAGAATTAGGAATAATAGCAATTGGGAATAGATTAATACCAGAAGACGATATAGTAGCACCACTAAAACCTATCTTGAGAATGGCTACTGATGAAGATATAAGCAATTATGAGGAAAATAAAATTCTTGCGGCAGAAGCAGGAAAGATGTTTGAAAAAAAATCGGTAGATAACAATCTAGAGATGGTACTTATGGGTACAGAATATACGCTAGATAGAAACAAACTAATATTTTATTTCACGGCAGAGGGTAGAATCGACTTTAGAGAGCTAGTAAAAGATTTAGCTGCAATATTTAGGACAAGAATAGAGCTTCGTCAAATTGGAGTAAGAGATGAAGCCAAAAATCTCGGAGGCCTTGGATGTTGTGGGAGACCACTTTGTTGCTCTACTTGGCTTGGAGATTTCCAATCAGTATCTATAAAAATGGCAAAAGACCAAAATCTATCACTTAATCCTACAAAAATATCAGGAATATGTGGAAGACTTTTCTGTTGTCTTAAATACGAGCATGAAACTTATGAAGAAATGATATCAGTTATGCCAGCACCAGGAAGTAGAGTAAAAACAGAAGATGGTGAAGGTAGAGTTTTAGAGGTTTTTGTGCTTACAGAAGAAGTGAAAGTTCAAATTGATAAAAATAATGACATAGTAGAGCTAAAAAGATACAAACTTAAAGACATAACTGTGCTTAAATATGCGAAGAAGATAAACGAAAAGATAGACAGAGAATTAGAAAAAGAATTAAGAGAATTAGAGGATTAGTAGTGGAGCTAAAACAATCAGAAACAATAGAAGATCTTCAGATAAAAGGATATAAAATAATTCAGTCAACCGATGGGTTTAAATTCGGAATAGATGCAGTTTTAATAGCTAATTTCTGTAGATTAAAAAGAGGCGATGTAGGCTTAGATATAGGAACAGGGACTGGTATAATTTCAATACTGCTTGCAGCAAAATCAGAATTAAAGAAAGTGTATGCCTTAGAGATTCAAAGCGAAGTTGCAGATATGGCTATGCGATCAGTCAAGTTAAATGAGCTTGAAGAAAGAATTGAAGTGATAAATGGAGATTTAAAAGATAAGACTCGTTTATTTGGAAAAGCTTCTATGGATTTTGTTGTTTCAAATCCGCCATATTTTAAAGCGGATACGTTAAAATCTGAAAACATAAAAAAACTTATTTCAAGGCATGAAATAAAATGCAATCTTTCAGACATTATGGAAACGGCTTCATATCTTTTAAAACCAAATAAACCATTTTTTATGATCCATAGACCAGATAGACTGGTAGAACTTATCGAGCTTGCAAGGAAAAATAAATTAGAGCCCAAAGAGATTAGGTTTATACATCCAAACGTTTCAAAGGCTCCTAATCTGATAATGATAAAATATGTAAAGGGTGGAAATCAAGGGATAAAAATTCTAGATCCACTATATGTATATAATAGTGAGGGACAGTATTCTGAAGAAATAAATAAAATTTACAGCTGTGAGACACTGGGAGGTTATTAAATGCTTTATATTTGTCCTACACCTATAGGGAATCTTGAAGATATAACTATAAGGGTACTAAATACACTGAAGGAAGCCGATTATATTGCATGCGAAGATACGAGACATACATTAAAGCTTCTCAATCATTATGATATAAAAAATAAGCTTATAAGCATTCATGAACATAATGAATTTTTAAAAAAAGATGAAATTATAAACGATCTTAAAGAAGGTAAAAATATAGCACTGGTATCAGATGCAGGAATGCCAGGGATTCAAGACCCCGGAAAAATCCTAATAGAAGCAGCAATAGAAAATGATATTGAATTTACAGTACTTCCAGGAGCATGTGCTTTTGTTACAGCAGCAATAGGCTCAGGAATTGTAGATGAAGAGTTTACTTTTGTAGGATTTTTACCTAGAAAGTCAAAAGAAAGAATAAAACTTTTAGAAAATTACAAAGCTTATAAAGGAGAACTTGTGTTTTACGAATCTCCTCATAGAATAAGCTCCCTTTTAGAAGATATGCAAAAAGTACTGGGAAATAGACAGATAGTACTGGCTAGAGAGATAACCAAAAAATTTGAGACTTATCATAGAATGGATATTAACTCGCTAATAGAGTTTGCAGATAATACTCAGATAAAAGGTGAACTTGTAATAGTAGTAAAAGGAAACAAAGAAGAAGTAATACTAGAATACAGTGATTCAGATATAGAATTTCTAATAAAAGAAAAACTTGATGAAGATATGTCTAAAAAAGATGCAGTAAAATTTATAAGCAAAGATTTAAATCTGCCTAAAAATAGAGTTTATGAAATTGCAATGAATATAGAATAATAGGAACGGAGACAATTTGTCTCCGTATTTTGTGACTATTTTATTGCATGATAAGCCTTAGCGTATTACAATATAAATATGTGCAATATAAAATTTGGAGGAAATTTAAAATGAGTGAAAAATTTATTCCGGTACTTATGGGAAATGATATAAATGTATACAGTATGGCAAGAGCTTTTCATCAAGAATACAATTTAAAATCATACGTATTTTGCAAAAGCATAAGTGGGCCTTGTAATAACAGTAGCATATTAGAGCTTAATGCAGACCCTAAAATGGATACAGATGAAGTGTTTTTAAGAAATATAAATGGATTTGCCAAAAAACATAGCGAAACAAAGGTAGTACTTATAGGCTGTGGAGATAGCTATGTAGAAGTAATAAGCAAAAATCTTAATAACTTAGAATCAAATATAATAGCACCTTATATGGAGTTTTCAAGAATAGAACCACTTACAGATAAGAAGACCTTCTATGAAATTTGTGCTGAAAATGGAATAGATTTTCCAGCTACATTTACATTTGAAAAAGATACTCCAAGAGATGCAGAACTTGGATTTAGTGCACCTTATATAATAAAGCCTTCAGACAGTGTAGAGTACTGGAGATATCCATTTGAAGGTCAGGACAAAGTATTTCTTGTAGATACAAAAGAAGCATTAGTGGAGACTGTAAATAAGATATTTAATGCAGGATACAAAAAAGGCATAATAATTCAGGAATTCATTCCAGGGGATGATACTAATATGAGAGTACTTACTTCATACTCTGATAAAAATGGTAAAGTAAAACTTATGGCACTTGGACATGTGCTTTTAGAAGAACATACTCCAAAAGGAATAGGAAATCATGCAGTAATTCTAAATGAGTATAACGAAGATCTATACAAAAAGTACAAAACTCTATTAGAAAAACTAAATTATATAGGATTCTCAAACTTTGATATAAAATATGATGAGAGAGACGGAAAATATAAAGCTTTTGAAATAAACCCAAGACAGGGAAGAAGTAACTTTTATGTTACAAATTCAGGCTACAACTTAGCTAAAATGGTAGTAGATGAGTATATCGAAAATAAAGAGACTACAGAAACAATAATGGTATCAAATGAAAAATTATGGATGATGGTACCTAAAAAAGTAGCATTTAAGTATATAAAGCCAGAAAAATACAAACAAGCTATGAGAAAACTTATTGCAGAAGGAAACTATGTAAATCCTCTATTTTATGCTAAAGATGGAGTTTTAAAGAGAAATCTTTCTATTTGGAAGTCACAGATGTCTCATTTTGTAAAGTATAAGAAATATCTAGGAGATAAATAATGAATCAAAGAAAACTACTTGGTGTAATTGGCGGAATGGGACCTCAAGCTACACAATCTTTTTATCAAGAAATAATAAATAATACAGTTGCAACAAAAGACCAGGAACATATAGACATGGTTATAATAAACCATGCGAGCATGCCAGACAGAACCGGCGCCATTCTAAGCGGAAATACAGAGGAAGTATTTGGAAAGCTTTTAAGTGATGCCCAAAAACTAAAAACATTTGGAGCAGACTATGTAGCTATGCCATGTAATACGTCACATTATTTCATTGACAGATTAAAAGATGCGGTGGATATAGCCTTTATAGATATGATAGAAGAAACTGCAAAAATCCTAAAGCAAAGAGGCGTTTGCGAAGCGGGTATAATGGCGACCGATGGAACCGTAAGCAGTGACATATACAAGACCAAGCTTGAAAAATTTGGAATAAAGGCCATATATCCAAGTAGCGAAATGCAAAAACATGTTATGGCTATAATATATGAACAAATAAAAGCAGGAAAAGAACCAAGTAAAGAAAGTTTTGAAGCAATTTCAAAAGAACTTAAAGAATATGGAGCGCAGGCTATAGTTTTAGGCTGTACAGAACTATCATACTATGCACAGATAAATAACCTTGAAGATTTTTATATAGATGCCCAAAAAGTTCTAGTTAGAAGAGCCATAGAGCTTTGTGGTGGAAGGCTGGTGAATATTTAAATGAAAAAAACACTTGGAAGCATACTTGAATTATTGCAACAAAACAATCTAGTTACATCATTTAGCATATCAAACGAAGCTGAAGAAATTGAAATTATAACAGATAATTCAAAAGAAACAGCACCTAAAAGTATGTTTTTTTGTAAAGGAGCCCATTTTAAAAAGAGCTATCTTGAAGAAGCTATAGATAAAGGAATCGTATGCTATGTAACAGACAATAAAGACCTTGCAGAAGATAGTAAAAATCATATACTTGTAAATGATATAAGAAAATCAATGGCACTTGTAGGCTGTTTTTTCTATGATGATGCGTGGAAAGCGTTCAAACTTATAGGGATAACAGGGACTAAAGGAAAATCTACAACTGCATATTTTATAAAGAGCATACTTGATAACTATGCAAAATCTAAGAATCAAAAGCCAGCAGGGATACTATCGTCTATAGAAAACTACGACGGTAAAATCTTTGAAGAATCTCATCTTACTACACCAGAACCCCTTAAACTTCATTGGCATTTTAACAATATGAAGAATAATGATATAAAATACTGCGTAATGGAAGTTTCAAGCCAGGCGCTAAAGTATGATAGAGTATCTGGGGTGAAGTTTGATATAGGCTGTTTTTTAAACATAGGAGAAGATCATATAAGCGATATTGAACATAGTTCATTTGACGATTATTTCTATTCAAAGTTAAGACTTTTTGATATATCTAAAAATATGATAGTTTGGGATAAAATAGAATTTCCTCAAGAGCCTCTTAATTCAGGTGCAAACATAATATATTTTGGTGAAAATGAAGGAAATAAGTATAAAATAAAAAATATTTTAAAGAATCAAGATAGCGTAGAATTTGAGTTAGAAATTAATGGAGAAACAAGAGAATTCAAGCTTATGATGGCTGGACTGTTTAATGTGTTTAATGCAGTAACCGCAATTGCTACGGCAACAGAACTTGACATTCCTTATGATAACATATATGATGGACTAGTAAGTGCAAAAGTAAGTGGGAGAATGGAACTTTTCTTAAACAAAGAAAAAAATATCACCGCTATAGTTGACTATGCACATAATAAACTAAGTTTTGAGAAATTATTTGAGTCTATAAAAGAAGAATATCCAGGGAAAAAAATAATTACTGTATTTGGATGTCCTGGAGGAAAAGCCTTTGCTAGAAGAAAAGATTTAGGAGAACTTGCTGCTAAAAACTCAGACTTTGTAGTAATAACAGAGGAAGATCATGGCGAAGAATCTTTAGAGAAGATATGCTTAGAAATAGAGGGATTTGCAAAACCATTAAACTCAAACTGTAAAATTATATTAGATAGAGAGCAGGCAATAAAAGAGGCCCTTTCATACTACGAGTCTGATTCAGTAATACTTGTTACCGGAAAAGGAAGAGAAACTAGACAAAAGAGAGGCACTGAATATATAGATACACTTTCTGATGTTCAAATTGTAGAAAAATATATAGATACACTGGGAGTCTAAAATAATTATGAAAAACAAAGATCGAGTTTTACAAATATTATATAGCAAAAATGGAGAATGCATCTCAAGTAGCGAAATATCCAGTGAACTGAATATAACCCGAAGTGCAATTTTTAAAATTATAAATGAATTAAAAGAGCAGGGACATAATATAGAATCGATACATCATAAGGGATATAGGCTTTTACAATCTGAAGATATTATATCTCCAGCAATAATAAATCAGAACTTATCAGAGTATGGAAAATTTAAAAATATAAAGTATTTGGAAACTGTAGACTCTACTAATACCTTTGCTAAAAAACTTTTGCTTGAGGAAGCAGAAGAACCAGATCTTGTTATTTCCAATATACAGACAGCCGGAAGAGGAAGACTTGGAAGAAGCTTCTTTTCACCTGAAAATAGAGGAATATATGCTAGCTTTATATTAAAACCTTTTGCTAAGATTGAAAGCTCAATCCTTATAACTGTAGCAGCTTCAGTAGCTGTAAGTAAAGCGATTGAAAAGGTAACAAAATTAGAAACTGGAATAAAGTGGATTAATGACATATATGTGGATCAAAAAAAAGTCTGTGGAATTCTTACCGAAGCGGTAACTAACTTTGAAACGGGAATCATAGATAGAATTATACTTGGTATAGGCATAAACTTTAAAGCCTCAGAAGACGGTTTTCCATCTGATATAGCAGAGCGTGCAGGAGCCCTTTATATGGGAAATACAACCGATGATATTACAAGAAATCAGCTTATTACAGAGCTTATATTAGAAGTGGACAACTGTCTATCTAATATTGAAGCCCCTGAGATAATAGATTATTATAAACAAAAATCAATAGTACTTGGAAAACAAATCAAAGTTTTAAATATGGGAGAAGAAACGTCTATAAAAGGAAAAGCTATTGACATAGATAAAAATGGCTTCCTTGTGATAGAGACAGAAACGGGGCTTATTACACTTAATTCAGGGGAGATAAGTATCCGCTTTTAAAAATAAAATTATATGTTGGGAGGAGAAAGTTATGAATTATTCAAACTTGAATCAAAAAATCGATGAAATGCAGGAGCAAATTATTGAAGGAATAAGGGAAAATGTAAAAATTTGTAGTATTAAAGGGGATGCTAAACCAGAAGCACCATTTGGAGAGGGCCCAAAAGAAGCTCTTGTAAATGCACTTGCTCAAGCAGAAAGATTAGGGCTTAAAGCTAAGAATATAGACAATAAAGTAGGTTATGTGGAAATTGGTGAAGGTAAAGAAATGGTAGCTATTTTAGGCCATCTTGATATAGTACCTTTAGGAGAAGGCTGGAAGTATGATCCCCTTGGAGCGGAAATACATAATGGGATAATGTATGGAAGAGGCGTAAGTGACGATAAGGGGCCTACTATAGGTTCAATCTATGCGCTTAAGGCAATAAAAGATTTAGGTTTAGACCATGACAAGAGAATAAGAGTAATTTTTGGAACAGACGAAGAAAGTGGAAGTAATTGTGTAGCGCATTACATCAGCAGCGGACAAGAAATGCCAGTTGCAGGCTTCACACCTGATGCAGATTTTCCAATAATAAATGCAGAAAAAGGAATGGTTGCCGTTGTACTAAAAAAAGCTTTAAAAAATAATGAAAATTACAAACTTATAGATATAGTTGGAGGAACAGCTAAAAACGTTGTTATGCCTTCAGTTTCATTGAAAATGGAAACAGATTCTGAAATTTCAATTCAAGGAAAAAGCTATAAAGGAGCTTTTGAATGTGAAGTTTTAGGAAAATCAGCACATGCAAGTACTCCAGAAAAAGGAGAAAATGCACTTCTTAAGCTTATGAAAGACCTTGAAAATGCAGATATAAAAGGGGATTTAAAATCGCTTATTGATTTTATAAATAAAGAAATAAACATGGAAACTAATGGAAAAACATTAGGAATAGCATGTAGCGATCAAGAATCTGGAGATCTTACTATGAACTTAGGACTTATTTCACTGGAAGATGATGTTATTTCTATTACAGTTGATATAAGATATCCAGTTACAAAAAAACCAGATTTTATAGAAGAAACTATAAGTCAAAAAGCTGCAAAATATGGCGTGGAAGTAGCAGATGTTAAAAAAGTAAACCCACTATTTGTTCCAAAAGAGAGCGAGCTTATAGTTAAGTTATCAAGTGTATATGAATCTTATACAGGAGATGTAGCAACACTTATAGGAATCGGTGGGGGAACATATGCAAAATCATTCCCAAATATGGTAGCCTTTGGACCAGCTTTCCCAGGAGAAGACCATGTTATCCATCAGCCAAATGAAAATATAAGCGTAGAAACATTAATGAGCGGAATCAAAATCTATGCTTCAGCTATTTTAGAATTAGCAAAATAATTATATTGTATAATATTTATATTTGAAATTGTAGGGCAAATATTCCCCCTCATTAGGGCTTCGCCTAGATATTCCATTTACGAAACTCAAAAAATCGCCTCGAAAATCGCTACGCTAAATCGAGGCTGACAATTTTTTGCTTATTCTATGGAATTATCTAGGCTGCAGAATTCATTCGGGGGAATTTATGCTCTACAATTTATTTATGCTCTACTTTACGATAAGAATATATGATAAATAGGCTCAATAATAAATATTGGTGAAAAATAAAATTCCCGGCGGTAGAAATAGATTTTTCTAATGTCAGGAATTTTATTTTTTATTTTGGAACAGGCATAATAACAAAGCCTCTTCTTAAAAACCTATCGGAATATTCAATTGTAGCTTTTTCAAGGATGTTGTAAACTTGTCTGCTTACGCTGATTTCAACGCCATCTAAATTATAAACTTCATCATCTGAGTCCTGTTTCTCCGAAACAAGAGCGAAGGTAGGACCACATCAGGAAAGGCCACTTATAATCATTCTTAGAGGGACTTCTTTTTCCTTATATTCTTCAAGTTTTACTCTTGCTTTATCTGTAATTTCTAGTTTCATATCATCAGTCTCCTTTTTATATAATCCATATTATGAGGTAATTATATAACACATATATACCAAAGTATGTGATAATATCACAAAAAAATCAATCAAAGCTACAAAAATACTAGAATTTAATGTATAATTGTATAATTAGGTGGTATAAATAAAGGAGGAGTATATGTATTATTCATACTTTAAAAGCCCTTGTGGGCTACTAAAAATAGTAGCAGATGAAAAGTATCTAAGAGAAATAAAATTTCTAAAACATGAGGAGCAAGAACTTCTGAATGGAAATCATATAACCGATGAAACTTGTAAACAGCTATCGGAATACTTTTTTGAAAGAAGAAAAGTTTTTTCACTAGATTTAATACTAGATGGAACTGAGTTTCAAAAAAAGGTATGGTCAGCACTTAGAGAAATTCCATATGGAACCACAGCTACCTATAAAGATATAGCAGCTGCAATTGGCGCAGATAAGGCCTATAGAGCAGTAGGAAATGCTAACAACAAGAATAAGATAGGCATAGTTATTCCATGTCATAGAGTTATAGGTTCAAATGGAGCACTTACGGGATATGCAGGTGGAATAGATGTCAAAAGATTTCTTATAGAACATGAGAAAAATAATTAGAATATGAAGAAATAATTATAATATCAAAAAATGTCAGTTATTGGAGGAATATATGAGCGATAAAGATAAAGTTATAAATTTTGAAGAACTGAAAAAAAATGCTGAAAACAAAAAAGAAGCTGAAGTAAAAAAAGAAACTGAAAGTAAAAATATTGGGCAAGAAATGAGTGATCATGGATTCTTAAAGTTCATGGAGGATATGGGGTTTCCGGTAGATGATAGCATGAATAAACATCTCTTAGAAGCTTTAAATAGCAAAGAAGTGATGGATATAGTAAGTAAGCTTGACCTAAACAATTTTGATCTTTCAAGCATAAATAAAATAGCTTCTGAAATGAAAGATATAGAAGAAAAATACAAAAGAGAACAAGTTCATTATAGAACCTTTGGCCAGTGGCAAAATTTTTACAAACCGTATAAGTTTGAAACAATATATCCAATAGAATTCTTGAGAGATTTAGCACAAAATGCAGGCATAACGCTATCTGGAAGAGAAAGTAAAAATGAAATAATTAGTAAAATTTCGCCTAATCTTACAGAGTATCTAGAAAACATATTTAAGCTAATGGATAGAGAATCGATGAACCTTGTAGGAAAGATAATCTATAGCGAGGGAGAACTTGAATTTAACAAGGTGTTAAAGGAAAAAGAAGAACTTAGGATAGACTTTTTAACTACAAAATGTATTTTAGCAAGAGTTAAGAGTAATGGAAGTCACAACCTTGTAATACCAAAGGATATAATGGATCAAATCACAAAGATAGACTTTACAAAAATCGATAAATACAACAAGCTAAATAGTATGCTTATAAAAGCTACTATAGGGTATGTAAACTCATATGGAATAATTCCATATAGCATTCTTGTAGAAAAACTAAAAGAGCTAATTTCTGATGATATAGCTATACTAGAGGGTAATTCATTTGAAGACCATGTAAATAAGCTTTACAAATTTGTATTCTCAAACTCTATAGTTAAACGAGGGCTTTATCCAAATATAATAGTAGATGAAGAATACGTGCACCATGCAGTAGTAGGCTTTACGCAAAATCTTATAGATATACAAAATGAATCAATAAAAGAATACAAGCAGTATGACTATAAAGAGCTTGAAAAAAGAGGAGACAGCTATTATTTTGAAGAAAGTCTTCATCTGTCACAAATTATTGAAAGTATCACAAACTTAAATGATGTAAGAGAAGAAGATATAGAAGATCTTAAGAACCTTATATTTACATTCTCAAAACTTGAATTTGAACCAAGTCTTATAATCAAAATGCTTGAGATAAACTATGAACTTCCAGAAAGCTCAAAATATGAAAGCTTCATAGAAACCTTTAGAGATTTCTACAAAAACTCAGAAAAATGGATACTAAAGGGCTATACCCCTTACGAATCAAACAAAGCACAGGACGAAAAAATCTCAAACTTTGATGCAAGCAAGATAGTAAATATAGACTTTAACAAAAGATAGCATAAAAAAGAGATATTCTCCTAATAAATTAAGAGTATATCTCTTCTTACTTGTAAATTTACTGCCGATTAGCTACAGCTTCCACCACAGCTAGAGCAAGAGCTCTCTGGCTTTATAACTGGTTCAACATATATTCCAGTTGTACCATCTTCGTCAAAATATTTTATTTCAAATCCACCGAATTGGTCAACTAATTCTTTTTCTACTACGAAAGTAAATTTTCCAGACTCAACAGACATATCGTCTTCATTTACTTCATCAAGAGAAAGGTTGAATTGAGGACCACTGCAGCTCATTCCAGCTACGAAAATTCTTATTATATTGCCATCAAGATTCTTTTCATCAAGAATATTTGTAAGCTCTTGAAGAGCTTCAGCGCTTATGTTTATGCTCATAATTTAATCTCCTAATCTAAAAGTTTAAAAGTTTATATACTTTATAAACATTCTATAATAAGTGGTTTGAAAAGTAAATAGAAATGACAAATAAATTTATTTTTTAAGCAAGATTCGCGAAAAGTGTTGATTTAAAGTTTTGTTTATTATAAAATCAAACTTATGAATAAAATTAAAAAAGGTGATAAAGTTGACTAAGAAAAAAACAAGAAAATACGATAATAGCAGTATAACTGCACTCAAAGGCCCTGACAGAGTAAGGCTTAGACCAGGAGTTATTTTTGGTTCAGACGGAATAGATGGGTGCGCTCACTCTATGTTTGAAATCCTTTCAAACTCCATAGACGAAGCTAGAGAAGGTCACGGGAATGAAATTTTAGTAATAAGACATTCAGATAAATCGATAACAATAAAGGACAAGGGTAGAGGTGTGCCTCTGGATTATAACCCTGTAGAAGAAAAATATAACTATGAGCTTATATTTGAAGAGCTATATGCAGGTGGAAAATATGAAGCTGAAGGAAACTATGAATACTCACTTGGCCTAAATGGACTAGGAGCCTGCGCAACGCAGTATGCTTCAGAGTACATGGATGTAGAAGTAAAGCGAGATGGATATATATATAATCTGCATTTTGAAAAAGGCTTCAATGTAGGAGGGCTAAAAAAAGTAGAGGCTAAGGGAAGTGATACCTATACCTCGATAAGATTCAAGCCAGACCTAGAGGTTTTTGCAGATATAAATATACCACTTGAATATTATCAAGATACGCTTAAAAAGCAGGCGGTTACCAATAAAAATCTAAGATTCCTGCTTATAGACGAGGAAGAAGATACTACATTTGAGTACTATTATGAGAATGGAATAAACGATTATTTAAATGAAATAGTAGAAGACAGCGGGATAATAGAAAATCAATTCCTTGAACTTGAAACAAGAGGACGAGATAGAGAAGATAAGCCAGAGTATAAACTTAAAGCTGAAGTAGGCTTTTCATTTTCAAAAACTAAATCGTTAATCGAATACTATCACAACTCAAGCTTTCTTGAACATGGGGGTTCGCCAGATAAGGCCGTTAAATCTGCATTTGTCTATGCTATAGACCAATACCTTAAAAATACTGGGAAATACCAAAAAAACGAGAAGAAAGTAACATTTATAGATGTGCAGGAGAGCTTGCTTATAATAATAAACTCATTTTCAACTGTAACTTCGTATGAGAATCAGACCAAAAAAGCTATAAACAACAAATTCATACAAGATGCGCTTACAGATTTCTTGAAAGAAAAGCTTCATATATTTTTCATAGAGAATCAAGACGCTGCAGAAAAAATTGCAAATCAAGTGCTTATAAATAAGCGCTCAAGAGAAAATGCAGAAAAGACAAGACAGGCCATAAAGGGTAAACTTTCAGGAAATGTAGATGCACTTAATCGTGTTAAGAAGTTTGTAGACTGTAGAACTAAGGACACATCTCAAAGAGAACTCTATATAGTTGAGGGAGACTCGGCGCTTGGTTCATGTAAACTTGGACGAGACGCTAACTTTCAAGCTATAATTCCAATAAGAGGTAAAATCCTAAACTGCTTAAAAGCAGATTATAATAAAATTTTTAATAGTGATATAATAGTAGATATAATAAAGGTATTAGGAACAGGGATAGAGATAAGCAGTAAGCACGCTAAGGACTTAGCAAAATTTGATATAAATAACCTTAGATGGGATAAAATCATAATATGTACCGATGCAGACGTAGACGGTTTCCAGATAAGAACCCTACTGCTTACAATGTTTTACATCCTAACGCCTACGCTTATTGAAGAAGGAAAAGTATTTATAGCAGAATCACCACTTTACGAAATAAGCACTAAGAAAAACAATTACTTTGCTTACTCTGATGCAGAAAAAAATAAGATAATAAGCAAAATAAAATCTGAGTATACTCTGCAGCGTTCAAAGGGACTTGGTGAAAACGATCCAGACATGATGTGGAAGACGACGATGAACCCAGAATCAAGAAGACTTATAAAGATAACGCCTTCTGATGCAGAAGAAACTAAAAATACATTTGAATATCTCCTAGGAGATGATTTAAAGACTAGAAAGGAATACATTGAAGAATTTGGAGAATATTATATAAGCCAAATTGATGAAGTGTAATTAGATATGAATACATCAAAAAATATTGTAGATACCTTAAAAGATAATTACATGCCCTATGCTATGAGTGTAATAGTTTCAAGGGCAATACCGCAGATAGATGGGTTTAAACCTTCTCACAGAAAGCTGCTGTACACAATGTATAAGATGAATCTTTTAAAAGGCAACCGAACTAAATCAGCCAATATAGTTGGACAGACTATGAAGCTTAACCCTCATGGGGATCAGGCGATATATGAAACCATGGTAAGGATGACGAAGGGAAACGAGGCCCTACTTTATCCATATATTGACTCAAAAGGAAACTTTGGAAAAAACTATTCTAGAGATATGAAATCAGCGGCATCAAGATATACAGAAGCCAAGCTGATGGATATGTGTGAAGATATTTTTTC
>JBOFWC010000142.1:0-27555 GCA_051653405.1 Proteocatella sp. | reverse complement strand
CACAGTTCTATTTCAGAACAACTGACGTTACAGGTGACATCACACTTCCAGAAGGAGTAGAGATGGTAATGCCAGGAGACGACATCAACATGAACGTTGAACTTATCACTCCAATCGCAATCGAAGAAGGACTAAGATTCGCGATCAGAGAAGGTGGAAGAACAGTAGGATCAGGCGTTGTTGTTGCAATCCAAGACTAATTTCACATTAACATACTAAAAGACCACATTAGTGGTCTTTTTTTTGCATTAAAGACTCCAATTGTGGTATAATAAATAAGTTGGAAAAATATAGGAGGGGATGAATTGGCAGATAAAAAAAATCCAATTGGAACAAATAAAAATACAGTGAAACCTAAGATAAAAAAGAGTACATCAGCACCTAAAAAAACTGTAAAAAAAACACCAAGTAAATCTGTAAATTCAAGCAAGAAGTCTTCGAAAAAGAAAGTAGAAGATTTTAGAAAGCAGAATATAATTGCACTTATTATGGTTGTTTTAGGAATGATAATGACCCTGTCTATAACGACAAATGCCATGGGATTTGTGGGAAAAGCAGTAAAAGCTATAATGCTTGGTCAGTTTGCGAAATTATCAATACTTATATCTTTAACTATGCTTATAATTGGAGCAGTTAGGCTTACGTATAGTTCTAAATTTGAACTTAGCGACATATCGCCTATTATGATATTACTTTTAAGTATAGCGACTATGATGTTTTATGGGGCTATGAATCTAGAAATAGTTTTAGGTGGAAAACTAAATTTTAATACAATAAAAATTATATATGTAAATTCAGTAGCAGGTGTAAACATAGGAATATGGCCTTATCTTCTTACTTATTTTATGAATAAATTAATAGGTAAAAGTGGAATATATATAATAGCATTAGCAATTTATGCATTTGTAGGAATATATTATTTTAAGTGGTCTCCAGAAAAAATAGGAAGAGCTAGTGGTTCATTTATTAAGAAGGGGACTGCAGTAGTAAAAACTGCAAAACAAAAGGCTGTGGACTATGTTGTTGAAGACGAAGATGATGAACAACCTAAAAAAGTGAAGGTAGATAAGAAAAATAAATCTAGTATTTTAAAAAAACCTGAGGTTTTAGAAGAAAATAAGATTCCTAAAAAGTCAGGGCCTTATGATTTTCTTGAAAAATTTTATGTAGATGGAGATTCTAAAGAACTTCCAACCTATAATAACGAAAAAATAAATAATAAAATTTCAGATGAAGATATAGAAATTATAGATATAGAAAAAGCTGAAATTCTAGATTTTGAGGATAATGAAGTTAAACTTTTTGAATCTGAAAAAAATGCAAATGAAGATAGAATAATGAATTTATCAAAAGCTGAATTTAATTTTGGAAATACTATAAGATACGATAGAAATTTTCTTTCAGTAAAAAAATCAGTATCTGTTTCTGACGATATAATTGACGAGAGAGAAGCCTTTATAAAAAATCAAAATGAAAAAGAAAATCCTGAAAAACTTGAAAAATATGTGCTTCCATCATTAGTGCTACTTAAGGATTATAAAGTAAAGCCCAAAGATCAAAATAAACAGCTCAAAAATAGTACTAAATTAGAAGAAACCCTAGCGCTATATGGTATAGAAGCAAAGGTTGTGAATGTATCAGTTGGACCTACAATAACTAGATATGAGCTTCATCCTAAGGCGGGAATAAAGCTTTCAAAGATAATGGGCTTGGCAGATGATTTAGCACTTGCCCTTGCAGCGGTAGCTCCAATAAGAATAGAAGCCCCTATTCCTGGAACATCACTAATTGGAATAGAGCTTCCAAACGTAGAAACTGACATGGTAAGTTTTAAAAGCGTTGTTGAAAGTAAAGAGTTTATAGAAGCTAAGTCTAAATTAAGCTTTGTACTTGGAAAAGACGTTTCTGGAAAACCTATGATTTCAGATGTATCAAAGATGCCTCACATGCTTGTAGCAGGTTCTACAGGTTCTGGGAAGAGTGTGTGTATAAATGCGCTTATATGCAGTATTTTATTCAAATCTACACCAGATGAAGTTAAATTTATAATGATAGATCCTAAAATGGTAGAACTTTCTATATACAATGATATACCGCATCTATTAATACCTGTTGTTACAGACATGAAAAGGGCGCCATATGCACTAAGTTGGGCTGTAAATGAAATGAACAATAGATACAAGCTTTTTGCTGAAAATAGAGTTAGAGATTTAGATTCATACAATGCATTAAATTCAATTGATGAAAAATTGCCTAGAATAGTTATAATTGTAGATGAACTTGCAGATCTTATGATGGTCAGTCCAAATGAGGTTGAGGATGCAATCTGTCGTTTAGCTCAGATGGCTAGAGCGTGTGGAATGCACCTTGTGCTTGCAACTCAAAGACCATCAGTAGATGTTATAACAGGGCTTATAAAATCTAATATCCCATCAAGAATAGCTTTTGCAGTATCTTCACAGGTGGATTCAAGGACGATATTGGATTCTGTAGGGGCTGAAAAGCTTATAGGCAGAGGGGATATGCTTTACTCACCACAGGGAGCATCAAAAGCACAGAGGATACAGGGCGCATTTATAACAGATAAGGAAGTAAAATCGGTAGTTGATTTTGTTTCAAATCAATTTCCTAAGAATCACAGAGAATTTGCAAATTTAATAGAAGAAACTATGAATAGCAAAGAGAACGAAAAAAAAGAAAAGGAGTCAGATCCTTTGATAGATGAGGTTATAGAATTTGCACAGCAAAATGGACAAATATCCACGTCGCTTGTGCAGCGTAAATTCAGACTGGGATACAATCGTGCATCAAGAATAATTGATGAAATGGAAGAACGGGGAATATGCGGGCCAATAGATGGAGCAAAGCCTAGAAAAGTATACCCAAGACAAATTGAAATATCAGAGTAGACAAAAGGATAAAATATGGAACCAATAAAGTTAGAAGAGGCATTAAAGTTAGAAAAAAAAATATTTATAGATGTTAGAAGTCCATTAGAGTTTGCAACGGATCATATAATGGGGGCAATAAATATTCCTATTTTGGACAATGAAGAAAGAGCGATAATAGGAACATTATACAAGCATGAAGGAAAAGATAAAGCGGTAGAGACAGGACTTGACTTTGTAGCGCCAAAGTTAAAAGAACTTTTTAATCAAGTTAAGAAGCTTAAAGAAGAATATACAAACGTAATCATATATTGCTTTAGAGGCGGAATGAGAAGTAGTTCTGTAGTTAGTATTTTAAGTAGCTTTGGAATAGAAACAGTTAAGCTTGATGGAGGGTACAAATATTATAGAAATTATGTAATAAACACCCTTGAAAATATAGATAAGCACTTTAAATTTGTAGTATTACATGGGAATACTTGTATAGGAAAAACTGAAATGCTTTTAGATTTACAAAGTAGAGGCATGGGTATTATTGATTTAGAGTATTATGCAAGAAATAGTGGTTCTGTATTTGGCGAGATATACTATAATGGGGAGAATTCTACTCAAAAGTTTTTTGAGACTCAAATATTTGATTACCTTGAAAAAGCCAAACTTGAAAATAAGTATTACTTATTTATGGAAAGTGAAAGTAAAAAAATTGGAAAATGCATGCTTTCAAATGTGTTTTGGAATATGATGAAAGACGGCTACCACATCCTTGTAGAAGCTTCTATTGAGGCTAGATCGAATAGATGTGTAAAGGATTATCTTGCAAAATGTAAAGATGATAATACTAGATTTAAAAATTCTTTAATTAAACTCAAAGATACGATTGGGAAAGCAAATATAGAGATGCTTCTTGAAAAGGTAGATCAAAATGAGGATTATTTTATTGCAAAATTTTTGATGGAAAATTATTATGATCAATTATATAATCATTCACAGACGCAATATGACTATGAGTTCACTGTGAATTCAGACAATATTGGACTGGCCTGCGATAAGATAGAACTATGGTATAAAGATTTAATTAATAAAGATTTAGTAAGTGAAGATTGTAAGGAGAATTAATGAAAAAGATATTTATTTCAACACTTGGATGTGCAAAAAACCTTGTAGACTCAGAAATGATGATAGGGGCATTGAAGACTAGAAATTATGAGCAGTGTAGTGACATAATAGATGCAGATATAGCGATTGTAAATACATGTGGATTTATAGAATCAGCAAAAGAAGAATCTATAAATGAAATTTTAGAGCTTTCACAATATAAGGAAAAAGGGAAACTTAAATATCTGATAGTTACAGGATGTTTGGCGCAAAGATATTCAGATGAACTTTTAAATGAAATTCCAGAGATTGATATAGTACTTGGAACTACAAGTTTTGATATGATAATCGAAAAAGTAGAAGAACTTGAAAGTGGAATTAAAAACAGTCTTATTACAGATATAAATAAACATATAAAAGAAGAAATGCCAAGATCTCTGCTTACAGACAACTATACGGCCTATCTTAAAATTGCAGAGGGCTGCGATAATCACTGTACGTACTGCATAATTCCTAAATTAAGAGGTAATTATAGAAGTAGAAAGCAGGAAGATATATTAAAAGAAGCTAAACTTCTAGCTAAAAATGGAGTAAAAGAGCTTATTGTTATTGCTCAAGATACAACAAAATATGGGATAGACCTATACGGTGAAAAGAAGATAGCTGATCTTTTAAGAGCTTTGAATGAAATAGAAGAGCTAAAATGGATAAGAGTGCTTTATTCATATCCAGAAGACGTAGATAGTGAATTTGTAAAAGCGGTTAAGGAATCTGAAAAAGTACTTCCTTATTTTGATATTCCAGTTCAGCATGCAAATGATAAGATATTGAAGCTTATGAATAGAAAGACGACTAAAGCTCAGATTAAAGAAAATATAGAAAGAATAAGACGTGAGATACCTCATGCTAGTATAAGAACTTCTATAATTGTAGGGTTTCCTACAGAAACAGAGGAGCAGTTTGAGGAACTTTGTGAGTTTGTAAAAGACGTTAAATTTGATAGACTTGGAGTTTTTGCATACTCTCAAGAAGAAGATACGCCAGCAGCACTTCTTGAAGGCCAGATAGAAGAGGATATAAAGCAGGATAGAAGAAATAGACTTATGGAAATCCAGCAACAAGTTTCTTTTGAAAAAAACAAGGCATTTGTTGGAAGAACTTTAGAAGCCATAATAGAAAATAAGGCGGATGAAGGTGTATTTGAAGCTAGAACATATAGAGATATGATAGAAATTGATGGTTTAGTATTTGTTCACACGGATAAGAATCTAAGAAAAGGGCAGTTTGTAGAGGTTAAGATAACAGATGCACTTGAATACGATTTGATAGGAGAGCTGATATAATGAATACCCCAAATAAACTTACGGTTTTAAGATTTATATTAGTACCATTTTTCTTAATAGCGGCGTATTATGAAAAGAATCAAGCTATTATGATTATAAGTACTGTTGTTTTTTGTATAGCATCTATAACCGATTTTTTTGATGGATATTTAGCAAGAAAATATAATCTCGTTACAGATTTTGGAAAGTTTATGGACCCGCTAGCAGATAAGGTACTAGTAGCGGCAGCACTGCTGTTTTTAGTGCAGGTTCAAAGAGTGGATGCGTGGCTTGTAGTAATTATAATTACAAGAGAATATGCAATCTCTATAATAAGAGCTATAGCAGCTACTAACGGAAAAGTAATTGCAGCGTCAGGCGGAGGAAAGGCCAAAACTGTAACTCAGATGCTTGCAATAATAATGCTTCTTTTAGGACTTCCATTTGCAGATATTGTTATGTATATTTGTGTTGCATTAACACTTTATTCTGGAATAGAATACATTTGGAAAAATAAAGAGCTTATAGCAGAAAAATAAAAATATTAACTTATAAAAAAATAAAATCTTAGATTATTTAAACTCACTCACAAAAGTGTTTTTAAAAATAATCTAAGATTTTTTTATAGTTAAATAATTTTTATAATTGGCCTATAAATAGCTGAACTACAAAAGAAACTACAACAACCAGGGCAGATATTATAAAACCGTGAAGCATTGGTTTAAAACCGGATTTACTCATCTGAGAAAAGTTAGTTTTAAGGCCTATTGCAGCTAGGGCCATCACCATAAACAGCTTAGATATAGAAGATACATTGCTACTAAAAGTATCTGAAATTATACCACTACTTTTTATAGCAACCATGGCAAGGAATAATAATATGAACCACGGGAAAATTTGCTTTAAATCAACCTTTCTTCTCTTATGAACTTCCTGACCATTTGCTTGAGCTTGTTTTGCATTAAGGCGTTCATTTATAAAAGAGAATAAAAGCACTACAGGAATTATAGAAAGTGTTCTTGTAAGTTTTACAATAACTGCAAATTGACCAGCCATATCAGAAAAGGCATATCCAGCCGCCACAACTGAAGAGGTATCATTTACAGCGGTTCCTGCCCAAAGGCCAAACCCTATATCGCTCATTCCAAAATATCGCCCCATTAAAGGAAAGAGGATTACCATAACAATGTCAAATATAAAAGTAGCAGAGATAGCGTATGCAATCTGCGTATCTTCAGCATCTATAGTAGGTGCAATAGCAGCGATAGCAGAGCCGCCACAAATACCAGTACCAGCTGATATAAGCCCAGAAAGCTTCCAGTCCATACCAAAGGCTTTTCCAAGCAGATAACCTCCGCCAAATGCAGAAATTAGAGTAAATGTCATAACTATTAGCGAGTATTTTCCTACCTCGAATACCTGCCAAATACTAAGCGTAAGTCCCATAAGAATTATTGATAAACGCAGGATTTTTTTAGAAACAAAGGATATGCCCCCTTTAAACATATGATGTTTTTCAACAATTGGGTTTAGACACATTCCTAAAAGTAGGGCAAACACGCCGCCACTGATAAGGTGCATTGGTATTAGCGAACTTATATATATAGATACAAGTGCGAGGGCTAATGTAAGTATGATTCCATAAGAATATTTTTTAATACAGTTCATGATGCCTCCTAGAAGATTATTATTTTGTACATATTGATTTTAACAAGAAAGTATTATAAAATCAAATTATAAAAAGTTATATAACTATAATTTGAAATTATAGTTGTGATTGTGAATTACTATTTCTTATTTTAAATAAGATAGATAAAACATTTAAAATTTGTAAAAAATAGGAGAGCTATATGTTAGATTATAGAATAGAAACATTTTTAAAGCTTTGTGAAATAAGAAATTACACTAAAACCGCAGAGTTACTTAACATAACTCAGCCAGCAGTAAGTCAACATATAAAATTTTTAGAAGATTACTATGGTAAAAAATTGTTTAAGTATAGAGGTAAAAATTTAGAATTAACAGAAGCGGGAGAATATTTGAAAAATAATATAATGACTATGCAAGTAAATTCTCAAAAATTAAAGCATAATATTTCTCAATATACAGCGAGAAAAAAAGAAATAAAATTTGGAGCTACACTGAGCATAGGGGAATATTATATGCCAGAATTCATCAAAAAAATGTTAAAAAATTATCCGGAGTATAGCTTCAGTATGATTGTGGAAAATACTCAAAATTTATTAAATAAATTAGAAAAAGGTGAAATTGAATTTGCACTTTTAGAAGGTATATTTAGTAAACAGCAATACGATACGAGATTAATAGCTAATGAAGAATTTATTTGTGTAGCAAGCAGTGGAGCAGAAAAATTTAGAGATAAAACATTTGAAATAAAAGAACTTTTAAATAATAGGATAATTATAAGAGAGAAAGGCTCTGGGACTAGAGAAATTTTAGAACAGCTTCTTATAGAAAAAAATATAATCATAGATGATTTTTACGATAAGCTTGAACTTGGAAATATGAATGCTATAAAATCTATGGTGGAAGATGATTTTGGCATAACATTTTTGTATAAGATAGTAGCAAGTAAAGAGTTAAAAGAAGGTAAGTTTGTAGAAATTTTAATAAGAGATTTTGCACCTAAAAGAGAGTTTAATTTTGTATTTTTAAAAGATAACTTATTTAAAAAAGAATATTTGGAATTATATGATATAATTAATCGTGATTAAAAAACAAAGAAGTTAAATATCTAACATTGTTGATAATTGATATATTTGTGTGGTATAATTGCATTGATAAAATAAAAGGAGGAACTTTATGGAATTTAAAACCTTTGACGAACTTATAAAGCACGTACAAAATAATGACAGGAAAAAGAAAGTTGCAGTAGCGGCAGCTCATGATTCACACGCACTTGAAGCCCTTATAATGGCTGATAAAGAAAATATAGCTACGCCGGTACTTATTGGATATAAATCACAGATAGAAGAAATACTTAAAGAACTTGGAGCTGATCCAGGAAGCTATGAAATTTATGAAACAGCTTCAGACAAAGAATCTGCACAAAAAGCAATAGACCTTATAAAAGAGGGGAAAGCCGATTTTATTATGAAGGGTAAACTTCAAACGGCAGATCTTTTAAAAGCTGTGGTAAATAAAGAAACTGGACTTTCAAGAGGAAAGGTTATGTCTCATATAGCTATGCATGAGGTTCCTACGTATCATAAACTCTTAGCAGTTACAGATGGTGGAATGATGATGTATCCAAGCTTAGAAGAGAAAAAACAAATTCTTGAAAATGCAGTAGAGATATTTAACAATATTGGATATGAGTGTCCTAAGGTAGCTGTGCTTACAGCTGTGGAAAACGTTAACCCTAAAATGGTTGAAACTGTAGATGCAAATGAGCTTAAACAGATGAATTTAAATGGGGAGATTAAAAACTGCGTAGTTGAAGGTCCAATGTCTTATGACTTAGCATGGAGCAAGGAATCTGCCGAAATAAAAGGGTTTTCAAGCCCAGTAGTGGGAGAAGCTGACATAATGCTTGTGCCTAATATAACTACTGGAAATATATTAGGTAAGTCGCTAATTTATGCAGCTAATGCAAAAATGGCAGGCTTTATAGTAGGCGCTAAAGTGCCAATAGTATTAACTTCTAGAGGTGCATCAACTCAAGAAAAATATTTATCACTTGCAATTTCAGCATCAGCAGTAAAATAAACGGATATAAGTCAATTATATAAAAATTAATTATATAAAAAGGAGAATTGTAATGAAAAAATTAATGACAGGAAATGAAGCAGTAGCTAGAGGCGCTTATGAAGCAGGCGTTAAGTATGCATCTGCTTATCCAGGAACTCCAAGTACAGAGATTCTTGAGAATGTAGCACTATACAAAGATGCTATACTTGCTGAATGGGCAACTAATGAGAAAGTAGCACTTGAAGCAGCTATAGGAGGATCTATTGCAGGTGCAAGAACTCTTGCAGCTATGAAGCACGTAGGAGTAAACGTTGCAGCAGATCCACTATTTACATATGCTTATATGGGAGTAAATGGCGGAATGGTGCTAATAACAGCAGATGAGCCAGGACAGCATTCATCTCAAAATGAACAAGATAATAGAAACTTTGCAAAACATGCAAAAATTCCTATGCTTGAGCCAGCTGATAGCCAAGAGTCTAAAGATATGCTTATAAAAGCTTATGAGATAAGTGAAAAGTATGATACACCAGTTTTATTTAGAATGACTACAAGAGTCTGTCACTCTAAAGGAATTGTTGAGTGTAAAGATAGAGTAGAAGCTGGAATAAAAGAATATCAAAAAGATGTAGTAAAAAATATTACAGTTCCTGCAAACTCTAGATTAATGAGATTAAAAGTTGAAGATAGAATAAATGCTTTAAAAGAGTTCACTGAAGAGACTGAACTAAACTATGTAGTTGATAACAACAGCAAAATAGGAGTTATCGCTTCAGGAGTATCTTATTTCTATGCTAGAGAAGTATTTGGAGATAGTGCTTCATACCTAAAATTAGGATTCACATACCCACTTCCAGAAAAGAAAATTAAAGCTTTCTGTGAAAGTGTAGATAAGATATATATAGTTGAAGAAAATGACCCATATATAGAAGAAATGGTAAAAATGCTTGGCTTTGAATGTTTTGGTAAAAATTTATTCCCATTCTGTGGAGAAATGACACCAGATGTATTAAGAAAAGCTATCAATGGAAGCACTTTTGAAACTATGGAATATGATAAAGCAAAAGCAGTTCCAAGACCACCAACACTATGTGCAGGATGTCCTCACAGAGGATTCTTCTATGAACTTGGAAAGAAAAAAGATGTAGTAATAGCGGGAGATATCGGTTGTTATACACTTGGATTTGCACCTCCATATAACGCAATGGACTTTAACGTATGTATGGGTGGAGCTTTTGGTTCAGGCCATGGAGCTCAGCAAGTTCTAAACATGAATGAAGATAATAAGAAAAGAGTAGTTTCTGTAGTTGGAGACTCTACTTTCTTCCATACTGCAATAAATGGACTTTTAAATGTAGTGTACAATAAGTCTAATTCAATAAATGTAATTCTTGATAATAGAATAACTGGAATGACAGGACATCAAGAGAATCCAGGATCAGGATATACGCTTCAAGGTGAGCCTACTAAAATAGTTGAAATTGAGCCTCTAGTAAGAGCTTGTGGAATGGAAAATGTAAGAACTGTAAATCCGAATGATTTAAAAGAAATGAAAGATGCTATAGACTGGGCTATGAACCTTGAAGAATCTTCAGTTATAATAACAAGATGGCCTTGCGTGCTTAAGAAGTTTACAGAACTAGATAAGCAGGAATTCTCAGAAGCATTTAAATCTAAATGTGAAGTAGACCATGATAAGTGTATCGGATGTAAAATGTGTATAAAAACAGGCTGTCCAGCTATATCATTCAACAAAGATACTAAAAAAGCTTCTATAGGCAAAGATCAATGTGTGGGATGTGAAGTTTGTATGCAGGTATGCCCAAAACAAGCAATAGGAAAGGTAGGTAAATAATCATGACAAAGAATATACTACTTGTTGGAGTTGGGGGACAAGGAACAATATTAGCTAGTAAACTTCTTACTACAGGTCTTATGGAAGAAGGCTATGATGTAAAAATGAGCGAGATTCACGGAATGTCTCAAAGAGGAGGAAATGTTTCTTCTCAGGTAAGATATGGTGATAAAGTTGAATCTCCAGTTATCGAAGTTGGAAGTGCAGATGTAATAGTAGCTTTTGAAAAAATGGAAGCACTTAGAGCACTTGAATACTCTAAAAAAGATGGTCTTGTAGTTGTAAATGATGTAGAGATCGAATCAATGCCTATTCTTTCAGGTAAATTTGATTATCCATCAGATGTTGTTGAAATATTAGAGTCTAAAGTAAAAACTATCGTAGTTGAAGCTTCAAAACATGCAGCAGAGCTTGGAAACTCAAAGGTTATGAATATAATCCTACTAGGAACTATAATAAAATCAATGCAGCTTGAACACATAAACTGGGAAAAAATTATAAAAGATAATGTTAAGCCAGCATTTGTAGACATAAATTTAAAAGCTTTAGAACTTGGAAAAACTTTAGTTTAATAAGAGATTTTATAAAAGCTGATCTCATTTTAAAAATATAGGATACTTTAAAGTATCCTATATTTTTGTTTTCTTTGTCATAAGCATGTGCTAAAATTGAAGATAGAGATTATAAAGAAGGAAGTGATAAATATGTCGATTATACTAGATGAATATATAGATAAAGTTTCTGAAAAGCTAAAGCTATTTGATACTGAAAATAATGAGTTTACAGATTTAATATTTCAAAGCGATTATATACTCAAATGCGGCCTAGGATTTCTTATAGATGAAATGAATTTCTCGGCAGAGAAGCTTATGGAAGTTATGAATAGTTACATAAGAAATATACTTTCCGTAAGACTCTCTAAAAGCTTAATAAACAATAAAGATATATTAAATAAATCTGGAGAGATTGACAATTTTAAATTTTTAAATTATGTATATGAATATGTATTATCACTTGCTTTTCCAAAGTCAGTAGATACTGAATTTGATGAAAATCTTGATAAAAGAGCTGAAGTTTTTCTTATATTCTACAGAGAGTGGCTTAATTTAGAGAGAAAGCTTGATAAAGAAAAGTTTTACAATAAATATCCACTTCAATTTCTAACAGATAAAGAAATCAAACACTTACCGGCTAATCATGAATACAGAACGTTTATAAGTCATTTTGAAAACGAATATGTGTATGAAATGATGAGATTAAATCAGGAGATAAAAGGATACTCTACACTAGATCATATTTCTGGTGTTAGTTTTGTTGCTGCAAATGTGGCAAGGCAGCTTAAAGATGTTGGTTTTCCAATTGATGTAGGTAATCTTGTGGCAGCTGCGATAGGGCATGATATAGGAAAATTTGGATGTAAGAAAAATGAAGAAAAAAGAGTTCCATACCTTCACTATTACTATACAGATGTATGGTTTAAAGAGAGAGGCTGCCCTTACATAGCAAATGTAGCGTCAAATCATTCCACTTGGGATTTAGAACTTGAGAATCTTGCAGCAGAATCACTGGTGCTTATATATGCGGATTTTAGGGTTAAAAACAAGCATGACAAGATGCATATATATGACTTGGCTGAATCTTTTGAGGTTATACTAAATAAACTAGATAATGTGGACGAAGCTAAAGAAAGACGATATAAGAAGGTATATGCAAAACTTAGAGACTTTGAAAATTTTTTAATAAATAATAATGTTGATATTTCAATGACTGAAGAAGGTATGACGGCATCTATTGAAGATAGAGAGAAACCTCCTGTGGATATGTGTCTTATACAGGGAAATAAAATTGCAGAAAACTTTAAGTTTCAAGCGATAGAATACAACATAAACATACTAAATAAGTTTTCTTCTATGGAATCATTTAATGATATGCTGGCTAATATAAGTGGTGAAAAAAACTGGAAGAAACTCAGAGAGTATTTAAGCACTTTTGAAGAGTATTATATATATACGAGTCAGGTTCAAAAGATGTATATTTTGAATGTATTAAAGGAAATGCTGCTTTATAAGGAAGAGGATGTGAGAAATCAGGCTGCAAGGATTATGGGGCTTTTGATTCTTGACTTTGATGAAGAGTACAGAAAAGAAATTCCAGCTGATGTAAGTTATGGACTTCAAGATATAACTGGAGCGGTATTATTTGAAAGATATTTGGATTATTTTATATACAAGGATCATAGACTCACTCAAAAGCATAAAGAATGGCTGGAGATAAATATTAAGAACTTTGTACTTGGCGTATTTAAAAACAATAAATCTATAGAAGAATATTACAAAGTATTAGAAGTAATATATTTAAAAATAATTGAGGATAAAAATGTTTTTTCAGAAACTACAACAGCAATAATTGTGCAGCTTTTGAAATATATACCAGTTCAAGACATAGAAAATCCAGAAACTATAATAAAATTTCTTAAGCTTATGTACAACTCGGATTCAAGTGATATAAGTATATCTACAGCAAAAAGCATATATGTTGTTACAAAAAATCTTTCAAAGGACTCTAGTTACTATCACGAACTATCAAATTTCGTACTTAATAACACCAGGGACAGTGATAATAAAATTGTAGATTTTATTAAGCGTAAACTAATAATATATATATATATGGGCAGAAATGAACCTAATATAAATGTTTCGGATATTTTAAAGTTAGATAATATTACAAAACATGACATATCAAATATATATCTTAGAAATTTAAAGAGTGCTACTAGTTGGATTGAAAAAAAGGCTAACATAGATCTTATAACAGAAATGACGCTTCAGGGAAAACTTTCTAACAACCTTCAAACTGTTATGCATTTTTGTAACTTAGTAAAAGTTAGCTCTACGGAAAGTGTAAGAAATCATGCAGGAAAGGCAATGCTTGCAATTTTTGACCTTTTAGAAAGGCAGGAAAAGAACGAAGCCTGCATAGAACTTATACGTGCTCTTGAAATGCAAGATTTGCAATTCACGAAATATATTCCTGAATATATTGGAAAGACGCTTATATATCAAGAACCTGGAGAGTTTGATGAGATATTAGATGATTTTTATTACAAAGTAAAGACTGCAAATGCTCAAATTGCATGGCTTCTTTTACTTGCAGTGGGATATGGAATAGAAAGTTATGTGTCTAAGGGATATCAACTTGAAAATGACCCTGAAAAGTATAGAATTAGGCTTGAAAAAATGGTAGGAATACTTCTTGTAGGGTTATATAGTTTTGATAATTATTTAAGCCATGAATCGCTTAAAATAATTGCTACTAATGTATTTTCTTCAAAAGAACTTACACTTACTCAAAAATATAAGATTTATAGATTGGTTGATAAAAAGATAATAAATACACTTAAAACAAAATATGAAAATAAAGAAGTTTATCTTAGAAATGCAGCGGCGCTTAATTCAATATACAGGTTTATATCAGATTATGAGTTTTTATATGGCGTAATAAGAAGATCAAATGAAAGAAAAATAGCATTTTTCCCTGGGACTTTTGATCCGTTTTCTCTTGGACATAAGGAAATCGCAAAAGCTATAAGGGATTTAGGATATGATGTTTATCTAGCAGTAGATGAATTTTCTTGGTCTAAAAAAACTCAACCAAATAATATAAGAAGAAAGATTATAAAAGTTTCAATTGCAGAAGAACCTAATATTTATACCCTTCCGGAGGATATACAGGTCAATCTTTCAAATGACGACGACCTAGAAAATCTAAAGAAACTATTTAATGAAGCTGATATAAATATCGTGGTAGGAAGTGACGTTGTATTAAATGCGAGTAGCTATAGTGGCGGCAAGGCTGGAAAAATTTTAGATTTTAATCATGTAATATTTTATAGACGAAACAAAAGTGATATTTCAGAAGAAGAAGAAAGATTACTTTTGGAAGAAAAGCTAAAAGTCATAAAAGGAAGAGTTGAGATACTAAGTCTTCCTCCTCAATATGAAGATATAAGCTCTACACAGATAAGAAGAAGTATTGATGAAGAGCGGGATATTTCTGAGCTTATAGACCCACTTGCTCAAAAATTTATATACAGATATGGTTTATATAAAAAAGAGCCAATGTTTAAAAGCTATCTCTCAAATGTTACTTTGAAAACGGAAGTAATTGACGACTGTACAAAAGTTCAACTTGAAAACCTTGTTGAAGGGTGTATGGGATCAGGGTTTATAACTGATATAGAAAAAACTGCAATTATAGAAAAACTTTCGAGTTATCCACACTTAAGAGTTGTAGCAGTAAAGGATGAAAATACAAATCAAATACTTGGGTTTACAACGAGCAGCTGGCTTAGAAGTACAGAGTATTATCTTGAATTTAAAGACAAGAAAATAAGTGATTATATAAGGCAGAAATCTATTGGAAGAATTGTTTATATAAATGGAGTATGTGTAAATAAGGATGCTAGAATAAACAATATTTATCAAATAATATTGACAGAAGCATTGACGGTAGCATTAGAAAAGGATTACACTTATTGTGTATATAAGAATCTTATTCCATCTGAAGATGAAATGGCCAATAAAATATTTGAGCTCCAAGGTTTTGAATATATAGAGGGAGATGACCCTCAAAATGTAATACAATGTGTAAATATGACCAAGCCAATAGTTTTAAATTTAGATTTAAGAAGTTCACTTAAAGAACCATTTAGGAGTAACGAAAATATAAAAAGAGAAATCTATAGGACGAGAGAAAATCTTCAGCGTGCGCTAGGAGAACTATATAAAGGCGAACTAGTGCTTTCTTTTGACAGAAGAGTTACTTACGGAAAGCTTATAAAAAAGGTATGTGATATAAATGAGGTAGAATATAGAGTGAAAAAACCTCGTGTACTTGGCGAAAATATGTGTGTACCTTATGGAGTTACATTAAATGGAGCACTTATACCTAACACGGTTACAAAATCGCTTCATACAGAAAAAATATTTAACTCAGATTTATCTAGTTTTAAGATAGCTGAATTTCCAAATTATATAAGTTTAAAAAATCAAGTAAAACTACTGTCTTCGTTTAAAAAACCTATAATCCTTATAGATGATATACTCCATAAGGGACATAGAATAAGAGCCTTAGACCCTCTTTTTAGAGAAGAAAATGTGCAGATAAAACAAATCGTAGTAGCTATTTTATCAGGACAGGGAAAAGAATTAATGGATATTCAGCAAAGAGAGGTTGAGTATATATATTTCCTTCCAAACCTAAAAAATTGGTTTAACGAAAATGCATTATATCCATTTATGGGCGGAGACTATGTATATAGACCAAATAGCGCAGAAGAATATATACTATCATCTATAAACTTCATACTTCCTTATGCAGCTCCAGGATTTGTTCAAAATACAGATCCTAAAAATATATATAAACTTTCAGAAGTTTGCATGAAAAATGCAATAAGCATATTTGAAGCAATTGAGAAAGAATATCAAATTTTAAATGAGAGAAGTTTTAATTTAAGGAAAATAGGTGAGGTTTTCCAAAAACCGAGAAAGCCAGATAAAGGAAAGTGTATAGAATTTGATTTAGATTTAAAACCGTCAGAGTATCTAAAAAATGACTTGGAAAAACTTAAACGATTAAAAAATATAATTTACAGATAACTTAGGAGGAAACAATGTATTTTTATAAGAATGGTGAGAATTATGCGTTTAGTCTAAAGGAAAATTTAAAGTTTGAAGAAGCTTCAGAAGATGAGGTCAAAAGTGCTATTTTTGAGAGTGAAAATAAAAAACTGTATTTTTTAGATAAGACTACAGCAGGCAAAAGGGTTAGCTATGCTATATCGGATGTAGATATGCTGTTTAAAGATGGAAACAATATAGATATAGTTAGAAAAAATGAAGATGAAAATTATGATGCGCCTGATTGGATTAAGGAAGCAATAGCTAAAGAAAAAGTACAGTATTTAAATTTAGCTCATCCTTTTAGAAAAAATTATATGATAGAGCCTCATGGAAAAAAATGGAGAGTAAATATTGTAGGACTTGGAGATGTGGGTTCAAATCTTCTTATAGGACTAAAACTTTTAGGCGGAGAATTAATCTCTGAAATAGGCATATATTCAAATCGAGAGAGCGTTGTTTCTAGATACGAAATGGAAATGAATCAAATATATTCTATTGAAGAAGGTAGCAGTCTAAACTCAGGAGCGCCTGTAGTAAAAGCGGTTAAAAAAGAAAATCTTATGGACTGTGATATGTTTATATTCTGTGCATCAGTAAAAGTTCCAGCAGTGGGAGAAGAAGTAGAGGATGTAAGACTTATTCAATATGAGTCAAATAAAGAAATTATAAGCAAATATGCTAAGATGGCAAGAGACAGCAATTTTAAAGGTGTATTTGCAGTGGTTTCAGACCCAGTAGACCTTTTGTGTAAAGCTGTTTACGAAATAAGCAATAAGAATGAACTTGGAAAGTTTGATCATAATGGACTTATGCCAGAACAAATAGAAGGTTTTGGATTAGGCGTTATGTATGCGAGAGCGCTTTATTATACAAGACAGGACGAGAATCTAGCTTACTTTAAGCAAGAGGGAAGAGCATTTGGCCCTCATGGAAAAGGCCTTATAATTGCAGATAGTATAAAAAATTATAATAAAGAAATGTCTGAAAGCATAACAGAAAAGACTGTAAAATGCAATCTTATGGTTAGAGAATTAGGATTTAAACCATATATAGCACCTGCGCTTTCGTCAGGGACAATAGCAATACTATCAAGGATAAAAGGGGAGTATCACTATAGCTGTGTATTTATAGATGAGGCTTATTTTGGAATAAAGAATAAGTATTCTAGAAATGGCTTGAATATAGAACGAAATGTTATGAGTGATGAATTGTTTGGAAAAATAAAGGAAACACATACACTATTAAAAAATATGGGGTAAAAGAATAGGAAATCTGTGAAATGGAAGATACAATATATTTATGCAAGATAGGAAAAATTTCGGAATTTCTAGAAAGCATGATTTTGACATTTACGAGCAATTTTCAGAAAGTAGTTAATATTGATTCTTCATATCAGGGAAATTATGCAAATAAAAAGATATTATTTGCAGTAGAATTAGAAGAACTTGGAATAAATATTGAACTAGAACCATTTTTGTATAAAATATACAAAAGTAGAGAAACTGATCAACTGAAAAATTCTATTGGAGCGGTTTTAATACATTCAAAAGAGGAACTCTATACTAAGACAAATGCAAGTATGCTTATATTTAGATTAAATTCTATGGGTATGAGATTTCCAGGAAGACCCATGGTAGAAGCTACATTTAAACTTAGAAATTATATACCCGCTCAAAATCGTAATGGGAAGACGCTAGAGGAGAACTGTCAGATAGAAACTATGGAGTTATCACAGCGTTTAAAACACTATACTATAGAAGATTTTAAGTCTCAAAACCCTAAAATACTTACGGTTCATGCAAGTGAGGATGGTTCAAATACCCTTTATTTATGGAAGCTTATAAAAAATAATTTAAAAAAAGATATAAGTGATATAAAGGAAATATATATTCCTAATGGAGAGGTCAAAGACTGTGAGGGATGTAGCTATACAATCTGTAAATATTTTGCTAAGCAGAAAAATTGTTATTATGGCGGAATAATGGTGGAGGAGGTATACCCATCTATCTTAGAGGCAGATATACTTATACTATTATGTCCAAATTATAATGATGCACTGACTGCAAATCTATCAGCTATGATAAATAGACTTACGGCTATATTTAGGCATAAGAAATTTTATGATAAAAAGCTTTATTCAGTTATAGTTTCAGGGAGTTCTGGAACAGAGGCTATAGCTACACAGCTTATAAGAGCCCTTAATATGAATAAGACTTTCCAGCTTCCACCTAATTTTATGGTTTCAGCTATTGCTAATGATAGAGGAAGTATACAGACAGTGGAAGATATAGAGTTTAGAGCAGAAGAATTCTCTAAGCTCATAGTAGAGGAAGAAAAATATAAAAAATAAAAAAATTTTCAAAAAAAGTATTGAAAAAAATAAAAAAAAGCTATAAGATATAGATAGGTTGTTAGCACTCTTTAATATGGAGTGCTAACAATAAAAACTATTTCAATGATATAATAGGAGGAAGTTATGAGAATTAAACCTTTAGCAGACAGAGTCGTAATAAAAATGGTAGAGGCTGAGGAAAAAACCAAAAGTGGTATTATTCTTACTGGAAGTGCAAAAGAGCAGCCACAGATGGCAGAGGTTATTGAAGTAGGTCCAGGTGGAATAGTAGATGGAAAAGAGATAAAAATGGAAGTTCAAAAGGGAGATAAAGTAATATTCTCTAAGTATGCAGGAACGGAAGTTAAATTAGATGGAGAAGAATATATCATATTAAGACAGAGTGATATATTAGGAATTGTTGAATAATATTGAAAAATTTAAAAAAGTATATAAATACAGTGGAGGTAATTAGAAATGGCAAAAGAAATAAAATTTGCAGAAGACGCTAGAAAATCTTTAGAAATAGGCGTTAACAAACTTGCAGATACTGTAAAAGTTACATTAGGACCTAAGGGAAGAAACGTAATATTAGATAAAAAATTTGGAACACCGCTTATAACAAATGATGGAGTTACAATAGCTAAGGAAATCGAGCTTGAAGATGCATATGAAAATATGGGAGCTCAGATAGTTAAAGAAGTTGCTACGAAGACTAATGATGTAGCAGGAGACGGAACTACTACAGCTACAGTTTTAGCTCAAGCTATAATAAGAGAAGGTCTAAAAAATGTAGCGGCAGGTTCAAATCCTATACTTTTAAGAAAAGGAATTAATAAAGCCGTAGAAGCGGCTGTAGTAGCACTTTTAAAAGATTCAAGACAAATTGAAAATAAAGAATCTATATCTCAAGTAGCAGCTATTTCTGCAGGAGATGAAGAAGTTGGAAAACTTATAGCAGATGCTATGGAAAAAGTTGGAAAAGACGGAGTAATAACTGTAGAAGAGTCTAAATCTATGAATACTACTTTAGAAGTAGTTGAAGGAATGCAGTTTGATAGAGGATATCTATCTTCTTACATGGCTACTGATATGGATAAGATGGAAGCGACACTTCAAGAACCGCTTATTCTTATAACAGATAAGAAAGTAAACAATATTCAAGAAATACTTCCAGTCTTAGAGCAAATAGTTCAGCAAGGAAGAAAATTGCTTATAATAGCTGAAGATGTTGAAGGCGAAGCACTTGCTACACTTGTTGTAAATAAGCTTAGAGGAACATTTGAAGTTGTTGCAGTAAAAGCTCCAGGCTTTGGAGATAGAAGAAAAGCTATGCTTGAAGATATTGCTATATTAACAGGTGGACAAGTGATTTCAGAAGAAATAGGACTTGACCTTAAAGAAGCAGAACTTTCAATGCTTGGAAGAGCTGGAAGCGTTAAGATTACAAAAGAAAATACAGTTATCGTAAATGGTGCTGGAGATAAAAATGCTATAGCTGATAGAATAGCTCAAATCAAGAGACAAATCGAAGAAACAACTTCTGAATTTGATAAAGAAAAACTTCAAGAAAGACTTGCTAAGCTTTCAGGTGGAGTAGCAGTTATAGAAGTTGGAGCAGCTACAGAAACTGAACTTAAAGAAAGAAAGTTAAGAATGGAAGATGCCCTTAATGCTACAAGAGCCGCAGTTGAAGAAGGTATCGTAGCAGGTGGTGGAGCAGCCCTTGTAAGTGTAATTCAAGATGTTGAAAAAGTTGCAGAACAGCTTTCAGGAGAAGAAAAAGTGGGAGCGCAAATAATTGTAAAAGCACTTCAGGAGCCATTAAGACAAATCTCTATAAATGCTGGATTAGAAGGTGCAGTTATAGTAGAAAAAGTAAGAGCATCAGAAAAAGGAATTGGATTTGATGCCCTAAATGAGAAATATGTAAATATGATAGAAGCTGGAATAATAGATCCAACAAAGGTTACTAGATCAGCACTTCAAAATGCAGCATCAGTTGCAGGAACATTCCTAACAACTGAAGCCGCAGTGGTTGATGTTAAGTCAGCTGAACCTATGATGCCACCAATGGGCGGTATGCCAGGAATGATGTAATTTGAATTTAATTAGAGCTGTTGTTGAGCTGGAGTTTTCTAGCTTAACACAGCTCGTTTTTGCATTTATATGTTGAGAGGAATTATATGAATATTTTAAAAAGCAAAGCACTGAAATATATGCTTGTTGCACTTATGGTTATCTTATTAGCAGTGATTTTTTATGTAAGCTATCTATTTATATCGTACAAAAGGATACCGGATAATCAGAATTTGGAGATTGAAAATAATAGAAAAGAAATAGTTTTAACAGGAGAAGATTACACTATACTTACATCAAATATAGGATTTGGAGCATATAGCCAAGATTTCACGTTTTTTATGGATGGAGGAAAGGAATCTGTAGGAAGAAGTGAGGAAGAAGTTGTAAAAAATGTAGATGGAAGTTCAAAGTTAATTAAAGGGTTTAATCCAGATTTTGCATTATTTCAAGAAGTGGATTTAAATTCTACTAGGAGTTATCATGTTAATCAGTATGATATGATAAAAAATGATTTTGAGCAGTACAGTGCATTTAATGCGGTAAACTATGACTCAGCATTTTTGTTTTATCCATTTACTAAACCTCATGGTAAATCACTCGCATCTACAGCTACATTTTCAAAATACAATCTAGAAAGTGCAATTAGAAGAAGTCTTCCTATAGCTAAAGATCTTAATAAATTTTTTGATTTAGATAGATGCTATTCTGTAGCTGAAATTCCTGTAGATAATGGGAAAAAACTATATATATATAATGTGCATCTTTCTGCTTATGGTGGAAATCCTCAAATAAGAGCAGCTCAGATAAGTATGCTTTTTGAAGATATGAAAGATAAAATTTCAAAAGGTAATTATATTGTATGTGGAGGGGATTTTAATCATGATATGACAGGAGATTCGGTTGAAAAGCTAAATGGAAATAAGAAATTAGAATTTGAATGGACACATCCATTTCCTGTTGAAATGATTCCAAAAGAGTTTTATTTATGTACAAAGTATAATGATGAGAAGCTATTACCTACAGCTAGAAATTGTAAATATCCGTACAAAAAAGGAGAATCTATAGTTTCTATAATAGATGGGTTTATAGTTTCTAATAATGTGGTTTGTGAGGAAGTGAAAAATATAGATAACGAGTTTTTATTTAGTGATCACAATCCAGTATTTATGAAATTTAAACTTGTGTAAAGGTTTGCATATAATATAACACTTGAATAAAAAAAGCGGTTCTGATAGAATGATTAAAAGGTATTTTTTAGCAGAGAACGGGAGGGATATAATATGAATTTTGACAACTTAATTAAGCAAGACCCTAAAGTTAATGAGATTTTGGAAAAAGAACTTATAAGACAGCAGAGGAATATTGAACTTATAGCTTCTGAAAATATAGTTTCAAGAGCTGTTATGGAAGCGATGGGAAGTTACTTTACGAATAAATATGCTGAAGGATATCCAGCTAAAAGATATTATGGTGGATGCGAGCATATTGATGAACTTGAAAGTCTTGCTATAGAAAGATTAAAAGAAATTTTTGGCGCCGAATATGCGAATGTTCAGCCTCATTCAGGTTCTCAAGCTAACATGGGAGTTTATTTTGCACTCTTAGAACATGGAGATAAAGTCCTTGGTATGGATTTATCACAAGGAGGCCATCTTACACATGGTTCACCTGTAAATATATCAGGAAAATACTTCAACTTTATAGCTTATGGAGTAGATAAAGAAACTGAACAAATTGATTATGAAAAACTTAGAGAAATTGCTTTAGCAGAACGTCCTAAAATGATAGTAGCAGGAGCTTCAGCATATGCAAGAGAGATTGACTTTAAACGTATTGGTGAAATTGCAAAAGAGATAGATGCGCTTTATATGGTGGATATGGCTCATATTGCTGGACTTGTGGCAGCAGGGTTACATCAAAGTCCAGTTCCATATGCAGATGTGGTTACAACTACAACTCATAAGACACTTAGAGGCCCTAGAGGGGGCGCAATTTTATGCAAAGCTGAACTTGGAGCTAAGATAGATAAAGCTATTTTCCCAGGAATACAAGGGGGACCACTTGAGCATGTTATAGCGGCAAAGGCGGTAAGTTTTTATGAAGCACTTCAACCAGAGTTTAAGGCATATCAGGCTCAAGTTGTTAAGAATGCAAAAGTTTTAGCAGATGAACTTGTAAAAAGAGGTTTTAATTTAGTTTCAGGTGGAACAGACAATCATCTTATACTTGTAAATCTTATAAGTAAGGATATGACAGGGAAAGAAGCTGAAACTCTTTTAGATGAAGCTCATATAACCGTAAATAAAAATTCGATTCCATTTGATCCTCAAAATTTCCTAAAAACAAGTGGAATAAGAATAGGAACTCCAGCAGTTACTACAAGAGGTATGAAGGAAGAAGATATGGTTACTATTGCAGAGGCTATAGATTTAGTTATTTCTCATAGAAAAATTGAAGAAGCTCAAAAAATAGTAATAGCACTTACTGATAAATATCCAATATATAAATAAAATATTTATGAGGCAATCGAGAAATCGTATACAGCCTTAAAACGTTAAAAACCTAGATTATTTAACACTTATAAAACAGTGTTTTAAAAACAATCTAGGTTTTTTATATTATACTTTTTTATTTTATATTATATTTTTTTAATTTATGTTGAAGAGTCTGTCTCTTTATTTGGAGAACATCGGCGGTTTTACTTATATTTTTATTATTTTCCTCATAAAGTTTTTCGATTATATCTTTTTCTAGAGATTCAATAAAATTAGGAAGGCCTGATTCTCTTACACTTTGATCAAAATCTATGGTTTTATCATTTTTATCTAACTCAGAATGAATAGAAATATAGTTGTCAGTTATTACATGTTCATCATCAAGAAGTGAAATAGCACCCATTATTATATTTTCAAGCTCTCTTATATTTCCTGGAAAATCATAGTTAAGTAGTTTTTCTTTACTTTTATCTGAAAGAATCCAAACATCTTTGCTAAATTTTTTATTATACTTTTCTATAAATTTTTCTGAAAGGGTTAAAATATCGTCTTTTCGCTCTCTAAGTGGCGGGATATTTATATTTATTATATTAAGACGATAGTAAAGGTCTTTTCTTATTTTTCCAGTTTCCACTATAAGTGAAGGGGGTTCGTTACTAGAGGCTATTATTCTAACATCAATAGGTATATCTTTTGTTCCACCAACACGTCTTACATATCCCTCTTGAAGTACCCTAAGAAGCTTAGCCTGAGTATCATAGGGCATAGAGTTTATTTCGTCTAGAAGCAATGTACCTCCATTGGCTTGCTCAAAGAGGCCTTCCCTATCTACAGCTCCAGTAAAGCCTCCCTTTGTAGTTCCAAATAAGAGACCTTCGAGTAGGCTATCTGGAATAGCAGCGCAATTTTGAGCTATAAAGGGTTTGTTTTTTCTAATTCCATCAAAATGTATACTTTGGGCGATTAATTCTTTACCAGTTCCAGTTTCGCCATATATGAATACAGAAGCATCAGTTTTACTTGCCCTTTTTGCTATTTCAATAGTTTTTTTAAACGATTCGCTACTGCCAACTATATTATGAAATCTATACTCCCTAATACGCTTGTTTTTACTTTCATCGGGACTGTGAATATCTTTTTGAAGTTCTAGTATTGTATCTGTCATTTCTTTTATTTGGGTAATATTATGAGCGATTTCAAGGGCAGCTACAACATTACTTTCTTCTATTATAGGGACAGTCGTATTTATGGTAGTTATTTCTTTTCCATACTTATTAATATAGGATTGATTTTTATTTATTATTATAGATTTATTATGAAGACTTTTTAGAAGGGTGCTATCTTGGACATCCTTAAACACATCTTCAAATGGTTTATTTAAAACTTCTTTACCTGTAAGCTTTTCAAGTTCAGCCATTCTTTCATTATAGATTATAGTTTTACCATTTTCATCTATAACGTGAACGCCCTCATTAATATATTTTATTAACTCTAAGAAAAGCATTTTATATTCTTTTAATTTCATAAAACCTCCATAAAGCGTGTATACTTTAAAAGTACAATAATATATTATCATAAAAAATGGTATATGTTATAATAAAATTAAGTTTATATTTTAGAAAGTGGAGGAGAAAATGCATATAGAAAAGACAGATCGAAAACGGTTTGTAATAGGTATATTTTTAATATCAATATTTATTATCTTATTTTCAATAGCTACCTATAAATTTTATCCCTATCTCAGTGAAGTGAAAAATAGTCCAGATAAAATAGAGGAAATAAAAGCAATATTTGAATCATTTGGATCTTGGGGTATATTTGCGCTAATTTGTATACAGATACTTCAGGTTATTATATCTATAATCCCAGGAGGCCCATTTCAGATTGTAGCAGGGGTACTTTATGGAACGGTATTTGGATTTTTAGCTAGTTTCATCGGAATGTTTGCAGGTTCAATTATAGTCTTTTTTATGGTGAAACTGTTTAAGAATAAATTTATTTCATTGTTTATGGATACTAAGAAACTTGAAGAATATAAATTTTTAAAAGATTCACCTAGATTGGAATTGATACTAGCTATATTATTTTTTATTCCAGGAGCCCCAAAAGATACGCTGATATATTATGTGGCATTTGTGGGTATGGAGCTTAAAAAATATATATTCATAACGGTGATAATGAGGCTTCCGGCGATGCTTTTTTCTACCATGATAGGGAATAACATAGGTAATGGAAATATGAAGATTACAATTATTTTATCTTTGATACTTGCTTTGGCAGGGGGGATTGGACTTTGGTACCACAATAAACATATAAAAAAATAAAAATATTGTTTCAAAAACAGCGGAAAGTGCAAAAAAAATTGCACCAATATCGTTGTTTTTTTATTTAAAATTTCTTTATTTAGAGAAAATATAGAAAAATCTAAAAGTTAGCAAGGTTATATGTCTTTCTTATAAAAACAAATAACTAAAAATTCAAGCAAAATAAAAACAAAAACAATTTTATACATAAATAGCAAATATTTTTGCACGTGTATGCAAAAATATTTGCTATAAAGTGCGAAAAATAAAAAAATATATAATATTTATGAGAAAACGTTTTTACTAAAAATCTATTTTAAAATAAAAAAAACATATGAAAGTGTTATTTTAAACGTTTTGTAGAAAAAAAAACAAATTTATTTAAAAAGTTGGCATACTATTTGCTCTATACTATAAGCGTTGGAATATAAAAACATATTTTTTTTCAGGAGGATTATAAAATGGAAAATGTAAAAGTAATAATATGGGGACTTGGAGCAATGGGAGGCGGAATGGCTGACATGCTTCTTAAGAAAAAAGGTGTAGACATAGTAGGCGTAATCGGAAGAGGCGCTAAAATAGGAACAAGCATGTTTGATTATATAAAGACAGAAAGAGGAAATAGACCAGACGTACTTATTCAATCAGAGCAAGACTTACTTAAAGAAAAAGCAGCTGACGTAGTGCTTCTTTGTACAGATTCATTCACTAAAGATGCTTTTGAAAAAATCAAAAAAGTTGTAGAATGCAAAATGAACGTTGTATCTTCAGCTGAAGAAATGGCTTATCCTCAAGCACAAAGCCCAGAGCTTGCAGCAGAAATTGACAAATTAGCAAAAGCTAATGGTGTTTCTGTACTTGGAACAGGAATCAACCCAGGACTTATAATGGATCTTCTTGTTGTTGTTATGACAGGATGCTGTGAAGAAGTTGATAGTATAGTTTCAAGAAGAGTAAACAGCTTATCACCATTTGGACCAGCTGTTATGCATGAGCAAGGAATCGGTATCACTGTAGATGAGTTCAAAAAAGGTGTTGAGACAGGAACTCTTGCAGGACACGTTGGATTCCATGAGTCAATAGGAATGATAGCAGATGCTCTTGGATGGAAATTAAGCGCTCCAGTTTCACAATCAATGGAACCAATCGTAACTGATGTAGATAGAAAATCTCCATACGGATTTGCAAAAGCAGGAGATGTTGCTGGTTGTGCAATGAAAGGTTTCGGTTATGTTGATGGAGAATTAAAAATTGAAATGGATCACCCACAACAAATAGAGCCAGAGCAAGTAGGAGTACAAACTGGAGATTATGTAATAATCAAAGGAACTCCAAACATAAACATGGTAAATAGCCCAGAGGTTCCAGGAGGAATCGGAACAATCGCTATGTGCGTAAACATGATCCCTCAAACAATAAATGCAAACCCAGGACTACACACAATGATAGACCTTCCTGTGCCAAGAGCAATAATGGGAGATATGAGAGAACTAATTTGTCCAGATAAAAAAGTTGTAAAATAATAGTCTTATTAATGGACATAACGCGTTGCTTAATAAGTAACGCGTTATGTCTATAAGAGTTTTGAGAAAAAAATAACATACAACACATAATAACATAGAATAATAAAATTATTTTTAGGAGGCAGTAAAATGGTTAAAAAAGGTGAGTGGGTAATAATCCACAGAAATATTTTAACTCCAGAACAAAGAGCACCACAGGTACCAGATGACACTAAAAAAGTGCCACTAGAAATGTGGGTTAAAGGATATCTTAATGCGGATGCAGAAA
>JBOFWC010000141.1:0-5729 GCA_051653405.1 Proteocatella sp. | reverse complement strand
ATTGCTTCATCGTAGTCTCTTACGACCAAGGCAATATGTACGATTGATTGTATCATAATATATCCTTTCGATAATTATTTTTTATTTGCAAGTAACATTATACACAAAAAATATGGAGTTTGAAATAGTATATATGATGCATACCAATTAATGGTATAATTAATTGATATAAAAGATACAGAAAAAGGAGGGAATTAACTTGGAGATAGTATACAATACACCTAAGGCAGAAGATTATGTAAGCCTCAGAATGAGATCGGGTATGGGAAACAAGGATATTCAAAGGAGTAGAGTTGCTTTGAATAATTCCTTGTTTACAGTTTCTATTTATGAAAATCAGAAATTAATTGCATTTGGACGAATTGTAGGAGATGGAGGTATAACCTACGTCGTAAGCGATATAATGGTAGATTCGGACTATCAAAGGAAAGGTTTAGCTGAAAAGATAATGAATGCTATTGATGACTATTTTGAAAAAAATACTTATGAAGATAGTTATATCTGCTTAATAGCTAATCATCCAGCTGACTTATTATATAAAAAACATAAATTTAAATATCTTGATCAAAACAAGTGTGGGATGCTTAGAGATCAAAGTGATAATATTGATTAAAAATTACAGTTTATAAATATCATTAATTATTGATTGTAAAGTTTCCTCTGAGTAAGAGCTTTCATTAACTAAAGGATCACACCAAGGAAATATGTATTTTCCTAGACATTTAGTTAATGATGATTCGCAGAACATATCAAATTGTTTTTTTATCAATTCGGTATTTTGTTCTTCAGGCCCCTGGCAAGATACAATTAGTCCAACGGGCTTATCGCTTATAAAAGAACGGATTTCCATTTCATTAACAGCCTTATCATTATTAGAGATAAATTTAAATAGTGAAACATGTCTATCCATAAATAGCTTTAATTGCCCAGAATATGAATGGCCATAAAGGGGAGTGGCATAGAGTATAATATCGGCATCTATTAACTGTTGTAATAATTCGGAAACATTATCATTTTGGATGCACCCCATTTCGTCTAAAATTTGCTGGCAGAGAGAACATCCTAAACAACCATTTACCTGTAAGTCTGACAAATATATGATTTGGACATCAAATTTACTATCTATTTTGTGTTTTATTATTTCTAAAATTTTTGCTGTGTTTCCTTGTTTTCTAGGGCTTCCTGAGATTAATATGATTTTCAATTTTGAGTTCTCCTTCTAATTTTATTAAATATAAATACTGGGTGAAATAACCATAAACACTTATATTGTGTATTTATGATAGATATAGTATAATCTGTAGGGTAACGCTACGGTCAAGAGGAGTTTTATATGAAAAATAAAAAAATGTATTTATCCACAGGGGAGTTTGCAAAATTATGCAATGTAACTAAACATACGCTCTTTCACTATAATGATATTGAAGTATTTATGCCTCAATATGTTGACGAAAATGGATATAGGTACTATCATGTGCTTCAATATGATACTTTTTGTACGATATCACAGCTTCGCAATATAGGAATGTCTCTTTTAGAAATCAAAGAGTATCTAGACAATCGTTCGCCTGAAAATTTGATTTCGTTGTGCTCAAGTCAGGAAGAGTTAATAGATATTAGAATAAAGCAGCTAAAAAATATAAAAGATAGTCTTAAGGATACACGTCAAGATATAGAGGTCTCGATTGCTTCAAGAAATGAAATCTCTATTCGAAAGGAAGCCAAAGAACATCTAATACTTTCTAAAGTGCTTGAAGAAGCCGATGATTCTGAGATGACACTTTCGTTTGGAGATTTAATGCAGTCTGTAGAAAAAACAATGTTTAGACCAATTTCTGGAATGATTCATCGTAGTAGAGATCTAGTTCAAGGAAATTATAATAAATATTGTTTATTTTATTTACGCATACCCTGTAAAAAGAAAAATTGCGTTTGTAGAATAAAGCCAGAAGGCGAATATATTCAGGCCTATCATTATGGCGGCTATGAGACTTTAGGAATTACTTATAAAAAAATGATTTCATATGCTCAGGAAAGAAGTCTTGAGCTAGATGAGTATTTTTATGAAGAGATCGTAATTGGGGACTGGGCAGTTAAAAATACAAAAGAGTATGTTTTAAAGGTATCAGTAAAAATTGTATAACAAATGGAAAGCTTAAAAAATAGTGTAGTATTTTGTCCTAATAAAGCTTATAATAAGATATGTATGACTAAAAACAAAAGTAGTGAGAGGGAAGAATATAGTGAATTTTAAAGAACTAGGTATCAGTGATGATATGATAAATGTTCTGAATAGGAATGGAATTGTAGAGCCAACTCCAGTTCAGGAACAAAGCATAAGTATAATAAAAGCAGGAAGAGACGTGATAGCAGAGGCTCAGACCGGAACAGGAAAAACTCTGGCATTTCTACTTCCTATTTTTGAGAATATAGACATAAATAAAGATGAAATCCAAGCGCTTATCTTAACGCCTACAAGAGAGCTTGCGATTCAGATAACTCAAGAAGCAGAAAAACTTAGAAATGGAAAAGATGTAAATATACTTGCAGCTTATGGCGGGAAAGACATAGGGGCTCAGCTTAAAAAGCTAAAAAAAAGTATCCATATTGTTATAGCAACACCAGGAAGACTTATTGATCATATCCTGAGAAAAACAGTAGACCTTAGTAAGTTAAATACCTTTGTCTTAGATGAAGCAGATCTTATGCTTTTTATGGGATTTAAAAATGAAGTTGAGGATATACTTACAAAAACTCCTAAAAATAGACAGACGCTTTGTTTTTCGGCTACCTTGGATGCTAAGGTTAAGAAGGTGGCATATAGGTATATGAAAGATCCAACCGTAGTATCTATAAAGAAAAAAGAAATCACCTTAGAAAATATTGAGCAGGCTGTCGTAGAGACTACAGATAGAAGAAAACAAGATGATTTATGTACCGTGCTTAATGAAGACAATCCATTTATGGCTATAATTTTTTGCAGAACTAAGAGAAGAGCTGATGAACTTGAAGTAGCACTTCATAGAAGAGGTTATGATTGTAAGAAGATTCATAGCGATGTAGTTCAAGCAAAACGAGAAAGAATAATGAAATCATTTAAAAATGGTGACTTCCAATATCTTATAGCAACAGATGTAGCGGCAAGAGGTCTTGATATAAGCGGAGTAAGTCACATATATAATTATGATATTCCAGAAAGTGTAGAAACTTATATACACAGGATTGGAAGAACAGGAAGAGCTGGCGAAGAGGGATATACATGTCTTTTCATTGACCCTAAAAATCAAAGACAATTAGAAGAGATAGAAGAAAATATAAAGTTTAAGATACCTAGAAGAAAGGTAGATGGAGGGAATAATGAATAAAAGCGCACCAAGATTTGAAAATAAAACGAAAAAACAAGGTGCTCCTAAACCTAAAACGGGTGCTCCTAAATTTAAACAAACTACTGCACCTAAATCTAAACAAACGGCTACTCCTAAGCCTAAAAGAACTACTGCATCTAAATCTAGTAAACCTTCAGCAGGCTTTAACTATAATAATGCAGAGAAGAAGAATAAAAACTTCATGTATGCAAATTTAGAGAAAAGCAATTGCTACAAGTGTGATTTTGAAGCTTCTAATTTTGATTATGCAAGCTTTAGAGGGGCTCATTTTAAGTCATCTAACTTTAATAAATGTAGCTTTAAATGGGCTGAATTTGTAGGTACGAATTTTAAAAATAGCAGCATGAGAAGTGCGAAATTTGAAAACGCAGTATTTGATTCTGTAAAGCTTGAAGGCGTTAGCTTTAAAGGTGCGGTTTTCAATAATACAATTTTTGTAAATACAGATATGTCTCAGGCTCAAGATATAAATCTTGAAAGTGCAGGGCTTAAGATTTTAGATGAGATGCCAAAATTAGAAATAAGTGAGGCGCTTAACAAAACTACGCTTGATGCTATAGCTAATCCGTTTATAAAAAAATCTAGAGTACTTGACACTAGAGATGGCTCAATAAATACCCTGAGCTTAAGCATACTGTTAGGTATATTTGAGGAAGATGAGCTTATAAGTGGACTTAAAGAATTTACAGAAACAATAAGTAGAGAATTTCACACACTGAGTTATATAATAAAATTTATAGAGAATTTGAAAAAAGAGAATATTTAAAAAATAAGGACTTGTATTTTCATTTCGTTGTGCTATTATCATTATAGAAGGAGCTAAAGGTGGGAACTTTATATGTCAATAATTGGCAGGAAGGAGTTTTTTATGACTGGAGCATGGAAATTAGAAAATATGGAACCTTGTAATTTACCACAAAGAGTAGCAACAGGATTTACTGAATTATTTGAACCTCTAAAAGGGGCATCATATATGCCTGTACTATATTGCGCTGAGCAGCTTGTTAATGGAACAAATCATATGTTGATATGCAAGCAGACTTTATCTACAGCTCAACCAGTAGAACATCTAACTAAAGTAATAATACATGAGCCTTTACCTAAAAATCCTAGTGATGAATGGAGTATACAATCAATAGAAGCTTTGGTTTAAAATAAAATGAATATAATATAATAATAAATATTTTATGATTAGCTCCTTGGGGTAATGTTTTTTAAATTTAATAGAGCTGTGCACTAATTTGAAATCTACTAAATAAATAGATTTATAGTGAACAGCTCTTTTTTTATATGGCAAATATGTTATTTCGATATATATCTCAAAAATCACTTTATAAATAACTAAATAAATGAGAAAATAATAATAAGGTTAAGGTATTGCTGGGGATTGTATGTTTATATAAAATAGGGGGATTTATGACAAGATTAGAATTAAAAACATTGGCAAAAGCACAAATTAATGGTAGTCTAGTAACATTGATTTTTTGTTCAATAATAATAGCAATTATAAATAAGGTTTTGATTTCGACAACAATGATTGTAGGACCAATTATATCAATGATAATAGCACCAGCTTTTTTGCTTGGTATGAGTAATATATATATTAATCTTACTAATGGAATCAAACCTAAAATTGATGATGTATTTAGTGGATTTAAGAATTTTTTTAAAGCATGGGCATTATCTTTTTTAATGGGCTTCTTTATTTTATTATGGACATTGCTATTAATTATTCCAGGAATCGAAAAAATATTTGCTTATTCAATGTCGTTTTATATACTTTCGGAGAATCCAGATATTCCGATTAAGAAAGCGTTAAATGAAAGCGAAAGATTAATGGAAGGACATAAAATAGAGTTTTTGATTTTACAGCTTTCATTTTTTTGGTGGATAGTGCTTACGCTTGTTACTTTTGGAGCGATGAGCATATATGTTACTCCATATATAGTAGCTACAAATACAAACTTTTATAAGTCGCTAAAAGCAGATAATATTAGTGTTGAAGAAAGAAATATTAATGAAATTACATATGAAGAAATAAAAAGTACAGAAGGAGAAGCGTAGTTTGGAAAACAATATAGAGCTTGGAAAATATCGTCATTTTAAAGGAAATGAATATGAAGTTATAGGAGTAGCAAAGCATAGCGAAACACTAGAATTAATGGTTGTATATAGACCGCTTTATGGTGAAGGTGGCCTTTGGATTAGACCTTTAGCTATGTGGAATGAAGAAATAACAAGGGATGGTAAAACCTTTAAAAGATTTGAAAAAATAAAAGATTGATGAAAAACTTTGATTATATCATAAAAACATTGCAAGTACCAATAAAAGATGTTATTCTA
>JBOFWC010000140.1:0-26815 GCA_051653405.1 Proteocatella sp. | reverse complement strand
CACCACATATATTAGCACCTTTTGATACAGAGATGACAGTAATAGCGGAAAAAGAACTTAATGACAATGGAATATCATTAATTCTTGGAAATGGAGTAAAATCTTTTGAAAGAAAAGATGGAAAGATAACAGTTGAATTGAGCGATGGGAAGCTATTAGAGACCGATATGGTAATTCTTTCTATTGGAGTTTCTCCTGATACAGAGTTTTTAAAAGACTCTGGAATAAAACTTGGAGAAAGAGGCCATGTAATTGTAGATGAATATATGAGAACAAGTGCGGATGGAGTTTATGCAGTTGGAGATGCTATATTAGTAAAAGATTATATATATCAAACTGATGTGGCAATTCCTTTAGCGGGTCCAGCAAATAGACAGGGCAGAATAGCAGCAGATAATATAGCTGGCTTAAACAGAATATATAAAGGAACACAAGGGACATCTATATTAAAGATATTTTCTATGGCAGCGGCTTCTACAGGAAACAATGAAAGAGCACTGCAAAGAATGGGAAAAGAATACAAAGTATTGTATATTCATCCGATGTCTCACGCAAGTTATTATCCAGGTGCAATGCCTCTTACTATAAAGTTAATATATGCTCTAGATGGCAAAGTATTAGGAGCTCAGGCTCTTGGTTATGAAGGGGTAGATAAATTTATAGATGTTATAGCTACAGCTATAAAATTTGGAGCTACAGTAGAGGATTTACAAGAACTAGAGCTTGCGTATGCGCCGCCATTTTTATCAGCAAAATCACCAGCAAATATGGCAGGTTTTGTGGCTCAAAATGATCTTTCTGGGTTTGTAGAAAATATTACGCCTGATAAATTAGCTGAGTTTGATAAGAAAAAACAAATTTTGCTTGATGTAAGAGATGACTTAGAAGTTGAAAGTGGAATGTTAGATGGAGCTATAAACATCCCACTACCAGATATTAGAGATAGAATGTCTGAGCTTGATAAAACTAAAGAAATATGGGTATATTGCGCAGTAGGACTTAGAGGATATATAGCAGCTAGAATCTTGATGCAGTATGGATTTAAAGTGAAAAATCTTCTTGGAGGATATAAAACATATGATATGGGAAGTTATGTGGCTAAGGTAGTAGAACCGGAAACTCCAGCAGAGTGTCCCAGTTGTAGCATAGAGGATATTGATTTTGAAAATGTAGTAGAAGTAGATGCTAGAGGGATATGTTGCCCAGGACCACTTATGAGAGCTAAAAAGACAATGGATAGTCTAAATTATGGCGATATAATGAAAATAAAAGCTTCTGATCCTGGTTTTTTTGAGGATGTTAAAGCTTTTGCAAAAAGAACAAACAATGAGCTTTTAGAAGTTTATAAAGAAGCTGGTGTGGTATATGCATCTGTAAGAAAAGGAATGGCACAATCACCAGAAGAACATGTAGTAAAAGATGGGAAAACTATGGTTGTGTTCAGTGGAGACTTAGATAAAGCAATAGCTTCTTTTATAATAGCAAATGGGGCTGCTGCTATGGGGAAAAAAGTGACTATGTTCTTTACTTTCTGGGGATTAAACATATTAAGAAAAGAAGAACCAGTAAAAGTCAATAAGTCTATGATAGAAAAAGGTTTTGGTTGGATGATGCCTAGAGGAAGCAAAAAGCTTCAACTTTCAAAAATGAATATGGGCGGCATGGGCGCTAAAATGATTCGTAAAGTAATGAGAGATAAAAATGTAGAATCGTTAGAGTCACTTATAGAGGCAGCTAAAAAGAACGGAGTTAATTTAGTGGCATGTACGATGTCTATGGATGTCATGGGAATAAAAGAAGAAGAACTTATATCAGGAGTTAATTTTGGTGGAGTAGGATATTATCTTGGAGAAGCAGAAGAGGCAAATGTAAATTTATTTATATAAAAGTTTTTATATTTCATATATTGTATAAATGTGTTATTATTGGAAATAATACTTTTGTAAAGGGGATATTAATATGGAAAAATTAGAAACGTTTAAAGAGATGCTTCAGAAAAAACATGAAACAGAAAAAATATTATCTATTATAGATTCAGCCTACTGGTTTCTTATAAGAGATATAAAAGATGGGGAAGATATAGGCGATTATGTAATAGCTCATAGTAAATATTTAAGAGAGGGAATTCAAAATCTTATTGATGAGTTTATTGATAAATATATAGAAAGTGAAACTGAAGAAAATCAAGAGCGATTTAGAGAGATTTTAGTAAAATATATATTTAACTTTATTGGTATTGACATATCTTATCAATCTGGAGTAGAAAGTTTAGTTTATTATTTATCTATGTATCACATTGATAAGAAAGGTATGACAGCATCAGATTATATGATAAACACACTTAGAATAAAATATGAGTCTAGACATGAACTTGAAAATTATAAACTTAGTAGAAGATTAAAATTTAACCTTTCTATATAACAATTTGTTGTATGTCGGAAACAGGGAAGTATTTAAATAAAATTAGATACTCCTTGTTTTTTGAATTGTATTACTATATTATTACAAAAAGGTTAAAAATTTAAAATCTAATGTAATAAATGTTTTTTTATGGTAGAATATAGAGGTGTATTACTTAGGGATTATTTAGTTTTTAATTATTTTATAAGGAGATTTTTATGAAAAGAAAAGTGGGTTTATTTTTAGCAGCAATGCTTATGACAACGAGCTTAGCAGGATGTAGTTCAGAACAAGCTTCTTATGTTCAGGAAGTAACAAAAGTATCTAAGTTAGAATCGTTAGAGTCAGACATAAAGGGTTCTGTAAAAGTTAAGGTTCCTGTGATGGAAGCGGTAGAAACACAAACACAGCAAACAAGCACTCAAACAACAAAGCCTGAAGTAAAATATGAAACAGTAAATGTTACTTTTGATGGAAAAGGATATACGCTTAATTCAAAAGATCAAGGATCAAAAGCATATGTTACATTAAATATGAAATCAGATGAAAATGTACTAGATATTAAAGATGTAAAAATATATGTAGATCAAGATAAAGTTTATATAAGCAAAAACTACTTTGAAGGAATAATGAAAGCTTCTGGAGCAGAACTTCCAGCATCTTTAAAATCAGTTAAGCAAGAATATGTATTGCTAGATAGCTCTGTAAATGCTACAGATGCTGCAACAACTGCAGAATATCAAGCAATGGAGACTTATATAAAAGCAATGACAGCACCAGAGAAAAAAGATGAAATGATGGCAAACTTCACAAAAGCTATGGATAAAATAGATTTTGATATCCCAGTAGTTAAGAGTGACAGAACTTACACAATAAGCCTTACATCAGATCAAATAATTGATAAAACTACTAAGTCTATGGACAATATAGTAAACAATGCAGAAGAACTAGTAAACTTATTAGGACTTAAGGATATAGCTAAGATGACAAAAGAAGATTATGCAACACTTAAAAAATCTTACAATGAAACTGGAAAAGCTGAAATTGCATCAGGAATGAAGAGTGCAAAAGATATGCTAAAAGGATCAAGTATAACTACAAAAGAAACTTTTGGTGATGATAGCTATGCAATGGATTTTAACCTAAAACTTATAGCTAAAGATATGATGGAAATGGAAATGAAGATGAATGAAACTTCAAAAGTTGTTGAAAATAGAACAATAGTTCTTCCTAAAGCTGAGAATGCAATCAACTTTGAAAAGTACATGGAAATGATGATGCCAGCAGAAACACCAGCAGCACAAGTAACACCAGCAGCATAATATAAAAATTGGTGTTAGAAAAATGTGTATAGATACAAATTAAATAATCCTATATTGAAAAATAAAAAAGTGAGATGTTATAATGCATCTCACTTTTTTATTTCTAAAAAATTGTTTATAGAAAATTGTCTACAAAAAATCCTGCTGAGTTAGTTCAGCAGGATTTTTTTATTAAGATTCTATATTTAAATATTAAACTGCAGGATTTTCTTTATTATCAGATCCTTCTTCAACAACAAGTCCGTTTAAAGTTTTATCTAATGCCCAAAGAACAATACCTGATACGATAGCGATAGCTGCTATTGTAAAGTAAGCTGTTGCAAATTCAAATTTTAGAGTAAATTCATATAACCAACCATAAGATTTTCCTGCGAAGAATACAGCAAGAACCCAAACACTCATCATGCTTGTTAGTAATCTAGGTGGTGCAAATTTAGTGATGAAAGAGTTTCCAAGTGGAGAGAATACCATTTCACCAAGTGATAATACTACACCAAATGCGATAATCCATGCAAGTGGAGCAAGATTTTCTCCTCTTGTAACATCAGCAAGTGCAAATATTACATAAGATAGACCTAGTAATATCATACCAAGTGCAGTCTTTTTGAACATACTTAAGTCGCCCTTAGGTCTTTTTGCAAGTTTAGTCCATAATCCTCCAAGAACTGGTCCTAGAGCGATACACATAAATGCGTTAAGTGAGTCAAACCAAGCAGTTGGAACTTCGAAGTTTCCTATCATCCAGTTTGCAGCTGCTGCATCTCCTCCCCAGTAGTAGTAAACTGGCATATAAGCTAAGTACCAGAACACCCAGAAGATTATAGAGAAGAATGATACAAGAATAATAGCGGCAACTCTTTTCTTTTCTATTGTTGTAAGAGGTTTTGCTTCCTCTTTCTTAGACTCTTCAACTTTTTTGTGTTCATCAATTTTGAATGGTTTTTTACCAGTTTCTCCAAGGAATCTCCATCCGAAAACAAACCAAGCTGCATCAAGGAACATCATAACTGCACATATTAAGAAACAGAAAGAATATCCGTTTGTTACAGCAACAACTCCAAGTATTGTTGTACCAAAGAAAGAACCAAAGTTAACAAATGAATACTGAGTAGAGAATGCACTGTCTAATTGTCTTGGGTCGTCAAAAAGTCTACCAGTAATAGCATTTGTTTGACATTTGAATAGACCTGTACCTATAGAAACAAGTACAATCATAAGGTTTACCATAGCAGCGCTTGATGCCTGCCATCCTACTAAGTAACCAGTTCCCATAAGAATCATACCTACAGGTACAAGATATCTAGCTCCTATATGACGGTCAGAAATATAACCTCCGATAAGTGGAGCAAGGTAAGTAAACGCAACAAGGTTTGCAGACATTTTAGCAGCGTCAGCACTAGAAAGCGCAAGTCCTCCATCTGCAACGCTAGCAACTACAAATACGGCAATAAGCCATTTTGCTCCATAAAAAGCAAATCTTTCAAATGCAAAAGCAAATGAGCATACATAGAAACCAAAAGGTCTTCTGTTTGTTGTTTCCAATGTTTTAATCCTCCTATTATGTTATATATGTATTAAAAATCATAAATTAATAAAAAATATGATTCTAAATACCAAAAACAAATCTGTTAACATATTTTTTACACATTCAATCCTATCATAATATGTGCATAGATACAATACAAAAATGGAAAAAATTGTTATATTATAGATAAAAAAATGAAAAAAATATGTCTTTATTGTGAAATTATTCATTTTTATGAATTTTTTTCATTTCAAAAAACAAAATTAAGAATTTTCGAAAAATTTAAAATCATATTAAAAGATAAATTTTAATTGTTTTTTAAATAGTCAGATAAAGCGTGTAAATTTTGAAAAAATCGTTTTTTTAAAATTAAAAATTATAAATTAACAAAAAAATATATATAAATTTGATTCGAAAAATAATTTCTTAAAAATGAATTTTTTTAAAAAAATGATTATGTTAATAACCATAAAAATACACTTGTGTATTTTAAAATACGATTAATGTATAGATTTAGTACAGGAATTGTAAATAATAGGGAGATATAATTTATACAATTGTAATATAAACAACAAAAATATAGCTCAGATAATAAGATAAGCTCACTTTATTGTTAAAATGATAACTAATATTTTTTTTTGAATATGGACATCTGTTCTTTTAAAGCCTTATTTAACTTTTGGGGATTATTCTCTGTTATTTCAAATATAAGATAATCAGGATTTAGTCTTTTTATAAGGGAGAGAGTACCATCAAATGTCATAGCGCTATGAGTGTCGATATTTAGTACGTGGTTGTATAAGATTGAAAATTTTTCATAAAATCCAATTTCGGGTGAGTTAATTGTTGAGTATGGAATATTTTTTAGAGTTTTCTTAACGTATTCTCCGCTTAATGATTGGTGAAGATGAATTGCTTTAACCTCTTTTATTAAGTCAAAACAGCTCATATGAATATCAACTATGTGATTAAGATATTTGATGGCCTCAACCTCAGTTTTAAGATTTGTATTTGTATTTAATAGATGTCCTATATCTAACACAAATCCTTTTTTTTCATAATTTATATTTTTGAGCAAATATAATGAAACTTCAGGGTTTAAAAAATTTAATCCACTCCACCATAAATTTTCAAGAAGGAAATAGAAATCATATTGACTATCTTTCAATAAAGAATTTATTATTTCTATAGAAGCTTTTATTATTGTATAGTCAGTGTGTTCAAGTTCATATGTAAAAGTTTCAAATAAACTCACATTTGACACGTGAAAAACAACATACTCTGCATTCATAGATTTAGCTCTATCACAGTCTGTTTTGAAAAAATTAATCATATGTTTTCTAAAATAAGATTGAATGTTATTTATGATGTTTTTTGAGTTATTAGGTGAATTCCATTTGAAATCAGGGAACAGAAGCTTGAATGAATTATAATCTATTCCATAAAATTCTAAACATGTTTTATCATCTCCAAATTCTTTTAAAAGTCTTTGTGGATTAAAATTCCATAAAGCTATCCAATATGAGTAAAATCCGAGATGATATCCTATTATTTTATCTTCAGGAATTTTCCCGCTGTTTTCTTCTCCGCAGCATATTATTTCAAAACCATCTATATTATAGCCATCTACAAAACTTATTAATTCTTTTGAAGATGCATAATTCTTTAAAGTGTGTTCGTGTTTTAATAAATGAAGAAGTTTTTTCATGGATACTAGACCTCTTTTCAGAATGAAAATATTATTTTAAGTATAAACTTATTTTTATTTTAACAATTAATATAAATGTTATTATATCATGAAATTTAAAAATATAATTTTTTAGTTCAAATAATTTAAATTGTTAAATTATTTATCTGTTTTTTTATAATTTTGTATGTTATAATCAAAGAGGTATATTTAGAGTAAAATGGCGGTGTTTATTATGAAGAAAAATGATCATTTTATTGAAGGGTATGTACTTATTGAAGTACTGATTTCTATGATGCTTTCATTTTTTGTTATTTCATACGCAATCAGTTTGTTGGCGGCAACATCACTTGATTTTACTCAGACTATAGCGAAAAAAGAACTTTTAGAGTCGGCAGATAGAGTAGAATATGTGTTTACAAATGAATTTTCTAAATCTAAAGAAATAAAAGATCTACTTGATATTAATGGAAACGAGATAACCGAACTAGAAAAAGACAAGACGGTTAGGTTTAAATGTATAGGGCTAGTAAAAAGTAAATATAATTTTTATAAAAGTGGATATGTTGAAGAGTTTATATATGGTGGAAAGACCTTTAATTATACAAAAAAACCTATCTATATAGCGAAGATATATTCTTTAGATTGCAGCGCAAAAGACTATAAACATTTTTCTGGATTTGAAGCAGGAGATAATGTTGATAATATGAATATAAGGAAAATAGATGACTACAGTTACATAATAGATATAACCCTTGCATACAAAGATACAGACATTAATTATAAAAAAAGCTTCTTAGTGGAACTTAATCGGGGTTAGTGATTTTTGTTGGAGGAAGTATGGTTCAAAAGATAAGAGAATTTATGAAATATAATAATCTTAAAGCTGTATTAATAACAAAACCTCAGAATATAAGATATTTTTCTAAATTTACAGGTATATCTTCAATAGTACTTATAACTGATGTAAACAGATATATATATACAGATTTTAGATATGTAGAGCAAGCAAAAGAACAGTGCATTGGATATGATGTGGTTACTATAAGAGGGAATTTTGATATAATAAATCATATAAAAAGTTTAGGACTTTCGAGATTGGCTTTTGAAGATGACTATATTAGCTATTCGATGTATTCAATGTATAAGGAAAAACTTGAAGGGGTGGAGTTTGTACCTCTAAAAAAACAGCTTACAAAAATAAGAGCGGTAAAGACAGAGCTTGAGATAGAAAATATATCAAAGGCTTCAGGGATATTAGATGAGACTTTTTCATATATATTAGATATAATAAAACCTGGGATTTCAGAAATTGAAATAGCAAATGAAATAGAGTATTATGTGAAGAAAAAAGGTGCAAACGGGATACCTTTTGAAACTATAGTAGCATCAGGGAAAAGAACAAGTATGCCTAATGCAGTTGCAAGCAATAAGCTAATTGATTCAGGTGACTTCTTGACAATGGATTTCGGTTGCATATATAATGGTTATTGTGCTGACATCACAAGGACTGTTTTTGTAGGAAAAGCGAGTGAAAAACAAAAAGAGTTGTACGATATAGTGTTTAAGGCACAGACCGCAACTATGGAGGCAATAAAAGCGGGGGTTTCTTGCAGAGCCATTGATAAGATTGCAAGAGATATAATTTCAGCTTATGGATATGCTGATAATTTTGGACATGGACTTGGGCATGGAGTAGGGCTTGAAGTTCATGAATTGCCAAGAATAAGTTCGTTTAGCGAGGATATTCTTGAAGAAAATATGGTTATTACTGACGAACCGGGTATATACATACCAGAGTTTGGTGGAATTAGAATAGAAGACTTATTGGTGGTAACAAATGATGGCTACAGATTATTATCTAAAGCATCAAAAGAATTAATAGAAATTTAGAAAGAATATTGGAGGTTATTTAATGATTTCAGCAGGAGATTTTAGAAAAGGTGTAACTTTTGAGATTGATGGTCAACCATATCTTATAGTTGATTTTCAACACGTAAAACCAGGAAAAGGAGCGGCTTTTGTAAGAACTAAATATAGAAACTTAAAGAATGGCGTTTTAAGAGAAGAATCTTTTAACCCTAATGATAAATTCCCAAAAGCTACTATAGAAACTAAAGAAATGCAGTATCTATACAATGATGGAGAATTATACTACTTTATGGATAATGAAAGCTACGAGCAAATCCCACTAAACTATGAGCAAGTAGAAGAGGCTGTAAAATGGCTTAAAGAAAATGATTCAGCTACAATAAGATTCTACCAAGGATCAGCTTTCCAAGTTGAAGCACCATTCTTTGTTGAACTTGAAATAGTTGACTGTGAGCCAGGAGTAAAAGGTGATACAGCTACAAACGTAACTAAAGCAGCTACGATGGAAACTGGAGCTGTTGTACAAGTTCCTCTTTTTGTAAATCAAGGGGATAAAATTAGAATAGATACAAGAACTGGCGAATATATGTCAAGAGTATAGGAGCCTGTAATATATACTTGTATAAGGAGGGCATGACTATGGAATATTTATACGAGAGAGTTGCTTATTTAAGAGGTCTATGCGAAGGTCTTGGAATTTCCAAAGAGACTAAAGAAGGAAAAGTTTTAGAGGAAGTTGTAGAGATCTTGGGAGAGTTTGCAGATGCTATTGTTGAACTTTCTGACAAGCAAGAAGAATTAGAAGAGTACACTGAGTTAATTGATGAAGATTTATCAGATTTAGAAGATGATTTTTATGAAGAATCAGAAGACGAAGATGATGATGAAATGGGTTATGTAGAAATAACATGTCCTCACTGCGGCGAAGAAATCGAAATTGATGAGGACTTGCTGTATGATGAAGAATCAGACATTCTTTGTCCATGCTGTGATCAAGTAGTTATAAGTGCATGTGACGATGAAGATTTCGAAGAAGAAATAGAAGATGACCTATAAAAATTTAAAAGGCTGCATTTATGCAGCCTTTTAATATAAAAATTAAATTAGAAGGGGGGAAATGTTTATGAATAAACTTTTAGAATTGCAAAAGAAAATTGGATATAGCTTTCAAGATATAGATTTACTGAAGATTGCGCTTACACATACTTCTTATGCCAACGAACATAAAAAAAAGATGATAAAACATAATGAAAGATTAGAATTTTTAGGAGACAGTGTACTTAGTCTAATAATAACAACTTATCTTTTTAAAAATCTTTCAAACATACCAGAGGGGGAGCTATCTAGAATTAGATCCACTATAGTTTGCGAGAATTCACTAAAGATGAGTGGAGATAAATTTGGGCTTAGTCAGTACATCTATATGGGAAAAGGTGAAGAACAAACTGGTGGAAGAAATAGAAGTTCAATTGTATCTGATGCTGTTGAAGCGCTTATTGCATCAATATATTTAGATTCAGGGTATGAGAATGCAGAAAAGTTTGTGCTTAGCCAAATGGATGATATAATCCAAAAAGCTATACAGGGAAAACTGTTTAAAGATTACAAAACACAGTATCAAGAAGTAATTCAGAAAAAATCAAATGCTAGAATAGAGTATGTTGTAATAAGTGAAGATGGACCAGATCACCAAAAAACATTTACAGTGAGCTTACTTTTAAATGATAATGTGGTATCTACAGGGAAAGGAAGAAGTAAAAAGGTTGCAGAACAAAAAGCGGCTGAGATTGCTTTGGAAAAGATGAATGGGTAATAAAAAAACAATATCTATATTTGTTCCGCATAGTGGATGTCCAAATGACTGCATATTTTGTAATCAAAAAAAGATTACGGGAGTTTCCTCTTTAGTTGGACCGAAAGAAGCAGAAGAAATTATAATTGAATCACTAAAAACAATTCCCCAAAATACAGATATAGAAATAGCTTTTTTTGGTGGAAGTTTTACTGCGATAGAAAGACAGCTACAGGAAGAGTTATTGGATGTTGCGAATAAATATAAAAAAACACATAATATAAAAGATATAAGATTATCTACTAGACCTGATGCAATAGATAATGAAATACTAGAATTTTTAAAAATAAAGGGAGTCACTATAATTGAACTTGGAGTACAATCCTTAGATGAAGATGTACTTGTAAGAAGTAATAGGGGACACAATTCTAAATGCGTGTATGAATCATCAGAGCTTATTTTAAAAAATGGATTTAAACTTGGTCTTCAGATGATGCTTGGATTACCAGGAGATGATATTCGAAAAGTAATGTATACAGCGGAGGAGTTTATAAAGATAGCTCCACACTTTGTAAGGCTGTATCCGGTGCTGGTAATAAAAGAAACAGGGCTTGAATCACTTTTTAAGAGTAAGGTTTATGAACCTTGGAGCATAGAACAGACAGTAGAGGCATGCAAAGAAATTTATATTAAGTTTTCTAAAAATGGAATAAAGGTTATAAGAATAGGACTTCAAACATCTGAAGATATAACCATAGGAAAAGATGTTGTGGCGGGGCCATTTCACCCATCTATCGGAGAGATGGTTTATTCTAGAGTATATAGAGAACTTATAGAAGATAGTTTAAATAATAGAGGTATAGATAATTTTAAAAATAAACTGGTTAATATAAAAATCAATAATAGAAATATATCTAAGCTGATTGGAAATAAAAAGAGTAATAAAATCTATTTCAAAGATAAGTATAATATAATCTTTAATATAGAGACTCTAGAATCGGATGATAGTTTAGTTGTTGAGGGAGAAACAGTAGATATATCATTTTTAAAATAAAAGAGGGTACCGTGAAATTAAAATCAATTGAATTAAAAGGATTTAAGTCTTTTCATAATAAGACAAAGATAGAATTTCCTGATGGAATAATAAGTATAGTAGGTCCAAATGGAAGCGGGAAAAGTAATGTATTGGATGCTTTTAGATGGGTGCTTGGAGAACAAAGTGCTAAAAATCTAAGAGGAGACAAGATGGAGGATGTTATCTTTTCTGGGACAAAACGTCATACTCAGGCAAATCAATGTGAAGTAGAGATAATATTTGACAATGAGGATCAATCTCTAGATATTCCATTTTCAGAAGTAAGTATAAAGCGAAAAGTATATAGAGATGGAGATGGAGCTTATTATATAAATGGAAAGACCTGTCGTTTAAAGGAAATAAGAGAGCTTCTTTTGGATTCTGGGATTGGTAAAGAGGGTTATTCTGTAATTTCCCAGGGGAAAATCGATGAAATAGTAAATTCTACTTCAGTTCAAAGAAGAAAACTTTTAGAAGAAGCAAGTGGAATTTCAAAATTCAGATTTAAGAAAGAAGAAAGTGAAAAAAAATTAGAATCCACTAAAAGTAATATGGAAAGACTTAATGATATCTATGCTGAAATAGAAAAACAGATAGAACCATTAAAAAAACAAAGTGAAAAAGCATATAGATATCTAGAACTTAAAAATGAACTCAAAAAAGTTGAAATAAATTGTCTATTAAAAGATTATGACAGCTCATATGAAAATCATTCTCAAGATATAAAAGACTTAGAAAAGATTGTTTCAGATATAAGTGATTTAAATGGAGTCATAAGAGAGCATGAAAATATGATTGAAGCACATGAAGCAGATAAAGCTGCTTTATCTGATAAATCATTGCAACTTGAGCAGGAAAAAAATGAGCTCAAATTAAGACGAAATGATATCAATAATGAAATCAATAAAGATACTGAAAAAATAGAAAATAATCAAAAACATATATTAAAACTTAAACAGAATATATTTTCAGCTGAAGAAAAGATGAAAGCGCTAAATGATAAGCTTCTTGGAATAGAGTTGTTAAAAGAAGAAACGAATTTGAACTTATCAAACCTTGAAAATCAGAAATTGAATTTATTACAGGAAAAAAGCGAGTTAGCATTAAAATTTGAAAATTTTAATAAAGATAACGAACATCTTTTTAGCGAAAAACAAAAACTTACAGAAGAAAAACACAAAAAAATATATAGCTTAGAGTTTTTGAAAGAAAATATAGAATATGAAAACAAGAAGAAGCAGGAAGTGAAAGAAACCCTTCTTCAGATGAAGCAGAGTTTAAATGAAGTAGAGTTCAAAATAGAAGATTTAAAAAGAAAAACTAATATATGTACAAGCCAAATAAATGATGCGCAAAAAGAAAAAGAAGAGATAGTAAATTTATTGGAAGCACATAGAAAAGTTAAAATAGAGCTTGAAAGTAAAAAAGAAAAGCTTATTTTAGAAATTAGAGATATTAAAACTAAGCAAAACATCTATATTTCAATGGAAAAAGATATGGATGGACTTAACAAGAGCGTTAAAACCATACTGGAGAATAAAAATTTAGAAGGCATAGTTGATGTTGTAGCAAATCTTATAACTACGGATGCTAAGTACGAGAAAGCAGTTGAAACTGCACTTGGGGCATCACTTCAACATATTGTAACTCAAGATAGTATTGCTGCAAAAAGAGCGGTTGAATTTTTAAAGCGTACAAAGTCGGGAAGAGCTACATTTCTTCCACTTGATACAGTAAAAGGTTCTAGACTTGATATGTCTGATATTAAGACTGTATCAGATGTAGTAGACTGTGATGCGAAGTATAGGGGCATAAAAGAGTCTCTTCTAGGACGAACTATATTAGTGCAAAATATGGACGAAGCAGTGGTCTTATCAAAAAAATTAAACTACAGGTACAGGATTGTTACTCTTGATGGTGAGATATTTAATCAAGGAGGATCAATAACTGGGGGACATTATTATAAACAGACAAATATACTTGGAAGAAAACGTGTAATTCAAGAATATGAGCAGCGAATAGAAAGTTTAGATAATGAACTTAAGCTTCAGGTGGATGAGCTCAATCAAAATGTGCAAAAAGAAAAAGAATTTGCAGATAAATTAAATTTAATAGATCAAGCTATAAGACAGGCCATAAAAAATAGGGAAACCTTGAATTTTGAACTAAATGATTTTGAAAATAAATATAAATATATAAAGAACAGTATAGAGAATCTAGAGAATGAAACAAACAGTAAGGTGGGACTTCAAGAAGAAAATATAAGAAAAACAGCACTTATAGAGAATGAAATCAAGCTTATTGAAAATAGTCTATCTAAAATTGATGAAGAACTGGGACTTATTTCAAGAGATAAGATCGATTTAGAGTCTAAAAAAGAAAATCTGTTGAAATTGGAGCTTGAGTTAAATGTTGAAATTTCTAAACATCAAAGCAAGTTTGAATCATATAATGTTGAAATACAAGGATTACTTACTCTAAAAGAAAATTATGAAGCTCAATTACAAAATAGCAGAGATGAAAAGTTAGAGTTAAGTAAGGAACTTTCGGCAATAGAAAAAAGACTTTCAGAGCTTAATCTAGAACTTCAGTTAAATCAAATCGAAATGGATGAATTGAACATAAACAGTGATGATTTAAGAGTACAGATAAAGAAAGTGGAGTCTAAGTGTCATGAAATATCAGAAGCTAAGAAAAATAAAGAAGCATTAAAGCTAAGAAAAATAGAAGAACAATATAAGCTCGAAAATAAGATTGGAAAAATTCAAGTTATTACTCAAAATGTAGTTCGGAAAATAGAAGAAGAGTATCAACTTACAATAGAGGACGCGCGCGAGTTATATAATCCAAATGAGAGTTATGAGAAAAAAGATGTAGTAGTATTAAAAGCTAAGATAGAAGACCTTGGAAACATAAACTTAGATTCTATAGAAGATTACAAAGTACTTGCTGAAAGATATGAACTTTATAGTGAACAAATATCAGACTTAGATAAGTCTATAATAGCATTGGAAGCTATAATAACAGAGCTTGAAAAAGATATGACAAAAGAATTTGGAGAGAATTTCAATCTTATAAACGAAACCTTTGGGAAAGTATTTGCACAGCTATTTGGCGGTGGAGAAGGGAAGCTTATTTTAAGTAATCCTTCTGACATATTAAATTCAGAAATAGAGATAGTTGCACAACCAGAAGGTAAAAAGCTAAAAAGCATATCTGTAATGTCTGGTGGCGAAAAAGCACTTATGGCTATAGCGCTACTTTTTTCAATACTTATGACAAAACCAGCGCCATTTTGCATACTCGATGAGATTGATGCCGCATTGGACGATTCAAATATAGTAAGATTTAATTCTTTCTTGGAGAAGCTTTCTAAAGAAATTCAATTTGTAACGATTACGCATAGAAGAGGAACCATGGAGACCTCGGACTATATATATGGAGTTACTATGCAGGATAAGGGTGTATCAAAAATTGTTAGCCTTAAGTTTGAGGAAGCTACAGATTTTATAGAACAATAGTGAAAGGAAGTAAATAGTTATGTTTAAAAAACTTTTTGGTTGGGGAAAGAAAAAACAAGAAGAAGTTGTAGAAGCGCCGGAAGACCTAGAGTTAGAGTCAAACGTTGAAGAACAATCATCAGAAGTAGAAGCAGAAGTGGAGTTAGAAAAAGAAGCACAAGAGGAAGCTGAGCCTGAAGTTGAAGTGGAAATAGCAGAAACTCAAGAATCTGCTGAACCTGAGCATGATGCAGAAGAGACTTTTGAAATAATAGAAGAAACTATTTCTGAAAATAGTGAAGAAATGCTTGAAGCTCCAGTTGAAGAGGAATTTACGGAATCGGCAGATGCTGAAACTGCGGAGGTTGTATTTGAAGAAGAAACGGATATCTCAGAAGAAGAATCTGATATCCCTGAAGAAGAATTAGATATAGCCGAAGAAGAAGCTGAGTTTGAAGAAGCTTTTGAGGAGGCTTTTGAAGAAGAGGAAGTGGAAGTTCAGCCAAAAGGTTTCTTTGCTAGATTAAAAGAAGGACTTGCGAAAACTACTCAAAACTTCACGACAAAGCTAGATAATCTATTTAAAGGATATAAAACAATAGATGAAGAAATCTACGAAGAATTAGAAGAGATTCTTATAACTGCAGATGTTGGCTTTGAAACTACTTTAAAAATAACAGAAGAGCTTAGAAAAAGAGAAAGAGAAAATAAGATTGAAGACCCAGCGCTACTTCAAGAAGAACTTGAGAATATAATCGAAGATATGCTTCTGTCACCTTATCAGAATGATGAGATTGAAGAAACAGAAAAACCTAAGCAAAAAATAATGGTTGTAGTTGGAGTTAATGGCGTGGGTAAGACTACAAGTATAGGTAAAATTGCATCGCAGATAAAGGGAGAAGGAAAGACGGTAATGCTTGCTGCAGCGGATACATTTAGAGCAGCCGCCGCAGATCAGTTAACAATATGGGCACAAAGAGCAGGGGTACCTATAGTTAAGCATCAAGAAGGAGCTGATCCTTCAGCCGTAATATTTGATGCAATAAAATCAGCTAAAGCTCAAAATACAGATGTGCTTATATGTGATACCGCAGGAAGACTTCATAACAAAAAGAACCTTATGAGTGAGCTTGAGAAGATTTTCAAGATAATAAATAGGGAATTTCCAGATGCGGAAAAAGAGGTACTGCTTGTAATAGATGCAACTACAGGACAAAATGCGATAACTCAAGCTAAAGTATTTAAGGAAGCGGCTCCACTTAATGGACTTATTCTTACAAAACTTGATGGAACTGCAAAAGGAGGAGTTGTACTAGGTATAATTTCTGAACTTTCAATACCTATAAAGTATGTAGGAGTTGGAGAAAAAATAGCAGATTTACAAAAATTTGACGCTCAATCATTTGCAAAAGCTTTATTTGGAAAAAATATATAATATTTTTCAAATATAAAGTAAAAGTACTTGACAACGAGGCCTAAATGTAATAATATATTAACTGTAAAGTAAACAACCTTTACAGAGAGGGATGAAAAATGGAGATAGAAAAGTTTGTTCATCTGAATAAATTATTCATTTTATACAAAAATCTTTTGACAGAAAAACAGTCTTTGATAATGGAATATTATTTTGAAGAGGACTTATCGCTTGGAGAAATAAGTGAAGAGATGAATGTATCGAGACAGGCTGTACATGATACTGTAAAACGTTGTGAAAACATATTGATAGACTACGAGAAAAAATTAGGACTGTATGAAAAAGAGCTTCATGAAAATTATAAGCTTGAACAGGTGATTTCAAACTTGGAATCTATTAAAAAAGAATATAGTCTTAATGATGATAGAATAGATAAAATAATAGATATTTGCAAGGAGCTATCAGAATGATATTTGAAAGTTTATCGGATAAACTCCAAAATGCCTTTAAAGGACTTAAAAGTAGAGGTAAACTTACTGAAAAAGACATTGATCTCGCTATGCGAGAGGTTAAGTTGGCTTTGCTTGAAGCCGACGTAAACTTTAAGGTAGTAAAGGATTTTATAAAGAGTATAAAAGAAAGATCCATGGGGGTTGAGGTTACTGAAAGTCTTACTCCAGGACAACAAGTTATAAAAATAGTAAATGAAGAACTTACAGCACTTATGGGAGGCGTACAAAGCCAAATTACTTTTGCAAGTAATCCTCCTACAATAATAATGCTTGTGGGACTTCAAGGAGCAGGAAAGACAACTACAGTAGCAAAGCTTGGTAAAATGCTTAAGAAGCAAGGTAAAATGCCTATGGCTGTTGCCTGTGACGTATATAGACCAGCCGCTATAAAGCAGCTTAAGGTTGTTGGAGAGCAAGCTGGAATAACAGTTTTTGCTGAAGAAGACAATAAAAATCCTGTAGAAATTGCAAAAAAAGCTGTGGAAAAAGCAAAAGTTTTAGGAAATGACGTAGTGCTTATAGATACCGCAGGTAGACTTCATATAGATGAAGTGTTAATGCAAGAACTTAAAGATGTTAAATCAACAGTTATGCCTCAGGAAATACTCTTAGTAGTAGACTCTATGACAGGACAAGATGCAGTTAATGTAGCGCAAAGCTTCAACGATGCTCTAGGAATAGACGGAGTTATACTTACAAAGCTTGATGGAGATACACGAGGTGGAGCTGCATTATCAATAAAAGCTATAACTCAAAAGCCGATAAAATTTGCGGCAGTGGGAGAAAAGCTAGATGATTTAGAACAGTTTTATCCTGACAGGATGGCTTCTAGAATTCTTGGTATGGGAGATGTGCTTAGTCTTATAGAAAAAGCACAGGGAGCATATGATGAAGATCAAGCAAAGAAACTGGAAGAAAAAATCAAAAAACAAGAGTTTGACTTTAATGATTTCTTAGAGCAGATGCAGCAACTGAAGAAGATGGGCTCTTTAAAAAGCTTACTTCAGATGATTCCTGGAATGCCTAAAGAAATGAAAGACATGGACATAGATGAAAAACAAATGGACAGAGTTCAAGCGATAATTTTTTCTATGACAAAGGAAGAAAGAGAAAAACCGTCAATCATAAATGTAAAACGAAGACAGAGAATTGCAAAGGGTTGTGGACTTGATATAAAAGAAGTAAACAGACTTATAAAGCAGTTTGAAGAGAGTAAAAAGATGATGAAACAGATGTCAAAAATGACAGCTGGCGGTAATAAAAAAGGTAGAAGAGGCCAAGGTGGTTTCCAAATGCCTATGAATCCTAATAAAATGAAGTTTCCTTTTTAACAAGAGGTTACAATAAATTAAGAAATTTTCAAGGAGGTGAAATTGAAATGGTAAAGATAAGACTAAAAAGAATGGGTGCAAATAAGAAACCTTTCTATAGAATAGTAGTTGCAGACTCTCGTTCTCCAAGAGATGGTAGATTCATCGAGGAAATAGGATACTACAATCCAGTAGCAAATCCAAAGGTTGTTAAAATCAACGAAGAGAAAGCTGTTAAGTGGTTAGGAACTGGTGCTCAGCCAACTGAAACTGTTAAGAATTTATTCAAAAGCAATGGTGTATTAGAGAAGTTTGAAGCTTCTAAAAAATAGTTTGAACTATAATTACCATTTCTCTTAGGAGGAAAAACATGGGAGAATTAGTAGCAGTAATAGCAAAAGCACTTGTTGACTATCCCGAGCAGGTAACTGTTTCAGAGACTGTTGGGCAGGAATCTACAATAGTAGAGCTCAGAGTGGCAGAAGAGGATATGGGAAAGATTATAGGAAAACAAGGAAAAATTGCCAAAGCTATAAGAGCTGTAGTAAAAGCAGCATCGAATAAGGAAAATAAAAAAGTTATTGTAGAAATAGTACAATAATCAAAAGACCTAGAGGCTTTCTAATAAGTCGTCTAGGTTTTTGTGCATAAAAAACAATTACTAGTGAGGGGAAATATGATAGTTACGAAGATAGTGAAAAATAAAAATAATTATGATATATATATAGATGAAGAATATTCATTTACTCTCACCGACGAAGGGCTATATAGAGCCAAACTAAAGAGTAATACTGAATTCGTATTAACGGAGCAACTGAATGAAATATTAAGAGAAGATGAAATAAAGCGTTGTAAAAATAGGGCACTAAAGATAATAACATCATCTTCGAAATCAGAAAATAAAGTGAGTGAAAAACTTCAAAGAGAAGGATATAGTGAACATGCTATTGAAAAATCATTGGATTTCCTTAGAGAATATAAGTTTACAGATGATGAGAGGCTTGCAAAAAATATAGCTAAAAAATCAATGCGTAACAGTAGTTCAATTCTTAAAACGAAACAAGATTTGAAAAATAAGGGTATAAAAAAAGAAGATATTGAAAAAGCAATTGAAGATATAAGTGAAGATGATGAGATTGAAAACGCAATTAATATAGCAAATAAAAAATATAATTCCATAAAGAATAAAGATAAAAATGAAATTTTAAGGAAAATTGCATACACTTTGAATTACAGAGGGTTTTCATATAGGGCAGTTGATAAAGCGCTTCAAAATATAAAATCTAAATTAGAGTAAAAGGAGAGCTAGCTATGGAGTACAACGTTCTTTTAGGTGCAGAGGCAGGGCAGGGAGCAAATACTATAGAAACTATATTTTCAAAAACTTTATTAAGAATGGGATACAATATTTTTTCAAATAAAGATTATATGTCAAGAGTAAGAGGGGGACATAATTTTGATCAGATAAGATTTTCAAAATCAAAAGTACACACCCATAGTGACAAGCTTGATATAATAGCCGCATTTTCAAAGGAAACCGTAGAGCTACATAAGAATCGTTTGAAGCCAAATGGACTGATAATATGCTCTTCGAAATTTAATATTACTGGAGAAAATATAATAGCATTTCCTTTTGAAGAACTATCAAAAGAATTCGGAAATCCTAAAGCTATGAATATGATAATACTTGGTATTATATTTAAGTTATTTGATATACCAATGGAAATTGCAAAAGAGGTACTTAGAGAAAATACAAGTGAAAAGTTTATAGAAAGTAATTTAAATGCCCTAAGACAAGGGCGTAAAATGGTTGAGGTAAAGTATAGACTCATGGAGAAAAACAATGAGAATATGCTTATAAATGGCAATAAAGCTATAGCGCTTGGGGCACTTGCGGCAGGATGTACTTTTTATAGCGCTTATCCGATGGCGCCATCTACGGGCATAATGAATTACATGGCAGAAAAACAAGAAGTGATGGGGATTGTGGTCGAGCAAGCTGAAGACGAGATATCAGCTATAAATATGGTTGTAGGAGCTTCATTTGGAGGCGCAAGGGCCATGACGGCTACTTCCGGAGGCGGATATTGCTTGATGGCGGAAACTATAGGGTTTCTTGGAGTATCTGAAACTCCAGCGGTAATAGTAAATGTTCAAAGACCTGGTCCTGCAACGGGGCTTCCAACAAGAACTGCTCAAGCTGACTTAAAATTTGCAGTCAATATATCTCAAGATGAGTTCCCAAAGATGATAATTGCACCAAGAGATGCAGCAGATGCATTTTATCAAACTATAAGAGCGTTTGATATTGCTGAAAAATATCAAATACCAGTTACTATTTTGAGTGATCAGTATCTTGCAGATGCTTCAAAAACAGTTAAAGTTTTTGATTTTGAGAATATAAAGATAGATAGGCATATAGAAACTCATTATTCTGATGATAAATATAAGAGACACGAATATACCGAAACGGGAATTTCTCCAAGGATAATTCCTGGAAAATCAGGAGACCAAGTATATATACTAGACAGTCATGAGCATGATGAATATGGCCATATAGTAGAAGATAAAGCTACAAGAATAAAGATGATGCAAAAGCGAATGAATAAGATTGAGGCACTTAAAGTGGAACTTCAAGAGCCTTGGGTTATCGGAAAAGAAAACTCGGATATTTTATTGATTTCATGGGGAAGTTCTTATGGAGCTATCAAAGAAACTGTGGAAAAATTTAATGAAGAAGGAGTTTTTGTAACAGCACTTGTATTTGGAGATATGTGGCCTCTACCTAAAAATTTATTAGAAAAATATATTCCAAAAGCAAAGAAAATTATATCTATAGAATGTAATTATAGCGGACAATTAGCGGATATAATACAGGAACAACTTTGTTTTAAAATAGAAAATAGAATTAATAGATATGACGGGAGAACTTGGAGCATTGAAGAACTATACGATGAATTAAGGGAGGTCATTTATGAATAACAGCTTTGAAATTGCAAAAGAAACCTCTTGGTGTCCTGGATGCGGCGACCATAATATTTTAAAAGCACTTAAAGATGTTTTAAATGAACTTGATCTAAAACCCCATCAAGTAGCCATATGTTCTGGAATTGGACAGGCAGCAAAACTACCGCATTATATAAATTCAAATGGATTTAATGGCCTTCATGGAAGAGTATTACCAGCAGCAGCGGCGCTAAAGATAGTAAATAGTGATTTGAAAGTAATCATAAATACAGGTGAAGGGGATGCCTATGGAGAAGGTGGCAATCATTTTATACACAATATAAGAAGAAATATAGATATGACTCATTTTGTGCATAATAATCAAGTGTATGGGCTTACAAAGGGGCAGGCATCTCCTACAAGTCAATTAGGAATGGTTACAGGCGTTCAGACTAAGGGAGTTTTAGTTGAACCTCTAAATCCAGTATCACTTGCAATATCGCTGGGGGCAAGTTTTGTAGCAAGAAGCTTTTCAGGAGATGAGAAGCATTTAAAATTTATTATGAAAGAAGCCTTAAATCATAGAGGCTATGCACTTGTAGATATACTTCAGCCCTGCATAAGTTTTAATAAGATAAATACGTTTAAATACTATAAAGATAGAGTATATGAAATTGAAATTCATGATGTTTCGGATAAGGCGGCTGCTTTTAATCTGTCATTAGAGTGGGGAGATAAAATACCCATAGGAATCTTTTATAAAGAAGAAAAGCCGATATATCATGATAGATTAAAATGGTTATCGAAGAAAGAATCTCTTGTAGATAAGAAGTTAGACCCACTAAAAGCAGAACAATTTGTAAAAGATTTTATGTAGGTCTGTTCAAAACTAAAGATTTACAATATAATATAATGACGTAATAGGATTTTTTTAAGATTAAAAATGAAAAATGAAGGTGATTTTAATGAAAAAACATAGAATTGGACAAATTGTAAATACACACGGACTTAAAGGTGATATGAAAATATACCCATATACTGATTATCCTGAAAGATTTGAAGAAGTGGAATATCTTTTTATAGAGGGTGAAGGCGACAAAAAATGGAATATCGAAAACGTAAGATATCAAAAAAATATGGTACTTCTAAAGCTTAAAGGAATAGATACAATAGAAGCGGCCGAAGAACTTAGAGAAAGAAATTTATTTATAGATGATAGTAATCGAAGAGTTCTAGATGAAGATGAAAATATGATTTCAGACCTAGTGGGCCTTAATGTGTATCTTGAAGACCTTACTCCGGTTGGAACGGTAAAGGACGTGCTTCAGTATACCGCAAATGATGTTTATGTAATAGTAAACGAAGAGGGAAAAGAATTTTTAATCCCAGCACTAAAACAGTTTATACCTGTTGTAGATGTAAAAAACAATAAGGTTATAATTACTCCGATAAAAGGAATGTTAGAATAATGAACTATCATATAATGACACTTTTTCCTGAATTTATTGACAGCGCTACTGAACATAGCATAATAAAGCGGGCAAAAGAAAATGAAATAATAGATATTAAAAGCTATAACATAAGAGATTTTTCAGAAAGCAAGCATAAAAAAGTAGATGATTATCCGTTTGGCGGAGGCGCAGGAATGGTTATGGGAGTACAACCTATAGTAGACTGTCATGAGCATATCCTTAGCGTAAATAATTTAGAAAAAAAACAGGTGAGAACAATATATATGTCTCCTAAAGGAGAAACCTTGACTCAGAAAAAAGCTGAGGAGCTTGCATCTTATGAAAACCTAATAATTCTATGTGGCCACTATGAGGGCGTAGATCAAAGAGCTATAGATATGATTGTAGAGGAAGAAATATCTATAGGAGATTACATTCTTACAGGTGGAGAACTGGGAGCGCTTGTAATAATTGATGCAACGGCAAGGCTTATAGGTGGTGTGCTTAACAAAGAAGAATCACATATGGATGAAAGTTTTTCAAACAACCTTTTGGAATATCCTCAGTATACAAGACCTAGAGAATACAGAGGGCTTGAGGTTCCAGAAGTACTGCTTAGCGGAAACCATAAACTGATAGAGCAGTGGAGATTTGAAAAATCTTTAGAAGTAACCAAAGAGCGAAGAACAGATTTACTTCAAAAATTAGATGTTAAGAGTTTAAGTAAATCTGATAAAAAAATATATGACAAAGTATTGCAAAAATAATAATTTTGTGTTAAACTATTTTAGTTAATATTACCGAGTGTTCCGCTGGTCAAGAGGATTAAGAACATTCTAGAATCATGGAGGATACAATGGATATCATTAGAGCTATTGAACAAGAACAATTAAAAGAAAATTTACCAAACTTCGGACCTGGAGACACTGTAAAAGTTCACATCAGAGTTAGAGAAGGAAAAAGAGAAAGAATCCAGATCTTTGAAGGCGTTGTTCTAAAAAGACAAGGTGGCGGCTTAAAAGAAATGTTCACAGTAAGAAAGATTTCTTTCGGAGTGGGCGTTGAGAAAACTTTCCCAGTTCATTCACCATCAATTGAAAAAATTGAAGTGACAAGAAAAGGTAAAGTAAGAAGAGCTAAACTAAACTACCTAAGAGATAGAGTAGGAAAAGCTGCTAAAATTAAAGAGAAAAAGCACTAAGATTAGCTTAGACAAAAAGGAACTGAGATTTCAGTTCCTTTTTTATAATGAATCCAATTTTTTTAAAGTTATAAAGGAGATAAAATGGAAGAAAGAATGCATATAAACTGGTATCCAGGGCATATGAAAAAAACAAAAGAACTTCTTCAAACAAATTTAAGCCTAGTAGATATAGTGGTAGAAGTAGTAGACAGCAGGATACCGCTTGCAAGTAAGAACCCTGATATAGATAAAATTGCAAATAATAAACCAAGAATAATAGTTTTAAATAAAGAAGACCTTGCAGACCCAAGAGAAACGGGCAAATGGATATCATATTACCAAAAGCAAGGTTTTATTGCAATATCATTAAACGCTAATAATGGAAATGGACTAGATAGACTTATTTCAGCGATAGATAAAGCCTATGAGCCTCAGAAGGAAAAATTTGTGGCAAAAGGGATGCTTAATAGACCGCCTAGAATAATGATAGTTGGGGTTCCAAACTCTGGTAAATCATCACTTATAAACAAGCTTACAGGTAGAAAATCAGCTCAGACAGGAGATCGCCCTGGAGTTACAAAGGGAAAACAGTGGGTTAGAGTAAAAGGAAATCTTGAAATGCTTGATACTCCAGGAATATTATGGCCTAAGTTTGAAGATGACAGAGTAGCAATGCTGCTGGCGTTTACAGGCGCTATAAAAGATGATGTTTTAAATATAGAGGAAATGGGATATCAGCTTTTGGATTATATAATAAAATATGATTCCAAACTTATAGAAAAAAGATACTCAATAGAAATAACAGACGAAGATGAAACTATAAATGTTATGGATAAAATAGCACTTGAAAGAAAATTTATTCAAAGAGGAAAAGAAATAGATTATCTTAGAACAGGACAAACTATATTAAATGAATTTAGAGCAGGAGCAATAGGCAAAATAACACTAGAAACTCCGGAGGACTAGACTATGAGCATTAGTATAAGTGAGATAAAAAGTACTATAAGCACGCTTGAAGGTAAAGCCTTAGAGGAATATATAGAAAGCCTAATGGAAGATGAAAGACAGGGCGTAAAAAAGCTTATTCAAAGCTATCAAAAGCAGCGAGAAAAATCAGAAAAAGAATATCAGCGAATAAAGACCATGATAGAATTTGACAGCTTAAATGCCAATGGAGCACTAGTTGCAGGGGTAGATGAAGTTGGAAGAGGACCTCTGGCTGGGCCTGTAGTTGCAGCTTGCGTAATTATGGATGCAAATGCTCCAATAGAAGGCGTTAATGACTCGAAAAAATTAACTCATGAAAAAAGAGAGTTTTTATATGATAAAATAGTAAAAGGAAGCATATACTGCGCCATAGGAGTTGTAGATAATAAAAAAATAGATGAAATCAACATACTAAATGCGACTTTTCTAGCTATGAAAAGTGCTATAGAGCATGTTTCAAACGAAATGAAAAAAGCTGAAAAGCGTATTGAGCTAGTATTAGTGGATGGAAATCAAAATATAAGAGATTTAGATATAACTCAAAAAACTGTTGTCAGCGGAGATAGCAGAAGTTATTCAATTGCATGTGCGAGTATAGTAGCGAAGGTATATAGAGATAGACTCATGGAAAAATATGAGCTTGAATATCCGGGATATGATTTTGCTCAAAATAAAGGATACGGCACAGCAGCACATTACGAGGGGCTTGAAAAGTTAGGATTTACACCTATTCATAGAAAAAGCTTCTGTAAATCATTGATTTAAATAAAGGAGAAATGGAATTGGAACGCAACAAAAAAATAGCAGCATTTTTAACGCTAGGTTGTAAAGTAAATACTTATGAAACCGAAGCGGTAGAAGAACTGTTAAAATCTCATGGGTATGAAATCGGCAGTTTTGAGAACTATGCAGATATATATGTAATAAATACATGCACAGTAACCGCAATGTCTGACAAAAAATCTAGACAGATGATAAGAAGAACTAAGAAGATGAATCCAGATGCTATAGTTGTGGTTATGGGCTGTTACTCACAAAAGTCACCTAAAGAAATTCTAGAGATTGAAGAAGTAAATCTAGTACTTGGAACGAGTAATAGAAAAGCAATACTAAAAGAAATTGAAAATATAGCTCCTTCTGATAAAAAAGTTGTAGTAGAAGATATAATGAAAATCAGAGATTTTGAGGAGCTTGAAATAAGTGAAGTAAGAGATAGAGCCAGAGCGCTTGTTAAAATCCAAGATGGCTGTGATAGATTCTGTTCATACTGCATAATACCTTACACTAGAGGGCCAGTTAGAAGTAGACAGCTTGAAAGCATAGTAGATGAGGTTCAGCGTATTGTAGGGAATGGTTATAAAGAGATAGTTCTAACTGGAATACACGTAGCTTCATATGGAAAAGATCTTGGTCAAAAAAGTCTTATAGATGTAATTGAAGAAATTTCAAAAATAGAAGGACTGAAACGAATTAGAACAAGCTCGGTAGAACCTATTATAATAACTCAAGAATTTATGGAGAGACTTTCGAAAATAGAGAAGTTTTGTCCTCACTTCCACCTATCACTTCAAAGCGGCTGTGATACAGTCCTAAAGAGGATGAATAGAAGATATACTTCAGATGAGTATAGACAGGCCGTAAACCTTATAAGAAAGGTGTTTCCACTGGCAGCAATAACGACAGATGTTATTGTGGGCTTTCCTGAGGAAACGGATGAAGAATTTAACCAAACATATGAGTTTTTAAAGGAAATAGAGCTTTATGAGACTCATGTATTTAAATACTCTCCAAGAGAAGGCACAAAAGCAGCTCAGATGAAGGATCAGGTAGATCCTGCTG
>JBOFWC010000139.1:0-6486 GCA_051653405.1 Proteocatella sp. | reverse complement strand
AAATGGTAAGAGAAGGATTTGATTTAAGTCTTAGTGAATTGAAATCAGAAGTAATATCTATGATGGAGAATGTAAATGAGATTCTCGAAAAAAGTGTAAATTCTTTAGTAGAGCAAGATGTTGCTACAGCAAGATGGGTAATAAGTTTTGATGATGTTATAGATGAACAGCGAAATGATATAGAGGAAAGATGTATAGATCTTCTAGCACTTCAACAACCAGCGGCGAGAGATCTTAGGATACTATTTTCAATACTTGGAATAGTAAATGAGCTTGAAAGAATGGGAGATTATTCAGTAAATATAGCTAAGGAAGTTATTCTTATAGGAGATGAAACCCACATAAAACCACTTAAAGATATTCCGAAAATGAAAAATATAATATCAGAAATGATAAAAAATACTATAAAAAGTTTTACAGAAGAAGATTCTAAACTGGCATACAGAGTAGGAAGCGAAGATGAATTAGTTGATGAGCTTTACAAAAATATATACAATGAAATTTTGCATAAGGTAAATGAAAATGCAGGGAATATATCTCAGGGAACAAGATTCTTATTTATAGGAAGATATCTTGAGAGAATGGGAGATCACCTTACAAATATATGCGAAAAGATAATATATATAGTTGATGGAAAGCGAGTAGAAATAAACTAATATTAATCAAATCTGTCGACAATGATAAAGTTATTTGGTATACTTATATTGTTAAATAATTTACATAATATGTATAACTAATCTTTATAGGAGGCAGAAAAGATGGAGAATAAGGAATTGACATTAAAGACACTTGACGAGATGGGTCTAAAATACGAAATAATAGAACATGAGATAGTGCATACTATAGAGGATATGGAGATTGCTGGGATTACTGAAAAATGTGATGTATGCAAAAACTTTTTCCTAAGAGATGCAAAAGGGAAAAGACACTTTGTAGTAACACTTCCAAAGGATAAACAGATAAATATACAGGATATAGCAAAGCAAATAGGAAGTACAAGACTTAGCTTTGGTTCAGATGAGAGATTATCTACTCACCTAAAGCTTGTATCAGGACAAGTGGGACCACTTTCTGTTATAAATAACCCAGAAAAAACTGTGGAATTTGTGTTTGACAAGGACTTAAAAGAAGCTAAAAACTTAGGAATACATCCTAATGATAACTCGGCTACATTAATAATGGATTTTGAAGATATATTAAATGTGGTTAAAAAAGGTGGACACAAAGTATTTTATATAAAAGCATAAAAAGTGCTTAACATAAACTGATTTATATGATATAATATTTCATCAATAGAATATGAAGAAATAGACTATGAAAAAGAGGCTATTTATGAAAAATACAAGAGATGAAGGTTCAGCGGCTGAAAGACCTTCTTATTGGAAATAAATGGTGTAGCTTTGGAGTCCTTTTATGAAAATAGTAGTAAGAGCGCCTGTTCAGCGTTAAAAGAATTTGAGTGCCGAATATTATTCGGAATTAAGGTGGTACCGCGATGTCTCCCTCGTCCTTAACTTGGATGGGGGATTTTTTATACAAAAAAATATTTATTGGAGGTTATAAAATGGCTAATTTGTCAACAACTTACAATCCAAAGGATTTTGAAGAGAAGATTTATAAAATGTGGGAAGATGGAAAATATTTTAGTGCAAAACCAGATGCAACTAAAAAACCATACAGCATAATGCTTCCTCCGCCTAATATTACAGGCCAGCTTCACATGGGACACGCACTTGACCATACGTTACAAGATATACTTATAAGACATAAGAGAATGGATGGTTACAACACGCTTTGGCAACCAGGAACAGACCATGCGTCTATAGCGACAGAGGTAAAGGTTGTAGAGAGAATTAGAGAGCAAGAAGGCATATCTAAAGAAGACCTTGGAAGAGAAGAGTTCTTAAAGAGAGCTTGGGCATGGAAGGAAGAGTTTGGCGGAAGAATAGTTGAGCAAATGAAAAAGCTTGGAGATTCATGCGACTGGGAAAAAGAAAGATTTACAATGGATGAAGGCTGTAATAAGGCTGTTACAGAGTTTTTTGTAAAGCTTTATGAAGAAGGTTATATCTATAGAGGAAATAGAATAATAAACTGGTGTATAGATTGTAAAACATCACTTTCTGATGCAGAGGTAGATCACGGTGAAGTAGATGGTAAATTCTACCATTTCTACTATCCAATAAAAGATTCTGAGGAAAAACTAGAAGTTGCAACTACAAGACCAGAAACAATACTTGGAGATACAGCGGTAGCAGTTAATCCAAATGATGAAAGATACAAGCACCTTATAGGAAAAACACTTATAGTGCCATATGTGAATAGAGAGATTGAAGTAATTGCAGACGATTACGTAGATATAGAATTTGGAACAGGAGTAGTTAAGATAACTCCTGCACACGACCCAAATGACTTTGAAGTTGGTCAAAGACATATGCTTAAGCAAATTATAGTTATGGACGAAGAAGGAATCATGAATGAAAATGCTGGAAAATATGAAGGCATGAGCAGATATGAGTGCAGAAAAGCTATAATTGAAGATATGCAAAATGATGGTCTTATCGCTTCAATAAAAGATCACGTACACAATGTAGGACATTGTTATAGATGTAATACTGTAGTAGAGCCAAGACTTTCAAAACAGTGGTTTGTAAAAATGGAAGGGCTTGCAAAACCAGCTATCGAAGCGCTTGAAAATAAAGATTTAGAACTTGTCCCTGAAAGATTTGACAAAACATACTACAATTGGCTTAACAACATAAGAGACTGGTGTATATCTAGACAGTTATGGTGGGGACATAGAATTCCAGCATACTACTGTCAAGAATGTGATGAGATAATAGTTTCAAGAAATATGCCAAGCATCTGTCCTAAGTGTAAATCTACACATTTAGTTCAAGATGAAGACGTACTTGATACATGGTTCTCTTCTGCACTTTGGCCATTTAGTACTCAGGGCTGGCCAGATGATACGGCAATGCTTAGACATTTCTACCCAACAAGTGTACTTGTTACAGGCTATGACATAATATTCTTCTGGGTAATAAGAATGGTATTTGCAGCACTTTATACTATGGATGAAGTACCGTTCAAGCATGTGCTTATACATGGACTTGTAAGAGACTCTCAGGGAAGAAAGATGAGTAAGTCACTAGGTAACGGAATAGATCCACTTGAAATAATCGAAGAATACGGTGCAGATGCTCTTAGATTTACGCTTGCTACAGGAAACTCTCCAGGAAATGACATGAGATTCTATATGGAAAGAGTAGAAGCATCTAGAAACTTTGCTAATAAAATATGGAATGCTTCAAGATTTATATTCATGAATCTTGAAAACTTTGGAGATAAAGAAATCTCAAAAGAAGAGGCACTTAAAAATCTTGAGCTTTCAGATAAGTGGATAATTTCAAAAGCTAATAGTGTAGCTAAAGAGATTACAGAGAATATAGACAAGTTTGAATTAGGACTTGCTGCAGAAAAAATATATGACTTTGCATGGTCACAATTCTGTGACTGGTATATTGAAATGGTAAAACCAAGACTTTATGGAGATGATGATGCCGCTAAAAATGCAGCGCTTTACACATTAACATATGTACTTGAGAAGATATTAAAGCTTCTTCATCCATTTATGCCATTTATAACAGAAGAAATATATTCATATCTTGGAAAAGAAGAAAAGATAATAGTAGCTCAGTGGCCACACTATGATGAAGCTGAAAACTTTGCAAAAGAAGAAATGCAGATGGAAAAAGTTATGGAAGCTGTAAGAGCAATCAGAAACTCAAGAGCAGAGATGAATGTACCACCTTCTAAAAAAGCAACAGTTATGATAGTTTCAGAAGGAGATACAAAAGAAGCACTAAATATTGCATCTATGTATATAAAAACTCTAGCATCAGCTTCAGAAGTAGAATTCATATCAGAAGCAGCTGTTCCTGAAGATGCAGTAAGTGTAGTTATAGATGGAGCTAAAATATTCCTTCCATTAGCAGAACTTATAGATTTTGCAAAAGAAATTGAGCGTTTAGAAAAAGAGCAGGCTAAACTTGAAGGCGAAATAAAACGTGCTGTAGGAAAACTTAATAACCAAGGCTTCCTTGCAAAAGCGCCTCAGAGTCTTGTGGATGAAGAAACTGCTAAAAAAGATAAATATGAAGAAATGCTTCAAAATGTAAAAGATAGATTAGCTCAACTAAATAAAAAGTAGAAAAAAATAAAAAATTTGTCAAATTTATCACTAAAAATTAAATTTAATGATATAATTATATTTAAAACAATAAGTTGATGGCAGGAGTTTTTAACTCCTGCTAAAATTTAATCAGATGAATTTAATTGAGGAGGAAAAAATTATGCCTATAGTACAGATTGAACTTATAAAAGGAAGAAGTCTAGAACAAAAGAGAGCTATGATTGAAAAGGTTACAGATGCTATATGTGAATCTGCAAACTGTCCTAAAGAAGCGGTTAGTATAATAATTAGGGAAATGGAAAAAGATAATTACGCACATGGCGGCGTGTTACAGTGCGATAAATAATAACTTAAAGAGGTGGCGCAGTTGAAAGAGAGATTAGAAAATCTTAGAAAAGCGGCTATTGAACAACTGAAAGAGGCAAAAAGTCTTGATGTAGTTGAAGATATAAGAGTCAACTTTCTAGGAAAGAAAAATGAACTTGCAAATTTAATGAAAGAAATGGGAAAATTACCATCTGACATAAGACCAGAAATGGGAAAGATTGCTAATGAAGTTAGAACGGAAATCGAAGGCTTCATAGAAAGTAAGAAGGTGGAATTTAAGGAAATATTACTTAATGAGAGACTTGAAAAAGAAGCTATAGACGTTACAATTCCAGTGGAAAACAGATTTGTAGGGAAAATGCATCCTATAACACTTGTAATATCTGAAATAGAAAAGATATTTATGTCTATGGGATTTTCTATAGAAGATGGACCAGAAGTAGATACAGTTGCAAATAACTTTGATAGATTAAATGCTCCAAAGTATCACCCATCAAGAGAGATAAGCGATACATTCTATTTTACAGATAATCTTTTGCTTAGAACTCAAACATCAACAGTTCAAGCTAGAACTATGATGAGTCAAGAACCACCAATAAGAATGATTTCACCAGGAAGATGTTTTAGATATGATACGCCAGATGCTACTCACTCTCCGATGTTTCATCAGATAGAGGGACTTGTAGTAGCGCCAAATATAACATTTGCAAACTTAAAGTCTACACTTGAGGTGTTTGTATCTACATTCTTTGGACCTGAAATAAAGACTAAATTTAGACCTCATAATTTCCCATTTACAGAGCCAAGTGCAGAGGTAGACGTTACTTGCTTTAAATGTGGTGGAAAAGGGTGTAATATTTGTAAAGGTGAAGGCTGGATAGAGATACTTGGAGCAGGTATGGTTCATCCTAATGTACTTGAAAACTGTGGAATCGATTCAAAAAAATATACAGGCTTTGCATTTGGAATGGGTGTTGAAAGAATAGCCATGCTGAAATATGGAATAGAAGATATAAGACTGCTTTATGAAAACGACAGCAGATTCTTATCACAATTTTAATTGGAGGTGCAAAGTTGAAAGTATCATTAAAATGGCTTAGAGATTATGTCGAAATAAATAAAGAAATTGCAGAATTTGCAGATATGATGACGATGTCAGGTACAAAATCAGAAGCTATTGAGTATCTAGGCACAGAAATAGAAAATGTAGTTACTGGAAAAATTCTTTCTATAGAAAGACATCCAGATGCAGAAAAACTGGTAGTAACTAAGATAGATATAGGTCAAGCTGAACCTATACAAATAGTTACAGGTGCAAAAAATGTTTCAGAAGGGGACTATGTACCAGTAGCGCTTCATGGGGCAAAACTTCCAGGCGGAATAAAGATAAAAAATGGAAAACTTAGAGGTGTAGAATCAAACGGAATGCTTTGTTCTAATGAAGAACTAGGTATTGATTCAAAGTATATAGAAGAGCGTTCAAAAGATGGAATACTTCTACTTGAGGAAGTAGAACTTGGAAAAGATATAAGAGAAATACTTCTATTAAACGATGCAATTGTAGAGTTTGAATTAACTTCTAATAGACCAGATTGTCAATCTATGATGGGTATTGCTTATGAAGCTGCAGCAACTCTTGGAGTTAAAGCTGAGATAAAAGAGCCTAAAGTTACTGCTGAAATAGATTCACAGGTGAGTCTTAAAGTAGAAGTTGAAAATAAAGATTTATGCCCAAGATACATGCTTAGAGAAGTAAGAGATATAACTATATGTCCATCACCTTACTGGATGCAAAGAAGACTTATAGAATATGGAATGAGACCTATAAACAACATAGTAGATATAACAAACTATGTTATGATAGAATATGGTCAGCCACTTCATGCATTTGATGCAAATAAGATAAAAACAGGCAAAATTGTTGTAAAAAATGCTAAAGACGGCGAGAAAATAGTAACTTTAGA
>JBOFWC010000138.1:0-19807 GCA_051653405.1 Proteocatella sp. | reverse complement strand
TGAGAATATAAGTTTAAATATCCCTTCTGCCTCTGAATCACCAGTTAGCAATTCAAGATCTGATAATTCTCCAGTGTCCAAATATGTATTCATTTGTTCAAGGTTTACTGTTTCAAATGCTACAAACATCTCATCTACACTCTTTTTAGCTTTTTCAATCTCTCCACAACCTGTAACACTCAGCATTAATGCCATTACCATGATAATTGATAAAACACGTTTAAACTTCTTCATTTTATTTCCCCCTGTAATAAATTTAATTAATCCATTATAGATTACCCTATAAGTAGAAGTATTGCAAGACATTTTTTGATTTTTATATCGGTTTTATATCTAAAATGTAAGGAGCCTTATTTTAAATAACTATAAAATATGATATATTTTAAGTATATTATATTAGAGGAGAAATTATGTTTAAAGATATTACAGACTTAAATAATGAGAGCAGTGTAGAAGAAATACTAAATATTAATACAGGTGGAGATGTAGAGTGGTATGATGATATAAAAGTAAATCATCCATATCAAGCCACATCCTACTTTAACTTAAATGAAATTTTAAAATTTATAAATATATATGAAGATGACACTTTTGTAGATTTTGGATGTGGCAAAGGAAGGACGTCTTTCTTTTTTCATTACAAAACCAATTGTAATACCGTTGGTATTGAGTTTGATAAAGAACTATATAATGTATGTATAGAAAACTTAAATTCATATAATTCAAATTTTCCAAGTTCAAATATAAAATTTTTAAATATGCTCGCTCAGGAATATACAATCTCAAAAAATGATAATATTTTTTATTTTTTCAATCCTTTTTCAGCTGTTCTTTTTGAGCAAATTTTAAATAATATAAGCTCTTCATTTTTTGAAAATCCAAGAGATATCAAACTAATATTATATTACCCTCAAAAAGATTACCTTGATTGTTTACAAGATAATCCATTTTTTGAGCTTTTATTTGAAATAAAACTCCCTGAGTTTGAACAAGATAGTGATGAAAGAATACTAATATACCGATTTAATTCATGGGAATGATTTTGATAAATAATTTCAAATTAGATCTATATGCCATCTTCTATCCTAAAAATTAAGATTTTTATATTATCTTCATTCTTATTAAATATAGTTAATTAAAACTAGAATTATTATACAGACTCTTTAATTATAATAAATCAAACGTTTCTATTCTTTGTATTTTTGAATCTAAATAGCTACTTGATTCTAAATCCATCGTTTCATTTACCATAGCTTGACAATAGTCATATATAGTAGACCCTGCTCCTGTAAATTTCATTATTAAGCTTTGGTTTACACCTTTCCTAATCATATTAATTATAGTAAATTTTACTATTCCATTTATATCTCCTCTACCTGATATATCTGCAAGATAGTCACTTGTTGTAGATGTTTTTGTTGAAATAGTATCACCATTAAATTCAATAAACCATACTTCTGTATTTTTTTTATTTTGCATCAATATGTCTCTGCGAATTTTTTTATATTCTGTGAGTTGATCAAGTAAATTGTATGGAATATGAATTCTCAAACCATTTAAAGTTAATCTACAATGTTTAATATCTATATCCGATTCTTTTAATGTGATTAATTGTCTATATACTGATCCAGTTAGTAATGTTAGCTTAATAATTAATGCAGAACGAAACTTATTAAAATCGCTTTTATTAGTGAATGTTAACTTATTATTCATTGTATTATCACAATAAGCTATTAAATCTTTTGCATCATCAAATGTATCTATAACTTCGTTTGACAGAATATTAGTATGGCTTTCTAGTAAATTATTTGCTTTAAACCTATAAGATTTTGGATTATTGCTTTTAAATGCAAATTCTGACATTAACTCATCATTTTTTAAAATTTCATTTTGTACAAGAAATAAGAAATATTCTTTTATTGCGGAAATATATTTATTTGCCGCTCCATAAGACTTAATATTGTTTGTAACTATGTAATAATCCAAACTTTTTATTAAAGCATCGGACGTAATTCCTTGAAAATATATTTGTATATTAGAAGATTCATTCATATTTATTTTTACAAGATATTCTTTAAAACTTTCGATACACACATTGTATCCAGATACATTTTTACTATTTATAAATTCTATACACGTATCTATAAAAATAAATTTTTTACTCATATTTCAATCTCCTTAGTAATTAATTATTAATATTTTAACATACGCTTTAAAATCAGGAAATAAATATATTTATAAATCCATTATTTATATCAAATTCTATATGAGTATGCTTACTTATATGTGTTATATATTCATCCAATTTTGAGATCATAAAATTAACTTATAGTGTATAAATATTTTAATTAAAAACTCTCCAACTATTAAGTCAGAGAGTTTTATTGCTTTAAAATATTATATAACTTTTTTAACCTTTCGGTGGGTAAGGGTCGTTACCATGCGAATCTTTATCTCTGATTTGACCATTAGGACGATGAATTATCAATTCTGATTCTTGATTTTTAGAAATTTCACGTGCTTTTTGAATTGCTTCGGCTTGTGTATCAGTTCGTTTAGTTGCTTTTTCATTACCTTCACCTTTAACTTGCCAACCACCATCTGGATGAGGTATTACATGTTGATTTTTACCCATATACTACCTCCTAAACTAAGCATTATGACAATCAGGGCAACATGTTGCGCACCCATCTACATTGTTATAGTACTCTCTAGCCTTTTTTACTGCATCAGAACATGAAGTGAAATCTCCTAAATAAATCCTATTTTCAACTGAAGGTATCCATCTACATCTACCTGTGTGTATTTCATGATTATTATTTGGATTTCCTTCTGTGTTTTTGTTTACATAATAACTATTAATCATATTTTAATTCCTTTCTGCTTTGTTGAAAGCTTTAAATTAATTTATTTTGTATTTATATTAAAAACAAAACAGAAAGCGTTGCCGGAAATGTTCACATCCTTTTTAGCATCAGTTTAGCCAAAAACATTGACAATATAGCTCTTTAATGATAATATTAATCCATGTTTAATTTAAAAATCATTTAGAACAATGTTTTTGAAAGTCCTTAAGAGTGTCCGCTCAAAAGGGCTTTTTTCCGTTTTTGTTTGATTTCGATTTATTAGTTAAAAGAATCAAGTAAGTCAAATAAAGTATCCTCATTATTTTCTTTTTTTGCTTTTTCTTCTTCTTCGCGTATTTTAATAATGGCTTCCAAGCGTTTTCCCATCTTTTGATTTATTTCATACGCAACTTTAAGATCATCTAATTCACCGTGATCAGCAGTTGCTAATAACATTTTCATCGCAAACATATATTTATTCATTACTTGTTTAAAAGGCATGTTATCAAGAATAGTTGCTAACTCATCAGCTTTACTTCGTATTTGACCTGATTCTTTACTAATACATTTTTCTTTCTTAGCAGTATCTGTAAGAATTTTGCATCTTATTTCATCTAGTTCTTCAAGTTCATAGAAACATTCTGGTCCAATACCATAAAAAATGGATAACTTTTCTAATTTTGAATTAGAAGCTTTTATTGCCCCAGTCTCCCATTGTGAAACAGTAGATCGGTTAACCCCTGCCACTTTAGCAATCTCTTCTTGAGTGGCCCCATATATTTCACGTATTTTTTTCATATTATTAATTAACTTCATTTCATTACCTCCATTAGGTATATATAATATATCACAAAACACAACATTAGTCAAGTTTGTTTCATTATACAACGTTATGTTTAGTTATGTTTCGTATTTGCGTTAGTGTCGATTTACTTATTTAGACTAAATTTGAAATAAAATTCGTTACCATTTTTATATTTTTATTGAATGAAAATATAAAAATGGTAACGAATTTATAGAAAAATAAAGTTTGAAATTGAACAAATTTTGTAAAAAATATAAAAACATGCGGTTTGCAAGCCGTTCAGGGTGCGAGTATAACATCCGTAGAATCCCTTATAAAGCAAAATACCAGTTTTACGTGTAGTTATTATTCTAAGTTTTATAAAATCGTTTATATTCTATCGTTATCTTATAAAGTTCATGGCAATTTTAGATTCCATTTCTGGTTTATTTTCACTATTTTCAAGCGATTTTAATAGCCACGCCATATTTTTACCCAAAACTCTCATAATCTGTTTACCTTCTTCATCTTGAGTAACTTCCCCTGGTGCTGCGCCATTAATTACATTCCAGTAACTAGTACTTGGCATAATCATTTCAGCGTAATTAATGTAGTTATTAAGCTGATTAAATGTTGGGACTCCTCCCGCTCTTCTTACTGTAACTACAGAAGCCCCTACTTTATGTCTTAAAAGTTCATTTCTTGAAACATAAAAAACTCTATCCAAGAAAGACTTCATAGTTCCCGCTATACCAGAAAAATAAACTGGAGAGCCTAAAATAATTCCATCTGCCTCTTTAATTTTTTGTACGCTTTCATTTACAATATCATCTTCTTTTATTATACATCTCTCATCTTTATTCCTTGCACAGGCTCCACAACCAAGACATCCTCTTATAAGCTTATCTCCCACATGAACAATTTCTACTTCAATACCTTCTTTTTCTAATTCTTCTGCTACCATTTTTATAGCATGATAAGTATTCCCTTGTTTTCTTGGACTTCCATTAAACGCAACTACTTTCATAAATAACCTCCTGGATTGATATATTATAAACTTTATGTTAATATTATAAAAACTAGGTTTAAAAATAGCAATAAGGCACAATTTTGTGCTATAGTACCCAAAAGGATACTGTGAAAGGAAGATTATGATATTAGAATGTGATACTTTAGAGTTTAAAAATAAAAATTACATGTGTACTTTTGAGATAACAATAGATTTAATTGGTGGAAAGTGGAAGCCTCTTATAATATGGCATCTTGGCAATAAAGGCATATTGAGATTTAATGAACTTAGAAAAACTATACCTCAGATAACTCAAAAAATGCTAACTCAGCAACTTAGAGAACTAGAAGCTGATGAAATTATAGTTAGAAAGGTATACCCGCAAGTTCCTCCAAAAGTAGAGTATGGTCTTACAGAACGTGGAGAAAGTCTAATGCCTATATTGAAAATGATGTGTACTTGGGGCGAAGATTATTATTTTTCTCAAAAATAAGCTAAAACCATTTTTTTCGTTTAAAGAAAGCTATCATAAAAATTGACACAATTATACTGAATATAATAACCGATAAATATCCATATTTCCAGGTGAGTTCAGGCATATTTTGAAAATTCATTCCATACCATCCAACTATAAGTGTAAGTGGAAGAAATATTGAAGTAATTATAGTAAATACTTTCATAAGCTCATTTTGTTCGATATCAATCTGTGCTTGATATGCTTCTCTCATCTGAGTGACATAATCCCTAAGGTTTAAAACATTTGACTGATACCTATGAACTCTATTGCTAATAATATTCATAAGTCTTTCACCTTCGTTACTCATAATCTCATTATCATTTGCAGCTAAATTATCTAAAATAATATCTAGCTGTTCATAATATTTTTTCAACCTCAATAATTCCTTATGAAAAGAGATAACTTTGTTTAAGTCCTCTTTTCTTGATGCAGAAAGTGCCATATCTTCTGCATCGGTTATTTCTTTTTCAAAACTTTCAAAATAAGTCATATCATTTTTGATAAGATTTGCAAAAAAATGATACAATGCTTTTTCATTTGTTTTTTCAATTTGAAAAACTGTTTTTAAGTGAAATAAAAGTTTTTCATCACTACAAATAATAAATAAATCGTCTACATCTATATAAATTAATACTTTGGATGTATCGGTCGCTTCACTATGTACGTCATACCAATCAAAACCAAAGATATTAAAGTTTTTAAAACTTTCAAAAGTATGAGTCTGAAGACAAGAAATATAATTAAAGGTTTCTGATTCCATGTATTCTTCAATTTGATTTATATCTTTTAATAATAATAATTTTTGCATAAAAATTTCTCCTAAAGGAATTTTTTAACTTAAATACAATGGAAGTGTAATTTCAAACTGAGTACTCAATCCTGTATCTACAGGATACTTCAATATAATATTCCCATTATGTGCGGTTATTATTTTTTGAGTTATAGCAAGACCTAGCCCTGAGCCATGATTTTTCCCACGAGATTCATCTCCTGTAGAAAATGGTTCAAAGATATTTTTTATTAGATTTTTAGAAATTCCTACTCCATTGTCTCCAATTATTATTTTAGCATATGAATCAAATTTTAATAGTGTTATTTTAATAATAGTTCCTTCAGAATTATATTTTAGAGAGTTATTAATTATATTATCTATAGCTCTATAAAAAAGTTTACAATCAATTTCACAACTAATGACATCTTCTGGAATATAAACTTCCATAAAAAAACCTGAAAGCTCAATCTCATAATATTTTTCCGCTAAGTAAATTTGAGTTTCATTTCCTAAATTTTTAACTTTAAGATTGACTGGAAAATCAGGATGATCTAGTTTGCTATACTCATGAAAACTATAAAGTAATTCGGTTATATGCTGAGATTTTTTATATATCATTTCTAAATAAATTTGTTGCTGTTCCTTTGGTAGTATTCCATCTCTTAAAGCAATTGCATATCCTTGAATTACTGTCATAGGTGTTTTTAAGTCATGCGATATGTCTGATAATAATTTTTGCCTCCCTTTATCGAATCTAGCTCTCTCCCATTCGATTTTAATTAAGCTATCAGCAAGATTATCTAGATTTTTTGCGATTTGGTTTATCTCGGTTGAGTTGCTGTAAGTACCAAGATATGTTTTTGAGCCTTCAAGCATTGATTCTATAGATAAATTTATCGGGGATATTTGTATTGTAATATCTTTTACTGATTTACGAACAAAAAATAGCCCGCTTATGATACAAATTACACTAAACATGTACCCAAAATAATTTGACAAAAAATTTTTTAAATATAAGCTATTATTCTCAAATTTCCCAAGTTTTAAAATTATAGTTCTACTATTTCCATCAATATTATATTTATATTTACAAACTCCATTATTACTGCTTGAAACGTCTAGACCATCATAGTAATATGGAATACCTGATAACTCACTAATAAGATAATCTGAAATCAGTTTAGTATCATTTGCATAAATTGTCCTTGCGTATTCATCTAAAATAATAACCTTACAATCTTCTCCTAAATATTTTTCAAAATCTAAATATAAGATTTCATCATCTGCCCCTAAGGACACCTTATCTATTACATACCTAATATTAGCTTCAGGATTATTTTTAAAAGCAGTTAGTGAAATTACTCCATAAACTATTATAAATAAAACTGTAATAAAAATATAAAGTAAAACATATTTTTTAGTTATTATGTTCAACAAATTATCAGGTTTTAATTTTTTATTTTTGTAACTCAAATTTATACCCAATTCCTCTCACTGTCTTAATATACCTAGGCTTTTTAGGATCATCCTCTATCTTTTCTCTAAGATTTGAGATATGTACCATCATAGTACTATCATCACTTTGAGAAAACTCTCCATTAATACTTTCATAAAGCTGAGACTTTGCATATATCCGCCCTGGAGATTTCATTAATTTTGCTAAAATTCTATATTCAGTTGGAGTAAGATTTATTACATTGCCACGTTTTTTTAAAAGTAGCTCATTTAGATTTAAATACAATTCACCTACACTTAATATATGAATATTTGTATCATTAACCACTTCTCCCCCAAGTTGATAAAACCTTCTCAAATTAGAATTGATTCTTGCGATAACTTCAATCGGATTAAATGGTTTTGTAAGATAATCATCTGCCCCAATATTAAGCCCTAAAACTTTATCACTATCTTGATCTTTAGCTGAAATAATTAAAATAGGCATATTACTTATTTTCCTTATATTCCTTGTTAATTCATATCCATTCATAAAAGGCATCATAATATCTAAAAGTGCAGCATCTATCTTTTCACTTTGGATTACTCTAAAAGCATCTTCTCCATTATCTACACATACAACATCATAATTGCTACTTTCTAAATAAATTTTCAGCAAATTACTTATATCCATATCATCTTCTGCAATTAATATCTTATACTTCAACTATATTCACTCCTTATTATTCATGACAGTATCTATTTTTACCATTGTTTTTAGCTATATATAGCGCTTTATCTGCACGTATTATTGCCTGTGTATAATTAACGTCATTTCCTCTTATATAAGTACCTCCCATAGATACTGTTACACTAAACTCTTGTTTATCAAATTGAAATTTAACACAATGAACATTACTTAAAATTCTTTCAGCAAAATTAAGCTTACTATCATCTTCAACTTCTTTACACACAATCAAAAATTCTTCTCCGCCCCATCTAAATAATTTATCATCTTTATTTATGCAAATACACATATTCTGTGCAATTTTTCTTAAAACCTCATCTCCAATTATATGACCATATGAATCATTAACTTTTTTAAAATCATCTATATCAATTAATATAATCAAAAACTTTTCTTTGCCATTATTTGAATTGATTATATTATTCAAATATTTCTCGGCCATTTTTCTTGTATATATTTTTGTTAAAGAATCTAGCTCTGTTTCACTCTTTATAAAATCACTGACATACTCCATATATTTTCTATGTATCCTTAATATAATTATAACTCCAAACAAAAAAATAATCACGATGGTCAACAAAATTTTTATAGTTGTCATGAATATAGTTTTATTGTTATAATAATTAAGTTGATGTGAGTCTTTAAGTATATTATCGAGTGGTTCTTCAACTACAATTACCCAATCAAATGGAGCATAAAGCTTTGAATAACGTAAATACTCATTTATTTTTCCGTTATTTTTCTCTTTTGAATAATATATCTGGAACATTTCCCCTTTTTCTTCAATTCCTTTTAATTCCTTTAAATATATAAAATTCCCAAAATTATCTTTTGAAGCAGTAGAAAGAATGTCTTCATCGCAGTCTATATAATCATAAGAAATAACTCTTTTAGCATATTTGTCTCCTCCACCATAGTTCAAAATTTCGTTTATAGACACATTATCACTATTTCTATAACTTCTGTTCCTAATTTGATCTATAGTGATACTTTTTGCTATATTATCAATTGCTTCTTGTTCAACAAAAATAAAAATTGTTTTATTTTGAAGCACAAGTTCCTTATAGACAGCACAAGAAGAAACAGCCGACTTCTTTAAAGTGTCTATTTCTTCATCACCATTATCAAAACATAAAAAACTTATATACTTTCCATAATCAGTTTCTTTCAAATTTTTTTCTATATTGTCTATTTCTTTATTTATGTCATCTTCGTTCAAACTTTCTAATTGATAACTTGACATCTTTATTAATTCATTCATTTTATCAATTACAGCATTTCTATTTAGACTAATATGCAAAATCATATCATCTACTGTATAACTCATGTATTTTTTTGTATCGTTAATAGCTATTGTACGAAGAATTTCAACATTATGTCTAGAAATATTACGAGATAATAAAGATAAAATCAACATTATGAATATACATATTATAAATTGTCCAAAAATAAAAAATTTTAAATACTTTTTGTTTTGCTTTTCCATAGTAATTGCCCCGTAACCTGAATAGCTCCTCTTTATTTTAATAACCGCCTATTTTACTATTGAATTATACATATTTTATCTAAATTTTATCTATATGAATTCTAAAGATTTCTTTAAGTAAATATTTTATCCAATAAAAAACCCCCATACATATTATGAATGAGGCTAAAAATTCAAACAAATATTTTCAAAATCATATAAAAAATACTCTTTACAATTTGGATTAAGCGACAAAAAATAAGTAGTCATTACCAATATTTGATAATGACTACCGAATGTTATTTTTATTCTAAATAGCCCATTTTCTGTCTACTGTAAATGCAACTGTGAGCCAGTTATCATAACCCAGATGATTTATAGTCTGAGAAATTTCTTCTCTTACTAAATCTTGATCATGTATTGTCGTTACTTTTGAATTTTTATCTACTACAAAATCCACTTCAACCCAAAGTCTTTCCCTTGCCTTAGAAACTCTTAAAAAAGATTCTTTTAAATGATATTTTTGCTCGATCCCTTTAACCATATTTTGAAGTTCAGATGCAAGTTCTCCTTCTGGAGCCATATCTAATACTTCTTTTAATGCATTCCCAATTGATATTATTGGAAGTCTTGCAAAACTAAGTCCTAGAACAATAACCATGATAGGGTCTATATAAGGTAAAAATGAATTAAATATATTAAAATATTTAAAAGTATATACTGCTACAAAAGTTACAAGCACCCCAGCACTTGCAATTGCGTCAAACAGCCATTGTGATGATTCTGCGACTAAAATTCCCGAACTGAATTTTTTAGACTTGCTTTTGAATTGAAAATACATGAGAAAACAAAGTATTGTAGAAAGTACAGAATACCATAATGCTACATCAAGATTTACTGTTCTTCCTCCAGAAAATATTGCTTTTACAGCTTCGAATATCGATCCAGAAATAGTTATAAGTATAACTGAATATTCTACTATAACTACAAGTGGGTCAACAATATCTTTTCCAAATGGATATTTTTTGTAGTCATTTTTTGACATGAATTTCATTGCTAATAACGAAAGCATTGAAAGTCCAACGCTTACTAAAGAATATAGTCCATCAAATATTATCATTTGAGACTTTGCCAAAACACCTGTAACAATTCCAATAACAGCAAAAACAATCGCCATTATAACAGATTGGACTAAAAGTCTTTGTTCGATTTTTATTGATTTCGACATATTTGTTCACTGCTGAAAATAGAGACACAGAGGGTTTTTGTCTAGCAGTTTTCCTACCTTTCATTACCTCTAATAAATGTAAAATACGCCTATTTTCAATCATATTTTACTAGCTTAATTAACTGTTAATGCATTATAAATAAAATTATTCATAGTGCACTTTGATATTTCTAGATTAGATTCAGTCTGTGATAAAACACCCTCAAACAAATAATGCTGCTCCGCACCATGTTCCAATAAGCCAACAATATAGTTGCTTAGATAGCCTAAATCATAATCCTTCTTAATATCACCTCTTTCTTGATAAAACCTAAGTTTTTCAAGAAGCCATTTATAATATGGGATATAGAGCTCATCCCACTCATTAAAAGCGGAATAATAAGCTGTCCCTGAATAACAAAAACCTATAAGCGACTTATGTTTAGATGTAATCTCATAAGTCAAATCAGTTATATATGTGATAAACTGTTTTAAAGATGTCTCAGCGCTCCAAGCTATAGCTTCTGCGGTTTTTAAAAGATCATCCACTATAAATTTTGCAATTCCTAAAACTAGCTCACTCTTTGACTGAAAATATAAATAGAATGTTCCTTTTCCAACTCCCGCAAGATTTACAATCTGGGAAATTGATGTTTTGTCAAATCCATTTTCAGTCATAAGCTCTACTGCTGCCCATAAAATAGCTTCTCTTTTGTTAAATACAACCGTTTTTGTCACTAAGCCTTCTCACGCTCCTTTATCTTTAAATCAAATTTGAAACCTAATTAAAAATATTCCATGACTGACCGTCAGTCATATTATAACACGACTTTCGATGAAAGTCAAATTTGAAACCTTTGTTAATTATATGCTTTCTATCCCTAAGGCTGCCATAAATACCATAACTATTAAAAATAGTATCATGCCTATTGAGGAAAATGCTTTTAAATATCCCTTACTTCTATTTTCTACTATATAATTTTTTATCTCTTTTCGTTTTGTAAATAATACCCAGATTGACCCCATTAGAAACACTGTATATATACTCCCCCAAATCTTAGTTTGCATATCTTCGCTCATATTTTTTGTAAAATATCCCATCAAATCTCCAAAAACAAGATTGTTAATCACATGCAATACTATCGCCCACTTAATAGAATACCTAAGAGTCACATATCCAAGCACTATTCCCACAACAAAAGCAAATATTCCTTGAATAAAATTTCCATGAAAAGCGCCAAACATAACTGCCGATACTATTATAGCAAGATTTTTTCCATATTTTTCAAGATTTCTAAGCACAAATCCTCTAAATATAACTTCTTCCGAAATTGGGCCAATGATTGAAGCGTATAAAAACATCGATATTGTAGTACTAGCGCTAGTTGCACTTTCAAGTTCTCCCATCATAGAAAATCCAAAAGAATTTAGCATAGCTTCTCCTGCGAAAGAAAGCACACTAAATATATACTGCACAGACATAAATACAAACAAAATTTCTAAAAATTTTATAAACTTGATATCATCATTATTATAAAATATATTATTTTTTAATTCTGACCTATTAAAAAATAGTTTCAAAAGAAATAGTCCTAGAATAACGCCTATTAAAGATTCAACCCCAGATGCCATCATAGCATCAGAAATTTGATCTAAAACCGCATCACTTGCATTTGGATTTTTTATAAAAACTCCAATCGTTCTAAATACAGCTCCTATTATTACAACCGCCATCATAAATATTGAATATAGCAATATTCCAAATCCAAGTCTATTTGAATCTTTTTTCAAATCTTTATCGTAATAATTATTAATTTCTAAGTCCATATAAATCCTTCCTTTGTAAAATAGTAGATAATTTTATAATTGCATGTTCAAATTCATCACTAGTAGTATATGAATACGATAATCTTAAAGAATTATTATGTTTAAAATCATATATATCACCTGGATTAAGAAGTATATTTTCTCTTGTTGCACTATAAAATAGTTCTTCCATATTAATTTTTTCGTTAAACGTAAGCCATATATAAAAACCACCATTTGGAATATTCCATTTAGCTATATTTTTAAAGTATTTCTCTAAAACTGAAAGTGCATTATTTTTTCTAATAAATAATTCTTTTTTTAAATTAGATAAATATTTTTCATACATACCACTTCTTAAAAACTCTGCAAAAAAATACTGCGATATTGAACTTGCACCATAGTCTGTCTGCATTTTCACATCCCCAAGTCTTTGAACTATAGGTTCCGAAGCAATCAGCCAACCTATTCTAAGCCCTGGAGCCAGCGATTTTGAAGCTGTTCCCAAATATATTACCATGTTGCTCTCATCAAGTTCCTTCAAGGTTTTAGGTGGCGCTTTATCAAAGCAAAGCTCGTGGTAGGCTCCATCTTCTATTATTGGAAGTTTCTTCTCTACACAATACTCCATTAAACTTTTTCTTCTTGAAGTTGACATCGTAATTCCTGTTGGATTATGATTTGTTGGAATTGTATATAAAATGGCAGAATTATGATGAGAAACTGATTTCATCATAGAGTCAATTTTCCAAAATTCAATCCCACTTTCATCTAAAGGCATTCCTAAAAGTTTCATTCCTGCTGATTGAAATACTTTTAGTGATTTTACATAGCTAGGAGCTTCTATAAAAATGCTGTCCCCTGATTTTAAAAGACATGCGGAAATAAGCTGAAGAGCTTGAAGTGAACCGGATGTTATAAGTATGCAAGATGGAGGGGCATAAATACCCAGTTTTTCCATATAAGAAGATACCGCTTCTCTTAATTCTAGTAATCCCAGAGGTTCTAAATAATTAAGCGAGGTTACATTTTGGCTTAATTTTGTCATTACTTCCTGCCACATATCTTTAGGAAACAACCTAGGGTCAATTTCTCCAGTTCCAAGTCTAGCAATATCTTCTTTAAACTCTAATCGATTTATAGTTTGAATGGTATCATTGTTTGCCTGAAAAAATCCAGACTTTACATAATCGCCCCAATCTATCGAATTAGTTAGCATAAGTGACCAAGTATTACTTACAACCTTGGTTCCCCCACCATAGCTTCCTTGAATTACTCCATAAGAAGCAAGTTCATCCATTGCTGTAGAAATCGTACTTCTATTCACTTTAAACATTTCTGCAAGCCTTCTCTGTGAAGGGAGAAGCGTTCCAGTTGGCCACTCTCCTTTAGAAATTTTATCACAAACAAAATGTACAATCTGTTTGTATACTGGAATTTCACTTTTTTTATTTGGTTCCCAATTAATTTGAATTGGACTTATTTTTTTCAGAAATATCAACTCCTTTGGATGGTATAGAATTATCTTTTTGGATGGTTACAATCATCTACTTATATTCTATACTTATTTAAGTAAATATAATCCTAATGCGATTATATCACAGTATCATATTTTGAGATACTATAAATAATTTGATTAAGGAGTTGAATAATATGGAGTATTTTTTTCAAGGTTTAACAATGGGACTGGCGTATGTTGCCCCAATAGGACTGCAAAATCTATTTGTAATAAATGCAGCCCTGACTCATACGAGAAGCAGGGCTTTGTTAACGGCAGTAATAGTTATTTTCTTTGATATTACATTAGCTTTGGCTTGTTTTTTTGGAATAGGTGCAATAATGCAAAACTACATTTGGCTTCAGATGCTAATTCTTTCTATCGGTAGTTTAGTGGTAATATACATAGGAATAAGTCTTTTGCGATCAAAAGTTTCTGAAATAGATAAGTCAAGGGCAGAACTTTCTATCTATAGAACTATATATTCAGCCTGTATAGTTACCTGGTTTAATCCTCAGGCCATAATAGATGGTTCAATGATGCTAGGAGCTTTTCATGTAACGCTGCCGCCAAATCAAGCTATGAAATTTATATCAGGTGTTACCTGTGCTTCTGCATTATGGTTTACCAGTTTAGTATTCATAATATCTTCATTCAGCCATAAATTCAATGCCAAAGTGCTTAGAAAAATAAATATCATATGTGGCGCTGTAATTATATTCTATGGAATAAAGCTGTTTTTAAATTTTATAGCTATGCTTTAAAATTCTAATTTATAATTATTAGTATCTAGATATTTTTAGATATCCTTTAAATATCTTCTAAATATTTTTTTAGCCCTTTAAACATAGAGCCTGTACAGCATTTTTCTATAGGCTCTAATTCTACTCCCTCCATCCGCTTTTCCACTTCATCTAGATTAAAGCCTTCTTTAAATACAGAATTACTTTTGGCTTCGATTGCTTTAAATGGGCAGCCATACACACATCTTAAACAACCTATGCAGCTATTATTAAATAGTGGTTTTAAAGTATTTCCATCTATTTTTATATTTTCTGTAGGACAATTATTTTCGCACCATTTGCAAGCTCTACAATTATCATTTATTCTTAGCTTATGTGCAAATTTATAGGCATGTTCCTGTTCGATAGATGATATCTTTTTTCGAATTATACTCTTTTTAAAGTTAGTTCTTATCTCTTTTCCAGTTAAAATCTCATTTATGATAATATCCGTTTTTTCTGGAATTATATTTATAAGATGCATTATAAGATGATCATTAGGTTTAGTGAGCATATTAGGTGGCATGCACATCATTTTATCATAAACCACATTAAATCCCTTTTTCTCAAGTTTCTCACAGCAGCTGTTTCTGCATCCGGTATTAGGCCATACCTCTCCTCCTCCGGAAACCGAAATAACTGCCGCTTTTTTTCCTAAAATATTAACTTTTAGATTATCAATCCAATCATAAATTATCTTTGGCGCATCAAAGGCATATACAGGGTATAATATTATATAATAATCTGCATTTTCATTAAAATAATTTTCTAAACTTCTAGCTCCAAGTTCCATCATTTTACAAGAAATATCATGTTTGGAAAAATTTTCTTTAAAAGCATTTGCAACTCTTCTAGTCCCTCCTGTTCCAGAAAAGAAAATAATTTGAACAGCTTTAATATCTAGAGTTTTGTTATCTACTGTTTTAATATTTGACTCATCCATAAAAACGCCTCCTTTTTTATTGTTATTCTAACACTGTATTAACTTTTTGTATATGGAATCGGCATAATTTATCACATTTTTCTGTAAATTTAACAAAAAAAGAATAGCCCGATTATTCATCAAGCTATCCACCGTTTAAAATACAATAGGTTCTGTAATCATATTATACTTCATAACTTCTTCGTTGTTCATATAATAAATATCGTCTGCTGAAGCAGCATAAATTGTGTACCAATAAAAATCGTCCTTGCCTAACATATTCTCTATATACTTTCGATTCATTTCATGGGCCGGATCATCTTTGGGAATATCTTTTGCTTCTGTTCCTATCGTGTCTCTCCAAGAGTGAACTCCTAGTTTTGCTCCATTTTCTATAGTTCTTTTATTACCTGAAAGGAAAAAATCTGTTCCACCGGAAGCAACGTGACTGTCTTTAGTAAGATAAGTATTTAAACCTATTTCACGAACCCACTCTGCCATTGGAAAATTTGATTCATCGTCTAAAGAACCTGGAACATCTTCCATGACTATAGTTTTTATATTAGGATTTTCTGCAATAATTTTTTTCAGTTGCTTAGGTGTCTTACTGCATATCTCTCCATTCATATATAATAATTCTCCATCTACTCTAAACTCTGTAGATGAAACCATTGAATTATGATAAATCATCATCCATAGTAGCCTTCCTTCTGGAACGAAATAAATTATCCCACTCAAAACTACAACTATTATAACTAATAATATACCCAATTTCTTTTTCATACTAAAATTTCCCTTTCTAAAATGAAAGATAGTTTGATATATAATCAAACTGTCCTTTTCTACAATTCAGTTATTAATATTGAAATAAGTATTGCTAATGCTCCCAAAACCATTTTTATTGTGAATACTTCTCCCAAAATCATTACTGCAATAATTGAACCAAATACAGTCTCCAAACTTAAAACAATAGATGTTGTTGTTGGACTGGCATGTTTTTGACATAAAATTTGAATATAATATGCCATTGCCGTTCCAACAATCCCAAGATATATCAACGCTAAACTGCTTATGCTAAATATATTTTTAAAAACTGAAATGAATGCATAATCTCCTATAGCTGCAGCAAATACAAATGATAGTACTCCCATTGTAGCAAATTGGATAGTAGATAAAACCGCAGGATCTTCAACTTTTACATAATGCCCTGCAATAATTATCTGTGCTGCAAAAAATATACTGCTTATTAAAGTAAGCATATCTCCATATTCTATTTTAAAATCAGGTTTTAATGATATTAGCGATATTCCAAAAAAACATAGTATAGTTCCTAAATATACTTTTATGCTAGGTCTTTTTTTGAATACAAGCCATACAAGAAATGGTACTATAATTACATAGGAACCACTTAAAAATGCCTGTTTTCCTGCATCCGTATACAGCAGTCCATAAGTTTGGAATATAAACGCTGTAAAAAGTGATGCTCCACAAAATATTCCTCCGTATAAATTTTTGAGCTTCAAACCTTCAAATCTTTTTTTGAAAATAATGAACATCATTAAAAATGCTAATGAAAATCTTACTGCCATAAGACTTAATGGAGTTAGAGAGGACAATACTATCTTGTTTGCTGTAAATGTAGAGCCCCATATCATTGCAACTAGAAATAATCCCAAAATAGATATCACTCTTAATTTATCATTTCTTTCTACTACAATCATTTTAGCTCCTTTCAATTATTTCAATTATTTCCAATTATTATCTAAATATTTTTGAAGACGATTCAAACCCTCAATAAGAACTTTTGTGTCATTTGCATACCCAATTCGAATATAACCATCCATATCCATAGCCGATCCTGGTACTAACATAACCCCTGTATTTTCTAGAATTTCTTTACATAAAACCTCAGATTTTATAGCTCTGCTATATTTTAAAAAGGCAGTTGTTCCACCTTCTGGTTTTATATATTCGAAGTGTTTTGAGTCCTCAACCCATTCATCAAGTATATTAGCATTGTTTCTAACTAATTTAAGATTTCTATCTAAAATTTTCTCCTTATTTTTTAAGGCAATAACGCCTAGATAATCATCTATCATGCCACAACTTATAATATTGTAATCTCTTCGTTTATTTGCGTTTACAATAACTTCTTCTGGACCTACAACCCAGCCAATTCTAAGTCCAGCTAATGAATATGTTTTAGAAAGACTTGCTGTACTAATTCCTTTTTCATATAAATCTACAATAGATGGAATATGTTCAGCTTTATGATTAAGCCCTCTATATACTTCATCACAAAGTACATAAGCACCTACACTTCTAGCCACCTTAACAATATCATTTAGAATATGCTTATCCATAACCGCTCCAGTTGGATTATTAGGATTATTTATACTTATAATTTTAGTGTTTTCGTTAACCATTTTTGTTAACTGTTCAATATCCGGTAAAAATTTATTTTCCCATTTAAGTGGTAATATATCTACATTTGCTCCAAGTGATTCAGGAATAGAGTAATGCTGCTGATACGTAGGCAATACTGAAATCACATGATCGCCTGGCTCTACCAAAACATCATATACCAAGGAATTTGCACCTATAGTTCCATGAGTTACAGTTATATTATTTATATCTATATTCTCATAAAGCTCTTTTATCTCGTTTCTTAATTCTTCAGAACCTTCAATTGCACCATAAGTCATCTTCATATTTCCAATTTTTTCAAATGCTTCTATTTTCATATCAGCCATTTCTAAAAGTTCATTGACAGTAATAGATGACACACATGTTTCTGCAATGTTAAATTTTGCATCATTTTCATATTTAGCCATCCACATTTCAACTCCAAAGTCACGAATCTTCATAAAATCACCTCCTAAAATTCCACTGTTTTAATTATAGAAAGAGCTTGAGCTTTTTTTATTGCCATATATCCTACTGCAATATCTTGAAGGCCTATACCTGTTGAATCATATACAGTTATATCATCGTCTGAAGTTCTTACAAACTCTTTCTCGTTTAGCACATCGCCTATTTCACATATGATATCTCCTTCTGAAATAGCTTTAGATTTAATAGCAAGCTCAAACTCTCCAACACTTATAGATTGTGCTATATCGTCAGAAACTAATTTTGCAATTCCAAGAAGTTCTGGGTCTATTTCTTGCTTTCCTTCCATATCAGAACCCATACAGCTTAAATGAGTTCCTTTTTTTATCCAATCTTTAAAAATAAGTGGTTTTCTTGATGGAGTTGCTGTTACTATAATGTCCGAAGAGCCTACCGCTTGTTCTAAGTCTGAAACTGAAATATATTCAATTGAATCTTTTTTGTAGCTAAAATTATCAATAAAATTTTTAGCGTTTTCTAAATTCATAGGATCATATACCATTATTTTTTCTAATTCTGGAAATACTGTTTGCATAGCACGGATTTGATAAGAAGCTTGGTGTCCGGCCCCTACCATAAGCATTATTTTAGAATCTTTTCTAGCAAGATATTTTGCACCTATTGCTCCAGCTGCCCCAGTTCTCATACCAGTCATATGTTCAGCATTTATTAATCCTAAAGGTAGCCCATTACTTCTATCAAAAAGCATTACCACACCTGACAATGCAGGTAATTTATTTTTTGCATTGTCGCCAAACCAAGAAACCAGTTTGAGCCCATATACTCCCATTTCATCTAATGTTCCCGATTTTATATCCATATCAGCAACAGCTCTTTCAAATTCATGAAAAACTAGTGGAAAAATCACTCCACTTCCTTCTGATTTTTCTTTGTATACATTTTCAACTGTTTCTATGACCTCTTCAATCTCTAATAAAGCCTTAGTATCATCTTCAGATAATATAAATATTTTATTCATAACTCTATTCCTCCTTGTATAATGTAGTTAGTAAGTTATGGTTTTAATCTAACAAATAAAACCCGAACATTACAAACTACTAATTTTTTTGTATATATTTCAAATTCTGGCGAATTATTGAATATATCATATAAAATTTATTCCTT
>JBOFWC010000137.1:0-1449 GCA_051653405.1 Proteocatella sp. | reverse complement strand
TTCCTACTACTTTCTGTGCAAGCGAAACTACTGGCGAGTTTTTATCAAACCAAACATATTGATTCGGATGTAAGAATGGAAGCAGTTCATCCTTTATATTAACCTTAACAGAAGTTCCATTTGCCGTAACATATTTTGTACCGCCAATTCCTTCATAAACCGTAACTTTATAAGTCCCATCACCCTCTGTAAGTGGAAACACTTCATAATCATTCTTCTTAAATATATTGTAAGTATAACTAGAGCCATTAGTCTTCTGAACAATAAGTTTTATAGTTCCATTTGAATTTCCTGTATACTTTGCCATAACATACCCTTGCGATACATTTGAAACATCAATTACCGCTTTATCATTTTTTACAACATTTTCACCAGAAGCTATTGGCATTCTTATGTTGGCTGCAAAAACCATACTATTACTAATTAATATACAAACCAAGAAAACTATGCTCAGACGTTTTAATCCAAAATTTATTTTATTTTTTAAATACATAAACACTTCCCCTTTGCAATTATAAATACGCTTTAATTTTAAACATACTATGATAATTATACTTTATCATATTCAAATATAATGTCAATAAAAAATGAAATTTGTATCCCACCTTTTGAGCCCTAAATTACATATTATATATCAAACAGATGAAAGGAGGAAAGCAAATGGCAGACACAGCAAAAAATGAAACCTCTCTAAAGCTTGTATACGTCCTAGAGATCAATGGCGATGATGAAGTCACTAAAAGTAGAACCATAGCAGGAATAAACCCAGATGCCTCTGACGAACAAGTTCTTGAGCTTGCAAATGCTATACTAAAACTTCAAAACAAACAAGCTCATATTTCAAGAGTAGATGCACAAGTTCTAGGTGCATAGCAATGGCCTCAATAACAAAAACTAATATTTTAGGAAAGGAGGAACAATATGGAAACCGAAAAAACACTTATACTTCATTTTAAAAAATCGAATGGAAATGCATTTTCATTCAATGTAGGCTATCCTAAAGATGATCTTAAGAGCCAAGATATAAAAGCTCTCGCAGCTTACATCATAACTAATAAAATGTTTGTATTTAAAGACAACGTTACCGTTTCAAGTTTTGAAAAAGCTGAAATGGAGGAAGTTAACACAAGTCCTGTATCACTTGAAGCATAGAATATAGCTTCACTTAAAAAGCCTAGATTATTTTCAAAACACTTCTTCAAGTTTTGAATAATCTAGGCTTTTAATTTTTTTATAAAGCTTTTATACGAACATAAGTAGACTTGCCGCCATAACTATCATTCCTGAAATAAGCCCATATATAGCTATATGATGTTCTCCATATCTTTCCGCAGTAGGAAGAAGCTCATCTAAAGAAATATACACCATTATTCCTGCCACTGCTGCAAATATTATCCCAAACATAGATTCATTAAAAAATTTATATAATAGAAAAAATCCTACAAATGC
>JBOFWC010000136.1:0-3639 GCA_051653405.1 Proteocatella sp. | reverse complement strand
CCACTCTTCTCCTCTTATTACATGTGTAACTCCCATAAGATGATCGTCTACAATTACTGCCATATGATATGTTGGGAATCCATCTGTTTTCATAAGCACTTGATCATCTATATCGTTTGTATTTACTGTAACAGTTCCTCTTACTATATCATTGAATGTTATATCATGGTTTTCTGGAAGTCTAAGTCTTACAACATGAGGCACGTTATTTTTTAAGTTTTCTTCAATCTGCTCTTTTGTAAGCGATTTACAGTGACCATCATATTTTGCAGTTTCGCCATTTGCTCTTTGACTTTCTCTTAAGTCATCAAGTTTCTCTTTGCTGCAGAAGCAGTAATATGCATGTCCTGCTTCTAAAAGTTGATCTACATATTTTTTGTATATTTCAAGTCTTTGAGATTGAATGTATGGTCCATTATCTCCTTTTTGATATACATTTTGATTTTCATCAATCATAACTCCTTCAGTATGATTAATTCCAGCCCAAGCCATAGCATTAAGCATTCCTTCTAGTGCGCCCTCTACTAGTCTTGTCTGATCTGTATCTTCTACTCTTAAAAGATATTTTCCATTTGTTTTTTTCGCGAACAGATAATTGTACAGTGCGGTTCTTAAGCTTCCGATGTGTACAAACCCTGTAGGCGATGGTGCAAAACGTACTACATTCATTATTTATCCTCTACTTTCTTATTTTTCTATTGATTTTTAAACATATAAATGTATTATACACTATTAAATATATTTTTTGTATACATATTCTGAATTAAATACACTAAGAAGTGAACTGTAGTTCATTTCAAAGCTTACCACATCTCCTATTTTGTATGCTCTTTTGCTGTCTGTTATATTGAGTATCATATGGTCGCTGCTTGCGCCAATTATCTCCATATTTTCATCATCATTTGTAAGTCCATCTAGGATTACATCTTGTCTTCCTATCCCAAGTATTAATCTGTCTATATTTCCTTTATCTTCAAACACTGGCACATTTCCAAACGCATCGATTCCTATTTCACCTTTGGGAACTGATGGCTTGGTCTTTTTCTCTATAACTTGAGCATGAAGTTTGTATACATCTCCATAAAGTCCATCTATGACTTTCCCATACTTATCTTCTACTCCTAAATTTATAGATTGCCCTATTCTTAAGTGAGTTATGCCTTCTGGAAGTGTATCATTCCAAATCATATGTAAATTAAGTGAGCTGCCCCCGCTTATATGCGTAAATTTTAAATTTAGTTTTTCTTGTATATTTTTAGCATGGTTCATAAAAGCTTCCATAGATTCTTTGCTTGGAATAACTCCCCCAAAACATCCGAAGTTAACGCCAATACCTACAAGTTCTATCCCTTCACACTTTGCCATTTCCTCTGCAGTGTAAAGCACATCTTCTTCATTTACGCCTTCTCTTCGATCTCCCATATCTACCATTAAAACAACTTTATGGGTTCTGTTATTTTTAGTGCAGTATTCAGATATAGCTTTTACAGTTTCTATCTCTGAATTCAAACTTATGTCTGCATATTCTACTAGTAAATCAATTTCATTTAGCATAGGAATTCTTATAAGTAATTTTTCTGCATTTATATCTTTTAATCGTATTAAGTTTTGGATTCTAGCGTCTCCTATGCAAGTTATTCCAGAATCTACCATAAGCTGTGCAATCTTAGGGTTGCCTTGAAATAATTTTGTAACTGCCATAGCAGTTATTCCTCTAGTTTTACACATATTTACAATCTCTCTTGTGTTGTGTGCTAATTTGTTCGTATCAATCGTTAAACAAGGATATCTATCCATAAAAGCCCTCCTGATTTATTTAGTAAAAAAGCTACTTTAAAAGCAGCTTTATTTTTTTACTTTATTCAATTTTACCATAATTTCGTCGAATAATTCTTTATTTTTTTGCTTAAATTTTTTCACATATTCTGTAAGCTTAGATATATCAACATCTATTTTATCTGGCCAAAGTGGTTTGTTTACCGATTCATGCATAAAATCATAATCTAAATAGGAAACCTCTATTTTCCCATTATATTCATTTAGCGCTTCTCCATTGTATTCTATGTTAAAGAATACTTGATCCCGTTTATCTATCGATTGTGCAAACCAGTTTTCAACCTCTATCTTTAAAATATTTCCAATCATATCTACAAGCTCTACTACTTTACCTTCTTCAAGCTCTTCGATTTTAAATATAGCAATTTTGCCCATAACGTCAGATATATTTGAAAGTTTTTTTCTTGAAAGCTCTTCCATCTCATCTCTCATCAGCTCTATGCCTTTAGAATCTTTCATTATCGAAATGTATCTATCAAATCTATCTTTTGAAAATTTATCGCTAAGATGAATAATCTCATTCACATATCTCAGTTTCTGCTTTGATTCTTCAACTCTAGAGGAATCTATAAATGAAAATATATCACCATAATTTTCTCTTATTTCAGTAACTTGAGATTTTATTTCATCCCTATAATCTCTTAAAAGCTTAAAGAATTCTCTTACATCCTCTCTGTATGATAATTCTTGAATTATATATTGCTCCTCAATAAATTCATCTTCATATACATAAGCACTTCCTAAATTGCTACTACTTTTTTCTTCTCTTAGCTGCTGAATTATTTCTTTTTGTTCTTGAGATTTAAGTTTTCTATTTATTATATGCTCTGCGTTATTGAATCTATGAAGAATAGATTCTGTTATTCCAACAATATCCTCTGCAAGCTCGCTGCATATAGGTTTGCTATTATCTATAACCTTTCTCATCTGTGAGATTTCTGAGATTATATGTTCTATGTCATATCCGAATATAGCATCAAACTTTTCTTTTTCCCATACAATCTTTCCGTCTATGCGACTTTCTTTTAGTATAGTTATAAGATCTATGTCTTTAAATTCAAACATCTCTGTCCTAATATTTTTAAAAGTATCATATTTAGATTTTTTAAACCAAGAAAGATTAGACTGATGTTTTTGGTAAATTTCATAACTCATATTATTTTTAAACCAATCCACCGTATACTTTCTTATCATGTAATCGCTTATTAAGTGTTTAAGTCTATTTTCTACTTCATGCACTTTAAAATATAGATGAGCTACTATTTTTTCATTTTGAGTATCCTTCTGCCAATATATATTTGTGTATATCTTCTCAAGCGCATGCTTTATGTCCACTTTCAAATTATATAATACATTTTGCTTCAGTTCTAAATTATCTAAGGAAATAGCTTCATCTTCATTATATTTTATAGTGATATAATATAATACATTTTCTTCAAATGTAGATTTAGAAAGTATAAATTCTATGTCCTTTCCTTCATACTCAAAATAAGCTACAAGTCCATGACTTTCAAAAAGACTGAATGTAGAATCTTTATTTGAAATTTTAAGTTTTTCAATTATATTGTTATATATATCTTCCAGAGTAAATTCTTTTTCTTCAAAACTTTCTAAAAATCCTGAACATAATATTTTTACTTTTTCCATATTAATATTTCTCCTGACATTTTTTATTTATGCCTAAATTAGAAACTTACATTTTTAATTATTTTATCACATTTTTATGATTTATACCCAATGATTTATAATTTTACTAATAAATTAGTCCAACTTTTATTTTCGAAACTTTATATTGTATTTTAC
>JBOFWC010000135.1:0-15576 GCA_051653405.1 Proteocatella sp. | reverse complement strand
CAAGTAGCCTAACGGCTGAATACGAACTATTTAAAAGTCAGGCCATTCAAAATTCGAATATTTTTTTGGCCTATTTGTAGTACCATAAAAACCGTAAATGAATTTTCATCAAAAATCATTGACAATTACTAGCTGGTCTAATAAATATTTATATTTTAACTTTGAATACAGTTTGTTCTTTTACATCTTCTGTAAGCGCATCAAGTGCAACACTTACTCTGTGATATCTAAGCTTCCATTGCTCATCTTTTGGAGTGTTTGGATTTCCAAGAGGATATGGAATTGATATCGTAGGTACTATTTTATTTGCTCCCACAGTTTCTGATACCGGAACTATATTACACATATGAACAATTGGCATTCCTGCTTTTTCTATTTCTTTTACCATCGTTGCGCCGCAACGAGTACAAGTACCTCATGTAGATACCATGATAACTCCATCAACTTCATCTTCCTGAAGCTTTTCTAAAATTTCTTTTGCCATTCTTGAAGCTTCTGCTTGGGTAGTCCCTGTGCCTACAGTTGTATAAAAATATGGGTGAAGCTGACCAAATTTATTCTCTTTTTCAAGTGCTCTAAGTGCATCTAGTGGAACTATTACGTTTGGATCTGCATCTGCCGCCGCTGGGTCAAAACCTGCATGGATAGTTTTAAATTCGCCTGATTTTAAAGCTTCCATACCATCGATTGAATATCTTCCCCATCTTGTAGCTGAAGCCGATTGAATTCTATCAGGATTATCAACAGGAACGATTCCTCCTGTATTTAATATTGCAATCTTAGCTTTAGAAAGTGTTTTTATAGGAGCTGCGATTGGCACCATATCCTTTTCAGGTATAATAAGTTCAGTTTGAAAATCTTGATTATTAAGCTTTTTAATAAGCATTTCAACGCCTCTTTGAGCTGCTGTCTTTTGATCCTCTCTCCAAACCTGATGTCTTATACCTCTTGGGAAATAGCCTTCTTCTTCTGCTGATAAAGTTTCTTCTCCTCCAAGTACCTTATTTGCATGTGCCGCCATAACTTTTACATCACTTCTAAGTTTTGCAGCACTCTTTCCGCCCACAAATATTGGCATATCTTTTTTAAACATTTGAACTCCAGGATTTTCTATATGCATTGAAGTTATAACTGGCACATTGTATTTTTCCTGTACTGCCTTACATATAGTTCCGCATGCAAACCCATATCTTCCTGCTTGAAAAGCTGGGCCTGCAATGAATATATCAAAGTCTTTACCTTCTAAAAATCCTAGAATAGCCTCTACTGCTTCCTTTTCCCTAGAACCCATAAAATTGTCTCCACATATTATGGTATGAGTTATCTCTGCATTTAAAATTTCGTTCATTGCCATCGCAGGTCCTACAGTGCCCTCTACAATTTCAGGAGCATGATCAGCCTTATCTTCTCCACCTATGCCTGCAAAGAATTGATTTATATAATGTATCGCTTTTTTCATCAGTTTTCCCTCCTTAAAATTCTTTCATTGTCTTTGTAGACCAGCCCGCAATCTGATCTCCACAGAACATAGCATTGTTTTCCATTATTATAGACCCATCTTCCCTTACAGAAGATCCAAGAACTTCATCATAAGCCCATCCTCCAGAAAGACCATCTCTCGCTAGAGACTGAAGCTCTCCTATTACTATTTTTGCTGGTGGAAGTTCTATAAGCTGAGAAACATTTCCTGTTGAAACAAGTGCATCTGCTTTTTGGTCTAGTGTAACAAGAGGCTGAGAAGCTCCATCTCTTCCTGTACATTCATTACTTATTCCTACAACCTTTACGCCTACATCTTCAAGCGCTCTTATACATCTTATATAGTCTGCGTCTGGATTTCCATAACCTTCTTCCGTTACTATCGCTCCATCAGCTCCAAGTGATCTCGCCATCTGTGCTACAAATGTAGCGGCTCTTTCCTTTTGCTCTAGGGAAACATTTAGATTCGACATTATTACCCCTAGGAAGTTTATAGTTTTTCCATGCTCTTTAAAAAGTTCTTTTATTGTTGGGAAGTTTTGCATATCATATGTTGACCATTTAGAAGATGCTGGCATAAAGCTTCCAGATATCATCGCTCCATCAAGAACTTCTGTAGGATTCATAAATGTAGGTACATATTTGTTCATATCCCACCCATATACAAGATCATTGTATCCAAGTTCTTCCATTTGAGATTGTGGCTGCATAACAAGTACTACCGAAGGAAGCTTTGAAAGTTCTTGAGAACGTTTCATAATAGGCTCAAGCTCATATGACTCAACTTCTTCTGGCTCAAGTTCTTTAACTGCATTTCCTATATACTCTGCAAGCTTATGAGCTGCCCATCTAAGTGCCTTATTCTTCTTTTGCTGCTCATATCTTTCAAACTCTTCATCCGTATCTGCTACCATACATATATTTATCAACTTAGAAAAATATGTATATTTTGCACCTGATTTCATATCTATAAGACCATCCCCAAAACTTCCCCAGTGTTTTCCAACAGCAAGTACGCTACAACCCTTTAGTGCATGTACTCTACCTTCTCCTGCACTAGAAAGTTCTCCTGTAACTCCTGGAAAAAGAGTTCTTCCATCTGGTCTTACCCTAGGCTCAATAGCTTCCTTTACTGGTACTATTCTGATGTCTTCGCCTGGCTTTGCAATCATTAAATCCACATCTGTTATGTGACTTTCCTCTTCTCTTATAAAGTCAAGAGCCGCCTGCTTGTCTATTGTCAAAAGTCCATTACTATAAGCTGTCTTTTCTCCAAAAACTACATCTTTAACATAAAAGTTTCCGATTTCTAATTTCATCTAAATTCCTCCTCTACTTAATCTATCAGTGCTTCAGTTAAATCCTGCACCGAACCAAAATTTTCATTTTCCAATGCTAAATCCTCTTGTTTAAGTGCCTTTAATAGCGAAACCATTCCAAAAATCATTACAAAGGCAAACGGAAATGCCGCTACAATAGATATTGTCTGGAGCATCTGAAGTCCATTTGAACTTCCTATCATAAGCGAAAGTGCAAGCGCTGATTGAATAACTCCCCATATCACTTTTCTTTTAGTGCTTGGATTAAGATCTCCATTTGAAGTGAACATTCCTAGTACAAAAGTTGCTGAATCTGCTGAAGTTACAAAGAAAGTACAAAGAAGTATTATTGCAATTATAGAAATAAGCGCTCCCATTGGATATTCTCTCATTACTACAAAAAACGCTGTAGAAGTTGATTTTATTGCTTCCCCTGCAATTCCAGTTCCTAAATTAAGTCCCATGCCTCCAAACACTGCAAACCATATAAACGATGCTAATGTTGGTGCTAACAGTACTCCTGTTACAAATTCCTTTATAGTTCTTCCCTTTGAAATTCTAGCAATAAAAGTGCCTACAAAAGGTGCCCAAGCTATCCACCAAGCCCAGTAGAATATAGTCCAAGAGCCATACCAATTTGAGCTTTCAAATGCTCCCAGCTGGAAAGAGTTTGCTGCTAAATCTCTAAAATAGATACCTATTCCTTCTACAAAAATATTTAGTATATACACAGAAGGTCCAATAATAAATGCTGCAATAACTAACAGTCCTGCAATTCCTACATTCAGATTTGACAAAAATTTTATTCCTTTATCAAGCCCAGTTATTGCAGAAATCATAAATGCAATTGTAACAAAAATTACTATAAGTATTTGCACCATGCTATTTTCTGGAACTCCAAATAAAAAATTAAGTCCACTGTTTATTTGATATGTTCCAAGTCCCAAGGATGTCGCTACGCCTGCGACAGTAGCAAATACCGCAAGGATATCAATAAATTTTCCTACCCAACTATTTACTACATTTTCTCCAAGCAGTGGTATAAATACACTGCTTATAAGACCTGGCTTATTCTTTCTAAATTGCATATACGCAAGTGCTAATGCTAGTACACTATAATTTGCCCATGGATGAAGCCCCCAGTGAAGAAATGACTTTGATATTGCAAATTCTTTTGCCATTTCTGAGCCCGCTTCAGCCCCTAGAGGAGCCATACAATGGTTAAGCGGTTCTGCTGCGCCCCAGAATACAAGTCCAATCCCCATTCCTGCTGAAAAAAGCATAGCGAACCAAGAAATATTGCTATATTCTGCTTTAGAATCATCTGGCCCCAATTTTATATCTTTATACTTAGAAAAAAAGCCTATCCACACCGCAAATATAACAAACGATGACATAGAAAGTGTATAAAACCATCCAAATTCCTTTACCAAAAAACTAAATACATTGTTGCCTACAGTTTCAAAGTTTTCTGGAAAAAGCATTCCCCATAAAACAATTGTTATAGTTACTATTAATGATATGTAATATACTGAGCTGTCTTTTTTTGAATTCAGTGAATATTTGTTCATAAAAATTCTCCTTTTTTATAATTATTAATAAATGGACTTAATTTTTATCCTCCTTTTCACTTTTTTAAATTTCCATTTTTAATAATCGTGATTATTAAACAATTTAACTCGTATATTTATTGATAATATAATATCAAACAAAATCTTTCCCGTCAACCCTATTATTGAATTTTTTGATAATTATGAGAAAAAAATTTTATACTATTTTTTCACTCAATATCTTACTTAAAAATCACAAAAAAAATACAGCTGAACTTTCAGTAAAACTGAAATTTCAACTGTATTTTGAGGAAATTATTTTAACTTAGGATAATCTCTTATTTATTTCTCATTAGCTTCTGTTTTTGCTTTCTTTATAAGATCTGTAAGTATTGGAAGTACTTTAGCTACATCCCCTACAAGGCCTAGATCCGCTACTTCAAATATAGCAGCATCTGGATTCTTATTTATTGCAATTATAAGCTCTGATTCTTCCATTCCAGCAACGTGCTGAATAGCTCCTGAAATACCACATGCCATATATACTTCTGGTCTAACAGTTTTACCTGTCTGTCCAACCTGTCTATCTTTATCAAGCCATCCAGCATCTATAACTGCTCTTGATCCAGAAACAAGTCCACCAATTGTATCTGCAAGATCATAAAGTGGTCCTAAGTTGTCTGGTCCACCAACTCCTCTTCCTGCTGATACAAGCATTCCAGCTTCTTCTATATTAGCTTTTGCTTTTGTTTCTTTAACATATTCAAGTACTTCTACATTCATATCTGATGCTTCTAATTTTGCGTCAAATTTCACAATTTCACCTGTTCTAGACTTGTCAGATGCCATTTTTTGCATTACACCAGGTCTAACTGTTGACATTTGAGGTCTGAAATCAGGACACGCTATAGTTGCCATTATATTTCCACCAAATGCCGGTCTAGTCATAAGTAAATTATTAGTTTCTTCTTCTATATCAAGACTTGTACAGTCTGCTGTAAGTCCTGTATGAACTCTTGCTGATACTCTAGGAGCAAGGTCTCTACCTATTGATGTCGCTCCAAAAAGTACTATCTCTGGTTTTTCTTGCTTTATTATTCCAACAAGTGCTTTTGTGTAAGGCTCAGTAACAAAAAGCTCAAGCATCTTGTCATCTGCTATTACAACTTTATCCGCTCCATGATGGATTAAATCTTCTGCTAAGCCCTCTACACCGTGACCTAAAAGCGCTGCGGTAACTCCAACTCCTATTGTATCTGCTAGCTCTCTCCCTTTTCCAAGCAGCTCCACAGAAACCTTTTGAACTTCTTTATTTCTTTGTTCTATGAACACTAATACGCCTTTATATTCTGAAAGGTTCACTTTGAATACCTCCTGTTTCCTTTAAACAAATTAATTTCCATAATAAAATTTATTTTGTAGATACGTTATTTACTAGATTAGATATTTTTCTTGAAGCTTATCTACGATAATTTGAGCTGCTTCTTGAGGCGAAACATCAAATACTTTACCTGCTGTTTTAGCACCTTTTGTAAATGATTTTTTAACCTTTGTTGGTGAACCTTTTAGTCCAAGATTGCTCTCTTCAACTTCTATGTTTCCTACATTCCAAACTTCAATTTTACCTTCATCAAAAGCTTCAAATATACCTTGTACATTCATGTATCTTGAATCATTTAACTCTTTTAATGCTGTTATAAGACATGGAGTCTGAACTTTTATTTTTTGATATCCATCTTCAAATGCTCTTTTAACTACTATAGACTTATCATAAGCTTCAATCTCTTCAACATAAGTTACTGATGGAAGTCCAAGATGCTCTGCTATCTGTGGTCCAACCTGCGCTGTATCCCCATCTATAGCTTGTCTTCCTGCTATTATTAAATCAAAATCTATATTTTTAAGTGCCCCTGCAAGTGCTGATGAAGTTGCCCAAGTATCCGCTCCTGCAAACGCTCTATCTGTAAGAAGGATTGCTCTATCAGCTCCCATTGCTAAAGCTTCTCTAAGTGCAAGATCTGCTTGAGGAGGTCCCATTGTAAGTACAGTAACATGTGAGCCATTTTTGTCTTTTATTCTAAGTGCAGCCTCTAGGCCTGCTTTATCATCAGGATTTATTATAGATGGTACACCATCTCTTATTAGAGTACCAGTTTTTGGATCAAGTTTTACCTCAGTTGTATCAGGTACTTGTTTTATACAAACTACTATATTCATTTTATTCCTCCTAAATTCTACTTCAATAAGCTTCCTGCAATTACCATTCTTTGAACTTCTGAAGTTCCTTCATAGATTTCAGTTATCTTAGCATCTCTCATCATTCTTTCAACTGGATATTCTCTTGTGTAGCCGTATCCACCGAATAATTGAACACATTTAGTAGTAACTTCCATAGCTGTTTCTGCAGCAAAAAGTTTAGCTGTAGCTGCCTCTACACTATATGATATTCCTCTATCTTTACAATCCGCTGCTTTGTATACAAGAAGTCTTGAAGCTTCTATTTTTGCTGCTAAATTTGCAAGTTGGAACTGAGTGTTTTGGAATTGTGCTATAGATCTTCCAAATTGTTTTCTTTCTTTAACATATGCTATTGTTTCATCAAGTGCCCCTTGAGCTATCCCAAGTGCTTGAGCTGCTACTCCAATTCTTCCTCCATCAAGAGTTTTCATTGCAATTTTAAAACCTTGACCTTCTTTTCCTAAAAGATTTTCTTTTGGAACTCTTACATTTTCAAATACAAGTTCACAAGTAGCTGAACCTCTTATTCCCATTTTCTTTTCTTTTGGTCCAAAGCTAAAGCCTTCCATTCCCTTTTCAACTATGAATGCTGATATTCCTTTTGTTCCTTTTGTTTTATCAGTCATAGCCATAACTATATATGTATCAGCATACATAGCATTAGTTATAAATATCTTTGTTCCATTTAAGATGTAGTGATCTCCATCTAAAACTGCTGTTGTCTGCTGTCCTGCTGCATCTGTTCCTGCATTAGGCTCAGTAAGTCCAAATGCTCCTAAAGTCTCTCCTTTAGCTAACGGTACTAAATACTTTTGTTTTTGCTCTTCTGTTCCAAAATCCACAAGTGGTCCTCCACCAAGTGAAGTATGTGCAGATACCACAACTCCTGTAGTAGCACAAACTCTTGATAATTCTTCAACAGCCATAGCATAAGCTACATAATTTGCACCAGCTCCACCATATTGTTTTGCAAATGGAATTCCCATGATTCCAGCTTTTACCATTTTTTCAACAGTTTCTTCTGGGAATCTTTCTTCTTCGTCAATTTCTGCTGCCAAAGGTTTAACTTCATTTTCTGCAAATTCTCTTAGCATTTGTCTAAGTAGTTGTTGCTCCTTAGTTAAAGTAAAATTCATTTTGTTTCCTCCTGTTAATTAATAATTAAACATTATATTGTACAAATTAAACTCCTTATCCCAGTCTAGAGAATGATAAGGAGTTTTTTATTTGTTATTTGACTTTTTTAGAAACTATATATTCTCAAAAGTTATTATCTTTTTACAATAAGAGCAGTTCCCATTCCACCGCCTATGCAAAGAGTTGCAAGACCAAGTTTCTTGTCAGTTCTTTTCATTTCATAAAGAAGTGTTGTAAGAATTCTAGCGCCTGATGCTCCGATTGGGTGACCAAGTGCTATAGCTCCACCATTAACATTTACTTTTTCCATATCAAAATCAAGTGCTTTTGCTACAGAAAGTGCTTGAGAAGCAAAAGCTTCGTTAGCTTCAACAAGTTCTATATCATTAATTGTAAGATTAGCTTTTTCTAATGCTTTTTTTACAGTTGGAACTGGTCCATATCCCATTATTGATGGGTCAACTCCACAAGTAGCATATGAAACTACTGTAGCCATTATTTCAAGTCCAAGTTCTTCAGCTTTTTCTTTTGACATTACGATAAGCATTGCTGCACCATCATTTATACCAGAAGCATTTCCAGCTGTTACTGTACCATCTTTTTTAAATGCAGGCTTTAATTTTGCAAGTTTTTCCATAGTCATATTAGGTTTTATGAATTCATCCTTATCTATAACTACGTCACCTTTTCTAGTAGACATAACTATAGGAACTATTTCATCTACAAACTTACCTTCATTTTGAGCTTTCTCTGCTCTAAGCTGGCTATTTAGAGCAATCTCATCTTGCATTTCTCTAGTTAAATTATATTTTTCAGCAAGATTTTCAGCTGTAATTCCCATATGGTAGCCTGCAAATGCATCTGTAAGGCCATCGTTAACCATAACGTCTACCATATTAACATTACCCATTCTTGCTCCCCATCTAGCACTATTTGTAACGTAAGGGGCATTACTCATACTCTCAGTACCACCTGCCAAAATTATATCTGCATCTCCAAGTGCTATAAGCTGAGCTGCTGTTGAAACTGCTCTAAGACCTGATCCACAAACTATGTTTATTCCCATAGCCGGCTTTTCAACTGGAATTCCAGCATCTATGCTTATTTGTCTTGCTACATTTTGTCCAAGTCCTGCTGAAAGTACATTACCTATAATTGATTCGTCTATCATATCTGGAGTTATGTTAGCTCTTTTTATAGCTTCCTTAGCTGCTGCTGCACCTAATTGTCTTGCTCCCATTGGAGTAAGTCCTCCACCAAAATTACCTATAGCTGTTCTTACCGCACTTACTATTACAACTTCTCTCATGTTATTATGCTCCTTTTCCGAAATAAAATGCTATATATTGTTTATACTTTTATACAATTTTTAATTTAGGAAATACCGCTTATGTAAAATTAATATTAAGAATATAAGCAGTATTTCCTGTTTTGTCATCATTTTATAAAACACTACCGTTAACCTTAACTATCTAGAGTCCAAAAACATTTTCATAACGTTTTCACTCGATATGTATACTATATTATATACCATCAAGATGTGTCAAGGTTTTTCTTTGTTATTATAATAACATTATTTCGGGCGCCCAATGTCTAAAAAACTATATTTTAATAATTATAGAAACCTACTTTTGTTTTTCTTCCAAGTTGATTAGCTCTTACCATTTTTCTTAAAAGTGGGTGTGGTCTATATTTTGAATCTGCAAATTCACTATATAAAACTTCCATTATTGCAAGGCATACATCAAGTCCTATAAGGTCTGCAAGTGCAAGAGGTCCCATTGGGTGATTTGCACCAAGCTTCATAGCTTCATCTATATCCTCTCTCTTAGCAACACCATCTGCAAGTATTCCTACTGCTTCATTTATCATAGGTATAAGTATTCTATTTACAACAAATCCTGGTGCTTCAGAAACTTCAACAGGCACTTTACCTACAGCTTGTGATAATTCAAATACTTTATTGAATATTTCTTGATCTGTCATTTGACCTCTAATCACTTCCACAAGTTTCATCGCTGGAACTGGATTAAAGAAATGCATTCCAATAACTCTTTCTGGCTTACTTGTAGTTGAAGCAACTTCTGTGATAGATAGTGAAGAAGTATTTGTAGCAAGTATTGCACTTTCTTTAGCTACTTTTTCAATTTCTGCAAAAGTTACTTTCTTAGTTTCCATATCTTCAGCAATTGCTTCTATGAATAGATCTGCATCTTTACACTCTTCAAAAGTAAGCGCTGTAGTTATGTTAGAAAGAATTTCATCTTTTCTAGCTTCCTCAATTTTTCCTTTTTCTACCTGTTTTGATAAAACCTTTGTAATAGAACCGATAGATCTGTTTATTGAAGCTTCTGATCTTCCTTTTACTATTACCTGATAACCTGATTGAGCAAATGTTTGAACGATTCCTCCGCCCATTGTACCTGTACCAACTACGCAAATTTTCATTTTTCTGCCTCCAATAAGTATTATTTTTTAATATATTTCGTTAACGTTTCCATTTTCAATTATCACACATTGATAAATAAATGTCAACATCTTTAGCGATTTTATTTTTTATATTTGAAATTTTTAAAAAATTATATTTTTTAGCTTGATTCTTTAACTAAATATTTATAATAAATAAAAATTTTTAGTTATAAATTTCTTATTTAGTTATAAATTTAGTTGTAAATTTTTTATTTACTTTTAAATTCAGCTTTTCTTTTCTCTAAAAAAGCTTTCATTCCTTCTTTTTGATCCTCAGTTGCAAAACAAAGCCCAAATAAATTAGCTTCTATGTCAATAGCTGTAGTTATGTCTGTCTGATAGCCTCTATCTATAGCTTCTTTGCTATATCTAACTGCAATCTGAGCATTTGATGCAATCTTTTTAGCCATTTCAAGTGCTATCTCCATAAGCTTATCTGGCTCAACAACTTCATTTACAAGACCTATCTCCTTAGCTTCTTTAGCTCCTATTATATTACCTGTCAAAATCAGTTCTTTGGCTTTTCCAAGTCCTACAAGTCTTGAAAGTCTTTGTGTTCCAGAGAATCCAGGAGTTATTCCAAGTGTTACCTCTGGTTGTCCAAACTTAGCTTTTTCAGATGCAATTCTTATATCACATGCCATAGCAAGTTCACAACCTCCACCAAGTGCAAAACCATTTACTGCTGCGATTACAGCTTTTGGCATAACTTCAATCTTTCTAAATACACCTGCACCATGTTCTCCAAATAATTTTCCTTGTTCTGCATTAAGTGTACTCATCTCAGAAATATCTGCTCCTGCTACAAAAGCCTTGCCTTCACCTGTTAAAATTATAGCATTAATATTGTCATCTTTTGAAGCTTCATCAAAAGCTTGACCTATTTCTGTAAGCACTTCACTATTTAGTGCATTTAATGCTCCAGGGTTGTTAATCTTGATTATAAGTACGTTTTCAACATATTCTTTTAAAATAAACTTTAACATTTAAATTCCCACTCCTTTCACGCTTTACTTAATTATAACAATAAAAGCTCAAAAATGTAAACATATTTTGTCAAAAATTTAGCATTATTTTTTTCTTTAGCTAACGTTCAAAATAAATAATATCATTATTTTCAGAAATGTTCAATCATTATTAATCTTTTGCATTTTCACCTTCTTAATTGAAAACTTTTTAAACATATGTTAAAATCATAGTTATATAAATTATAAAAAAGGAGTTTTGGGATGAAAATTTCTACAAAAAGCCGTTATGCCCTTAGAATGCTTCTAGATCTTGCAGAACATGAAAATGAAGGTTTTATTGCACTTAAAGATATTGCTAAGCGTCAAAATATATCAAAGAAATATTTGGAGCAAATAATACCAATTCTAAACAGCTCTAATATTCTTCAAGCAAGTCGAGGAAATCAAGGTGGCTACAAATTAGCAAGATTGCCAAAAGAATATACCGTAGGAGATATCTTAAGAATAACCGAAGGTAGCATTTCTGTTATATCCTGTCTTGATACAACCCCCAATTCCTGTGAAAATATTGAAAACTGTATGACGCTGGATGTATGGAAAGGTCTAAATGACGTAATAAAAGAATATCTCGATTCTATAACCCTTGAGGATATACTAGATAAGCACCGAGATAAAAATTATATAGAATTCTTTATATAATAACAAATAACAAAAAATTACTCACTATTTATAAAATAATGAGTAATTTTTTGTTATTTGTTATATTTAAAAACTTAAGAAAACATTGCTGTAGAAAGATATCTTTCACCTGTATCTGGAAGCATAACAACTATGGTCTTGCCCTTATTCTCCGGTCTTCTTGCAAGTTCTTTTGCGGCATAAAGGGCTGCGCCTGATGAAATTCCTACAAGAATACCTTCTTTTTGTGCAAGTATTCTTCCATTTTCAAATGCATCCTCACTGCCTACTTGAATTATTTCATCATACACAGAGGTATTTAATATATCAGGAATAAACCCTGCTCCAATCCCCTGAATTTTGTGAGGTCCTGGTTTGCCTCCCGAAAGTATTGGAGAATCTTTAGGTTCAACTGCCACTATCTTTATATCCGGATTCTTAGATTTCAAATACTCACCTACTCCAGTAATAGTTCCCCCAGTTCCTACTCCTGCTACAAATATATCTACCTTACCATCTGTATCGTCCCATATTTCTGGGCCAGTAGTCTTTTTGTGCATTTCTGCATTTGAAAAGTTACTAAACTGACTTGGCACAAAACTATTCTCCATCTCAGCTGCTAGTTCATTAGCTTTTTCAATTGCACCTTTCATTCCCTTTGTTCCATCTGTAAGCACAAGTTCCGCTCCATATGCTTTTAAAAGGTTTCTTCTTTCCACACTCATAGTTTCTGGCATTGTAAGAATTATTCTATATCCCCTCGAAGCTGCCATTGCCGCAAGCCCTATACCTGTATTTCCACTTGTTGGTTCTATTATAACTGTACTTTTATTTATAAGTCCTTTTGATTCAGCATCGTCTATCATAGCTTTGGCAATTCTATCTTTTACACTTCCTGCTGGATTAAAATATTCTACTTTACCAAGTATTAAAGCTGAAAGATTAAATATTTCACTATAATTTGAAAGCTCGACTAGAGGCGTCTTACCAACTAAATCACTTACATTTTTATACACTCTCATAATAATTCTCCTTGTATAATCATATTTTATATCCGTTTTCATTACCTACTAATAAAGCGGGTTTAGTATGCTTTAATTTTACTGTATAAAAAGTATTTTGTCAATATATTAAAAAAATATTCTTATAATAAAAAAACACCCCAGAAATTATATTCCCAAAGTGTTTTACCGAAAAACTTTTTATATTCCTATAATTATATATTTAAGCGTTGTATTGCAGAATCAATATCTATGCATTCAGCATACCTTTTTGCCCACATATGCTCATTATAATATTTATATGATTCCTCCCCAGTTAAAAATTTATTATCTAGTGTAGAGTTTGCGTATGCTGGAACAATAACTTTTAATCCATGCTCAAAGCCAGCTTTAACTGTAGCATCAATGCAATAATCTGTCATAAGCCCTACTACCATAACCTCATTTTCATTTTTGCTTTTTAAATATTCTAATAGTCCAGTTCTACAAAACGCACTGTTCACATTCTTTTCAAAAATCTTTTCTTCTAAAATTGGTGAGAATTCCTCAAATATTTGATATCCTTCTTTACCTTTTGTAAGTTCTTCGCCCTCACCATCATCATGAACTACATAGACTACCTCAACCAAGTTTTTTCTTGCAGTTTCAATAAGTTTTTTTACATTTACTACAAACTCTGAATAATTATATAGATTTTCTGTAGTAATAAGTTTTTGAGTATCTACCACTAAAAGTACCATATATCCTCCTTATAATTAAAAAAATATAGTCCAATTCAATTGTCATTAGTTTAAAATTTAAGCTCTATATCACTCCATACATTAAAATTTTCTTTTTCTGGATTATCCAATGTATAAGTATCCTCATCAAATATAAGAGTAGTCCCACTATTTTCGTCATACTTCTCCCATGTACAAGAAATGTGACTTCCTGGATTTCCATATTTTGCAAAGTTTATCCAAGCGCTGTGCATCTCAAACCTAAGTCTTTTTTCTATCTCCTCATTAGTTCCCTTCCATAGAACTGAAAATGTATTAAGTGCCATTGGAATTTCAACACTATGCATCGCATTTAGTCCCCTGCTTTTAAGATAGGGTGGAGCATAATCAAATCTATACATCCATACATCATTATGTTTACTCTGTCCATTTGCAGTTTTTATAGCATCTATCAAAAATGCTCTGTCCTTCGCAAGCAAATTCATCTGATTAGCTACTTCGCTGTATTCACTGTACAGTTTTTTTAGGTCAGTAATTCTGTGCTTGCAATTATTAAGTTCCAGCATTTTTTCCGTCATTTCCCAGTTATAGGGAAACCACTTCATATTTATAAACACACTTCCTTCGTCATGATTCGTTCCTATTATAAGGCTTACATCTTTTGCAGCTCCTTTTGCACATGCTGACACCGAACTTTCAGGAATAAGATCATCTATAACTGGTCCTGGCTGAAATATCCCAGGATATATAAGACAGCTATTATCAAGCACATACTTTGCCGCAGCTTTCATTTTACTTACATCCATACTTTTAAGCTTAATTACTTCATCTTTAGACATCTTCATCTGCTCTAAAAAAATATCCATATTTCGCTTTGCAGATGAGCTGTTATGAAGACAATCAGGCAGTGCACTTTGACTTATAGCTTTATTAAATAGCCCTTTCGCATGCGGGGATGCCATTATATGACAGACACTCGTCCCCCCTGCACTTTCTCCTGCAATTGTTATATTATTACTATCGCCCCCGAAAGCTTCTATATTTTCCTTTACCCACCTTAGCGCTGTAAGTTGATCTGAAAATCCACAGTTTGAGTCAAAACACTCACTTCTCTCACTTTGATAAGGCGTAAAATCATAAAATCCAAGTACGCCCAATCTGTAGTTTATCCCCACATAGATAACATCATTTCTTGCAAACGAGCTCCCATCATATAGCGGATCACTACATTCTCCATAACTAAAGCCCCCACCATATATCCACACAAAGACTGGAAGCTTCTTTTTTTCTGTATCTGGTCTCCATATACTTAGATATAAGCAGTCCTCACTTTCAAAAACCCCTGTATCTGGGGCTTTTGTAAACTGAATTGGTCTATTCCCGTGAGCTTTACAATTTTTAACACCTATCCAAGACTCACATTCAACCGCTCTTTTAAATCGGAGTTCTCCTATCGGCGGCTTTGCAAAAGGTACTCCAAACCATTTTATTAACTCATTTTCTTTAAAACCTTCTACCTCTCCATATTTTGTTTTAACTATTGTATTCATATGTATCCCTCAACTAGTTTTATTTTTAAGTTTGATAACTATATTATACCGCATAAAAAAAATCCCACAAAGCCTATGCAGGATTTCTTATATAAAATATTTAGATAATATCGTTATATACTATAGTTAGATAATATAGTTTCTAACAAGTTAAATTGTTCTTAATTTTTTATAGAACATGATTTAATATGGCAAAAATAAGCAAGATCGCAAGAGTCTTATGAACCATAAGCCATCTCTTTCCTTTTTTATTTTTATATTGGCCATACATACCAAGGCCTACCTGCAAAAACATTGTTAATGCTGCAAGGCTCCCTGTTAGGCTAACACCATATCGATTATACTGAATATATGCGTGAATCATAATAAATATAATTGCTGCCATTCCAAAATAACGATGATTCTTTACAAAGAATTTCATCAGTCTAAGATAATATTTGTACAATTTAGGATGTTTTTTCAGCTTAT
>JBOFWC010000134.1:0-10460 GCA_051653405.1 Proteocatella sp. | reverse complement strand
GACTTATACCACCGGTAAACCGTAATAGTGCTGGCAATAGAGACTATACAGAGGAAGATTGCCGCTGGGTTGATTTTATTAAATGTATGAGGAGTGCGGGCTTATCTATAGAAGTACTTGTTGAGTATGTTAGCTTATTTCAGAAGGGATATGATACCGTCGATGCAAGAAAAGAACTGTTATTAGAACAGCGAAGAATTATAGAAAGTAAAATAGAGGAGCTGCAAACTACTTTAAAGTATTTAGATATAAAGATAGAAGGCTACGAAGAACGAATGCTGAAGTTTGAAGAAAATTTAAAAAAACATTAAGTTATTTTGAGATTTGAATCCTAGATTATTTGACACTTACAAAAAGTGATTAAAGAAAATAATCTAGGATTTTTTTGTGGTTAAATCAAATACATCACATGTTGAAGTTCATCTGAAAGAAATAGAAAGCAGCTAAAATCAATCACCAAGTTTCAATACATCATATGTTGAAGTTCATCTTCAGAATCAATATCTTCAGACCAAACTAATCACTTGTTTCAATACATCATATGTTGAAGTTCATCCATTGTAAAATAGAGCTTTTACAAAAGTGTTGTGACTTAAATATACTGTAAAAAGCGGATTCTGTCAAATTTTACCAAGTACATTATATTATTTTGAGACGCTAAGAAAAATATAATAGAAATACTCCAATAAGTTTGTTTCGAGAAACCTTTTTATTTGGCGGCGGGTAAAATTTAATAGCCTATTTATTATACAGCATATCTATATGAGGGATTTTATCTTCTAAATATTCATCAGAAATTGGTTTAAAGCCAAGACTAGAATAGAAATTAATTAAATATGATTGTGCCTGTATTTTTATAGTAGTTTCTTTTAAATCATTTTCTATAAATGCAATTGCCTTCAGCATCATTTCTCTTGAAAGACCATTCCCACGAAAATCCTTCTTAACTGCTACTCTTCCTATCGATATTTCATCATAAGAAATTCCCTTTTCTAAAATTCTTAGGTATGCAATAATTCTATTATTTTGTTCTAAAAACAAATGATATGAATTTAAATCTTTATAATCACAGTCTTGATATATACAGTCTTGTTCCACAACAAAAACTTCATTTCTTAATGCTAAAATATTATAAATATCTTTTGCGTTAAGTTCGTCAAATTTTTTAACAATCCAATCCATGAATCAACCTCCTACTTACTTAGGTAATTTTAGCTCGTTATGAACTATAAAAAAATTCCAATCTTTTATAAAATTTATGTATCGTAAATATACTGTAAAAAGCGGATTCTGTCAAATTTTACCAAGTACATCATATTATTTTGAGACATTAAGAAAAATACAATATAAATACCCCAATAAGTGTGTTTTGAGAAACGTGTTTATTTTGGCAGCTGGTAAAATTTAAAATGCTTTTTCATTAATATTTAACTATTCCATTGACGATGATATTTGTTAGTGATATATTGAAATTATTAATAGCTGATAGCATAAATTATAAGGGGGAAATAGCTTGAACAACATATCTGTAGTAGAAATAGAAGTAAAAGTATATTTAATTGAAAGCATTAATTCGGAAGAACAAAATACATATTTAAGTAAGCTAATAGATAGCACACTTGCACTAAATAAAGATTATTTGGATCTTCACAATGAAAATAAATTTAAAAACTATTGTTTCGGAGGACTGCACCCTACAGAAAGAGATGGTGTATATAAAGAAGATAAAATATATAGTTTTAGGATAAGAACCATCGATCATGATTTAGCAGAATATTTTAGAAAAAATATAAACGCTATGGGGACAAGAAGAATCAAAGTTCTAAAAAATGATATAAAGATAATACCTCAAAAGCAAATTGAAAAGCTTTTTTCAGTTCAGCCAGTTGTAATCAAAGGGGAGAATGGTTACTGGAAAAACTCAATGTCATTTGATGAATATATAGAACGAATCAAAGTCAATCTTATAAAGAAATACAACGAATACACAAATGAAAAAATAAGAGAGGACTTTCAATTTTATACATCTTTTGAAATGAAGAACAATAAACCAATAAAAATACCTTACAAGGATATATCACTTTTGGGAGATAAATGCGATATTTTGATAGCAGATGATGAATGCTCTCAAAGAATAGCATATATTGCACTTGGGACAGGTATAGGTGAGAATGTTTCAAGAGGGGCAGGATTCGTTAATTTTAGGTGGGTGTAATTTATAAGAAGGGGGAATAATTTTGATAAATCAGATATCAGATAGCTTTAAAGCGTATTTTTCTTCAAAGAACCTAGACATAGATTCAGAAATAGCAGACAACTATATTCCAAAAGAGGGGACATATATCATTGTAAAGCCTAATAATAAAGGTGTATTGGAAATAACTACACAAGAAGAAATAAAGTTTGACAAAAAGCTTGGAGATATAGATAGAACGATAAAGGACTGCAGCCTTATATGCAAGATGGATTATTATAGTAACCTTATGGATATGAACAAACCTGTAGATACGGCTAAAATTATACACAGCAATAACTACATAAGTTTTTTCATAAAAAAAGAGAATTTAAGTAGTGGGAAGCTCACTGATAAAGTTATAGAAAATTACTATGAAAATCTAAAAAATTGGAAGACTAGATGCATTGGAAAAGTAAAGACAAAAGATGCAAGAAATGCTGTTTCTGACATGTGTGATGAACTGGAATCTTCACTTGGAGATATAGATTTAGAAAAACTAGAAATGTCAAAATCTTGGATTTCCAAAAATCTGAACAGCTTAGATATCAATACAGATAATAAAAACTACCTGAAAATATTTTTTCTTTTCGATATAGATTTATTTGAAAAAGAAGGCAACAGGTATATGTTATTGAACTTATACAATAGCAATGATTATATGGTAGATATAAATGGAGAAAAGCTTGGACTTCCCAATTATAATATGGGAATGAATGCAAAAAAACCATATTTGGAAAATAAAACGAGAAAAATAAAACTTCCATTTATGTTAAATCTAGAGGATGCACTATATCAAAAAAAGATATTTGACTTACTAGATATATATGCAAATAAAAGAAAATATAATATTTATATAGACGATGAAGTCAAAGCTTTGGCGGATAATGAGATTATAGATAGAGATTTTTCAGGAATATATCTAAGGATACAAAAAGGAAAAGAGACTGAGATACATGATGTTGATATAATTTCAGACTATAGTCCTAACCTAGATAGGTTCTTTAAATTAGAAAATTATTTGCACGTGGAATTATCGCAATATTTAAAAAATGATGATGATAATATATTAAAGTACAATACAAATATAAAGACTAAATCAGATTTTGAACGGATGATAAATAAAATCTTGTTTGACAATTACTTATTAACCAACTATTTTTCTGAGGATATAAATGTAAAAAATAATGATAATCTAAAAAAACAGCTACTTATAAATCGAAGGAAGCTATTTAATTGGTTTCATAAAGGAGAATCAGAAGATATTTGGACAAACCTAAAACGAATTTCTGAGCAGAGTTTGATTGCGACCTTAGGTAAAGAACAGAGATTTAAGGCTGTCCATCAATATAATCTTAAATGTTCTATGGAAAAATATTTTAAAGGGGGAGAAAATATGGCAGATTCAGCAGTTGAGATCAGAAACAGCTTAAAGCAAAAGATAAACAACAGGTTTGAAAAAGACAATTACATTGAAATGGAAAATGATGGCGAATATTATTATGCAGTTGGGCAGTTGACGAGTTATTTTCTAAGTAAAAGCAAAAGTAAGAAAAAGAACATGTCTTTTGTAAATCAAATAATATCTTGCAAAAAAGACGAAATTATAAAAATGAGATTAGGAAGGCTCTTCAAGCAATATAACTATGATATGGATTATTATAGAGACTATAAAATAAGAAATTTATACTCGATGCTTAATGCATATGTTCCAGAAAGCGGAACTAATGTAGATATGATTATAAATGGTTTTTTGAGTTCAAATCTAGTTTATGAAAAAAGGGAGGAGCAAGAAAATGAATAAGAGGGTATATGGTTTAGTAGGAATATCAGCAAGAATGGCAAATTGGAATGCAGATTTTACAGGATATCCAAAGACAACTTCAAATGGAGATATATTTGGAAGTGACAAAGCTTTTAAATATCCTATGAAGAAGATGTGGGATGATTCTGGGGAAAAAGTATTATATATAAAATCATACAAACTAAAAGAAGAAAAAAGCGGAGTTTCTTTGATACCAAATTCATTAAAAGAAAGATACGAATTTGTAAATAAAGTTAATGACTTATCAAAAGAAAATGATGCAAATAAAGTTATGCAAAATTTATTTTCAGCGATTGATGTAAAGAACTTTGGAGCTACATTTGCAGAATCTGGAAGTAATATTTCTATAACAGGAGCAGTTCAAATTGGTCAGGGATATAATATTTATGATATGGCGGTAGCTGAAGAGCAATCAATACTTTCCCCATTTAGAGATGCTAGTGATAAGGGAACAAAAGAAACTGCCAAAAAAGATGAGGAAGCAAAAAACTCTACGCTTGGAACTAAGATTGTTACTCCAGAAGCACATTATTGCTATCCATTCGTTATAAACCCATTAGCATACAAAGAGTATAAACAGCTGGGCTTTACTGATGGATATACTGAAGAAGACTATAAAAAATTCAAAAAAGCTGCAACTTCAGCTGCTACAGCATTTGCTACAAATGCAAAAGCGGGATGTGAAAATGAATTTGCACTTTTCCTAGAGACTGACATAGATTTATATCTACCTAATTTAGATAGATATGTAAGTTTTACTAAAGGACAGGATAAAGATACCATAAATATAAACATAAAAGATATAATTTCCGGAGTAAGTTCAAAAGTAAAGAAAGCTGAAATCTACTATAATCCGCTTACAGTTAAAGTAAATATAGATATAGAAAATGTAAGTTATTTCAATATATTTAGTGGAGAAGAGGTAGTAGATGAAGGTCGCTAAATTCACGTTAAGCGGAAAAACAGCGTTCTTCAAAAGGCCAGATGTAAATACTTATTTTTACTTCTCCTATGGGCATATACACAAGGTTGCACTTCTAGGAATACTAGGAAGCATAATTGGACTAGGTGGATATACTCATATGAGCTTACTATCGGAAAAGAAAAAAATGATTTATCCAGAGTTTTATGAGGAGTTAAAAGATTTAGAAATAGCTATAATTCCAAATAAACCAAATGGCGTAATAAGTAAAAAAATAATAACCTTTAATAATTCAGTAGGGTATGCATCCAAGGAAGATGGAGGAAACCTTATAGTAAGAGAGCAGTGGCTTCAAAATCCATCATGGGATATATATATTATGTTAAATACAGAAAGAGCCAATCAGATAGCCGAATATCTGGTGGAAAGAAAGGCTGTGTTTATTCCATATCTTGGGAAAAATGACCATATGGCAGATATAGAAAATGTGGAAATTATAGAAGCTTCAGAGTGTACGAATCAAGATAAAATAGATAGTTTCTTTATAAAAAGTGATGCTAAATTAAAAGCGGAGACAATAAGCTTTGACGAAGCGCCAAAGGAAAGCATATATAAGTATGAAGAAATAATGCCTATTGCTATCGATGAAAATTTGAATAACTATATTTTCTCCACATTCATAAAAACCAATACTAAGCTTGAAATATCAGAGGATATAAAACTATATAAAGCTAAGGATAAAATACTAAGATTTATTTAAAGGAGAGTTTACTCTCCTTTAAATTTACAAAAAAGGGGGTATTTATGGACTATAAAGGTATATTTGGGGAACTGGAATTCAAAAATTTCTTAAATCAAGAATATATGGATAGCAAAAACATAAAGCTATTTGCACATATAGAGGGAATTTCATCAGAAAAGGAATATCTAGAGTCTCATATTTCGCTATGCACTAAATATTTTTTAAAGTTGGTAGAAAGCAAAAACTTAGAGAGCATATTTGAAAATTTTCAAAAAATATTTTTTAAAAATCCAAGTGAAGCTTTGATAAATGATTTCAAAACAATGATTGCCGCAGTGATTGTTTTGCATGATGCGGGAAAGGTTAATCCAGTATTTCAGAAAAAAAGGATGAAGAATAATATTCTAGCCTCAAAAATCTCATACTTAAATAACCATGAGCATTCATTTTTTTCAGCACTGGTATATATAAATGAATTCACAGAGAATATAATTCAAAAATATAAAAATGAAATAGCCACAAATACTGATATTCAAGCACTACTGTATCTTTCCATAATAAATTCTCATATAGTATCAAGACATCACAGTGGGCTTGGAGAATTTAATGAATATATAGAGCGGTTAAATAAAATAATACTTGATGAAAATCCGATGGTATATGAAGATACGGAATGGAATCTTCTTATAGAGCCATTTTTGAAAAATAAGCTTAGGATTTCTGAAAACAAATTTAAAACTATCACAAAAGTAATAAACCAATATAAAAAGGAAAATATAGATAGTGCGGCATCAATCGCATACTATACATATGAGAGGCTGATACTTTCTCTATTAATAGCGTGTGATTATTATGCTACAAATGAATACATGAATGGATTTGAAACAAAGACTTTTGGGGATATAGGCGATATTGAGTTTTTTGAAAAAGCATATAAAAACGTCAATATTTACAAAAGTATAAGGGCATATCAAACAAAAGAAGACAACCGCCACACTGAAAATTATTCATTAGAAAATATAGATGACATAAATATAATGAGAACAGAACTGTTTTTAGAGGCTGAAAAAAATCTTTTAAAAAATAAAGATGCCGACATATACTACTTAGAAGCACCTACGGGGAGTGGAAAGAGCAATACCGCAAACAATCTAGCTTTTAATGTCATAAAAAGTGATACATTTAAGCAGAAAATATTTTATATATATCCATTTAATACACTTGTTGAGCAAAATATAGAGATATTTAATAATTTGTACAAAGAGACTCCAGAGATATTAAACAAAATAGCCGTGATAAATTCGCTTAATGCTATAAAAAAAGAAGAAAAAGATATAGCCGCAGAAGATAACACTTATGAAATATATCAGAAAGCTTTGTTAGACAGGCAGTTTTTAAATTATCCAATAGTGTTGACGACACATGTTTCCATATTCAAATTTTTGTTTGGGGCAGGAAGAGAAGATGTATTTCCTATGCATCAAATATGCAATAGTGTAATAATATTTGATGAGATACAGAGCTACAAAAATACAATATGGAGTGAAATCATAGAGTTTATAAATATCTATGCGAGGCTGCTCAATATAAAATTTATAATTATGTCAGCTACACTTCCAGACTTGGATTTATTAGTATCAGGAAAAACAAACTCTGTAAAACTCATAGAGGATAGAGCTAGATACTTTAAGCATAAGCTTTTTAAAAATAGAGTAAGTTTAGATTACAGTATGCTTGATATAGAATCAGAAGATATAGAAGTAGCGCTAATTGAGAAAATAAAAAACAATATGAATAAAAAAATATTAGTTGAATTTATAAAGAAGAACAGAGCATATGATTTCTTTGAGTTATGCAATAATAGTTTTGATGGGAATAGAGAAATATTTTTACTTACAGGAGATGACAATATAACCGAGCGAAAAACCGTAATAGAGAGAGTGAAGAAAAGTGATACAGCCGTGCTTATTGCTACTCAGGTGATTGAAGCTGGAGTAGATATAGATATGGATATAGGATTTAAAGATATTTCAATCTTAGACAGTGAAGAACAATTTTTGGGAAGAATAAACAGATCATGCAAAAAAACAGATTCTAGGGTATATCTATTTAATTTGGATGAAGCAAAAAATATATATAAATATGATCTTCGAAGAAATGAGGGACTTACCCTTAACAATAAAGAAATGAGAAATATATTAGCAGAAAAGGAGTTTGGCGAATATTATAAGGAAGTTATCAAGCTTATAGATGAGTTTAGAAGTCAGCAAAATAGTAATAATACGGAAGCTTTTTTTCTTCAAACTGTGGGGAATCTCGAATTTAGAAGCGTAGAAGAAAAGATGAAGCTTTTGGATGATGATAAAAATGAGATTTCGCTGTTTATGAATCGAGAGTATATTGATGAAACAGGTAAACTAATAAAAGGAAGTGAAGTTTGGAACACCTATAAGGCACTTCTTGAAAATAATGATATGAATTATGCCGAGAAAACAGTGAAACTCTCAGAAGTCAGAGCTTTGGCAAATAACTTTATATACAAAGTTCCACTTAAATACAACATTAGCTATAACGATAGAATTATAATGGGAGATATATTATATTTAGACGACTGTGAGCAATATTTTAAAAATGGAAAATTGGATAGGGAGCGATTTGAGAAAGATGTGGGTGATATCATATGATTGTAAATGGCACATTAGTAAACTACTATATGCATTGTAAGCGTCAATGTTACCTTCATGGAAACAGACTAAATTTAGAAGACAACAGTGAAGAGGTTCAGATTGGAAAAGCGATTCATGAACAAAAAAGCTTTGGAAGAACAGATTCTGAAATAACGATTGATAACATAGTAATAGATAAAATTACAAGAGAGTATCTCGTGGAAACTAAAAAATCAGATGCAGACGTAGAAGCTTCAAGATGGCAACTGCTATTCTATCTCAAGAAACTTAAAGAAAAAGGGATAGATAGAAAAGGTAAGTTAGAATTTGTGGAAAAAAATAAAAAAGAAAATAAGAAGACGATAATACTAGAGCTTACTGATGAAGATGAAACAAGACTTGATGAGATAGCTAAGGACATAGAGCAATTGATAAATTCAGATGAAGTTCCAGAAATAAATGAAACTAAAAGCTGTAAAAAATGTGCTTATTACGAATATTGTTATATATAAGGAGGATTTATGGGGAGTACTAAATATATAACATCTATGGGGGAATTGACAAGAAAAGATAATTCTATATGTTTTAGAAATAATGATAAAAACACTTACATTCCAGTTGAAGGAACAAAGGAGATTTATTGTCTCAATGAAATAGCAATAAATACAAAGCTGTTAGATTTTTTATCAAGAAATAATATCATAGTTCACTTTTTTAACTATTATGAAGGCTATAGTGGGACTTTTTATCCTAAAGAAAAATATAATAGCGGAAAACTTGTAATAAAGCAGTCTGATTTTTTCAAACAAAATAGACTATATGTAGCCAAGCAAATTGTTAATGGAACAGGTGAAAATATTCATGAGACTCTATATCATTATTATAAACATGATAAAAAAGAAGTAAAAGATACCTTGGATTGGATAAAAGAAGAATTTAAGAAAAGTGTGGAAAATGCCGAATCAGTTTCAGAACTAATGTCTTACGAAGGCGACCTGTGGAGAAGATTTTATGGAGATTTCAAGTTCATACTTCCAGAAGATTTTACAATGAATAAGAGAGTAAAAAGACCACCGGATAATCCTATAAATGCATTGATATCCTTTGGAAACAGCCTTCTTTATACAAAGACCATATCTGGAATATACAAAACCCATCTTGATCAGAGGATAAGTTTTTTGCACGAACCATCAGAAGGCAGATTTTCGTTAAGTTTAGATATTTCAGAGGTGTTTAAACCCGTAATAGTATATAAGACCATATTTGACCTAGTTAATAATAGAAGACTTCAAGTGGAAAAGCATTTTGATAAAAACGTAAATTACTGCTTGTTAAATGAACAAGGAAGAAACATTTTTATACAGGCATTTGAAGAAAGATTGGAATCAGTATTTGTCCATAAAAAGCTAAATAGAAAAGTAACATATAAGACCGCAATAAAATTAGACTGTTATAAGCTTATAAAATGCATAATGGAAAATAAGGAGTTTAAACCATTTAGTATCAAGGAGGGCTTGTAATGAGAAAGATTAACAATTACAACTATAACTATGTGTTTTTATTTTATGATGTAAAAGAAGAACGAGTTAATAAGGTCTTTAAAATATGTAAAAAATATTTAAGTCATTTTCAGAAGTCAGTTTTTAGAGGAGAAATAACTCCTTCGAAAATAATATCTTTAAAAAAGGATTTATCAAAAGTAATAGACAAAACAGAAGATCAAGTGTGCATTGTTAAAATGATGAATGATGGAGTTTTTAACGAAGAAGAACTAGGGAAAAAAGGAATGGTTTATGGAGAATCGCTTATAATATAAATTTACCAACCGACAAAACACTATAGGTGCAAAAAATATAGAAAAGTCAATGGATACGGGAAATTGTTTGCGTTATTGAAAAAAACTCAACGCACCTGGTAAAAATTGACAAAATCTAGTTTTTGCAGTATATTTAAGATACAGCTTTTAAAAAGAAGCTGTATTTTTCAATGGATGAACTTCAACATATGATGTATTGAAACTTCTTAACCCCCCTCTATTTTTATAACCACCATAGCAGATGAACTTCAACATA
>JBOFWC010000133.1:0-10977 GCA_051653405.1 Proteocatella sp. | reverse complement strand
TCGACGTGTGTAGTTTCCATAGAGTAAACACAAATCCTTTCGTTCGTCAATATTAAAGGAGCACAATTCTTCTTTAATACGTGATTTTTCATCTACATAAATAATATTAGACGTCTTCGATTCGGAGTTCAAGGATTTTTCTCCTTGTCTATCACAACTCGGATTCTGTTTCTTGTCTTTTACATTTTTTCTTTCTGGCTTAAAATTCTTACCATTTAACTGATTTGAAATTCCTGTTTTATAAACAAAGGTAAGCTGCGCGGGATCTTTATTACCATCTTCATCAATCCCTCCTACAATAACCTTTTCAATTATACTTTCAAAAACACTTGGATCAAAATCATCCAAAACACTATTTTGCTCTAAAACCTGCTTAAATTTCATCAGCCGTTTTTCGGTATCTTTCTTCTTGCTTACAGCAACAGCCATTTTATCTCGATAATCTTTTTTTGTTTCCAACTGATTTAAAAGCTTTTCATATTTTTCATCATATATCGCCTTATCAATCCCCTCTTCAAGCCGCAAATCAACTAATTTATTAATCTTCAATTCGATAGCTTTAACATCTTTTTGCGCTTTCTCATACTCTTTGTCAAAAGTATCATCATTTAGACTATCCTTAGCACGTTCAATAAATTCCTCTAATATATCCTTATTATCACCGCAAGTTAATCGATAGCTTTCAACAAATGCCTTTTCAATGGCTTCTTCAGTAATTCCTTTACTGTCTGGACAATATTTTTTCCCCTTTTTGGTAGATACTACACACTGCCAGATAGTTTTATGATATTCCGATCCACTATGCCAACTTCTGCGAGTTAAAGTTCCACCACAAAAACCACATTCAATCATGCAACTAAAAGTAAACCTATGACTAACTCTCAAACGAACACCTTCGGGAAATGGCCCCTTATTTCTTCCAACATTTCTTTCATGGCGAATTTCTTGTGCTTTTGCGAAGATTTCTGCACTGATAATAGGTTCATGGTGTTCTCGAATATAAAATTTATCTTCTTCACCAAAGTTTGGCAATCTACGCTTGGTAATGGGACTAACCGTAAAGGTTTTTCCCATTAGAATATCACCCTTATACTTTTCATTCTTGATGATACCCAATATAGCACTGCTTGTCCATTTTGTATGACCACGCTTCGTTTTAATTCCCATATTTTCTAATTCTTGACCTATCATACTACCACCGGCACCTTCAAGATACCGTTTGAAAATATACTGCACCACTTTTGCTTCTTCTTCATTTACTGTAATGTTTTTTGTATCCGCATGATAATCATATCCCATGCAGCCTTGAAAGCCCACCAGTTCTCCACGCTGCATTTTCATCTTTAAACCTTTTTTAACATTAGCAGAAGTATTTTCTACTTCCTGCTGATATACTGCACTGAGAATCGATAATAGTAATTCGCCATCCATCGTCAAGGTATTGATATTTTCTTCTTCAAATTGAATAGCGATATTTTTATCTTTCAACATCCTAACGTACTTTAAAACATCTAATGTATTTCGAGCAAATCTTGAAATAGATTTCGTAATAATCATATCTATGCTTCCACTCATACAATCGTTAATCATACGAATGAAATTATCTCGCCTATCAACCATTGTTCCGGTAATAGCTTCATCAGCATAAATATCTACCAAAGCCCATTCTCTTTTTGATTGTATTAAGTCTGTATAATATCGAACTTGAGAATTATAGCTTTCAATTTGCTCATCCCCATCTGTACTAACCCTACAGTAGGCGGCTACCTGCAACTGTTCCACTCGTTTTCCTCTTCTATGAACAATTGCAGCTTCTTTAGCCTTAATAATTTCAACATCGGCCATATTTGTGCACCTCTAATTTTATCCACTTTATATTTTATATTATATATACATAAGGAACACAATTCAAGGTGCAAAATGAGAAAGTATTTGATAATCTTTCATCAACCTCTTTTTTATTGCATTATATTCAGACTCCGTAATCAACTTACGAGCCAGGAGCTGTTTCAGCATAGCAAGCTGCATACTATACCGGACTAAGTCCGTAGTCATAATAATTCCTCCTAGTTCTCAACTCACATATTCATTTCACGACTTTTACTGTTTCCTGTCCTTTCATCAATCTGAAGCTTACGCTTTTTAGCTTTAGGAATAGTTTCTTTATTGGTTAACATAGTCATATCAAAATTCTTATTCGTTTTAATGATATTTGCAATCTTTTGATCAATTAGGCCATCTTGTCTCATTTCTTGCATCATGGCTTTCATAACCTTAACTGGCGTATCCGTTTTAAAATCCACGGTAGCCAATTCAGCATAATACGCAAATTGCTTACTATTGATAACCCTTATATCCGGCTTATTTTCCATTATCTTAGCTCTTACAACTTCAATATCCGGAAGTCTGATTTCATTTTTTCGATTTAGATCATAGATACCATTATCCCTATAAATCCCTTGATATTTCATATGCGTATAAACGGCCTGCTGCAATTCTTTATTTATTGCATTTTTTTCTTCATTATATATAGGTAATCCTGATGGAATTGCTTGATTAAGAGTTCCACTACCAATTTCATACTTTATCTTATAAAATTCTTTGCCATCATAAGAAAATGTCATCTGTTGTTGTGGGTGGCGTATTATTTTTTGTTCATAATTCATGCTACGCATCGCACGCACTTCATAATTTTTTTCATAGATAAACCGCTGCACAGCTTGTTTTCCTTTATACACTTGAGTTGTAGGAAATTCAAAAGGTTCCATAATAGTACCGTAGTTCTCTATTTTAATAGAGAATTTTTCTAAGTTTTCCATAGCCACTTGACCTTCTCTAGAAAATGCTGCTTTAACAGGAATATTACCTTTGATTTCATCATTCGATATTGCTGATTCAAAAACAATATCGTCAGGCTCCGGTTTAGCAAATTTTCTTTCTGTAGAAAATAAAGCTCTGCTAGGATCTTGCTGATCGAAAACAAGCCCATCATATTCCTCAGCCTTATACGCCGTTAACACCATATTGTTCGGCACGTTGCTAAAATCTTGCTCTTTGCAGTAATACAAAAAAGTATCCGCTTTTTGTTCATTGATCTGTTTTAATTCCGGATTTCTTTCCAGGTACCGCTTTTCTTCTTTGGCAAACTGTTGCATTGCCTTTTCACACTGCATATTTTCCTTTTCACATTCCGCAATAACTTGTTCTCTGTTAACTTCTTCACCTTGAGATTTTTGAAAACTGATATGGGCATTCATAGCCTGATCATTCGTCATCAAATAATTTCGATACTCATTAAACCGCACTACCAGAGCATCTGCAATTAAAGTCTTATTCGATAATTCTAAGTCTCCAAGATCGATGCGCATTTCCCCATGATCGTAATTCCCATACTTAATAGCAAGTTTTGTTTTATCATAATTGCCAAATCCCTGCAATTTACTATTGAACTGTTCTTTATCTGCAGCATTAAGCTGCACTAAAAATTGATAAGCAGCTTCTCCCTGAAGATGCTGTCCGTCTTGATACTCTTTTCCTTGTAGATCTTTCAAATAACGTTCACTCCAAAAGAAATCAACAGATAAATCTTTAAATGGCTGATTCCACTCATTCTGAATTTTATCTGCTATAGTTTTCAGTTCTCGATCTTGATTCATCTGCATAGATTTGACTATTTCTTGCGCTTTTTTCATAGCATGAAATAAAATCTTTGGATTTTCTGCAAGCTTATTAACTTGCTCTTTTGTATAAAGTGAATTTTTCATGTAATCATAATTAAGATGGCTTGTCTTAAAAAACAATTGGGATGTTAACGGTGCAGAAAATTCATCTGCACCGTTTTTAGTCGCATACTCTTTGACAGTTGAAAAAATCCGCTCATTTAAACTTCCGTTTTCATCCATGTCAATCCCATTTGCATGCAAAAGATCTAAGGCATATTCCATATCTGTTTCTTCATTCCCATGAACAATTTTTTTCGTTCCATCCATTTCCACAATATCTGTTGCATTATAGAATTTCCGAAGATTTCCTTCATAATTTTGCCCATCATCAATGCCTTCCCAATACTCAATTTCGACAGGCTTTGCATCATCTTTTATAGTAAAGTTTTTATCTGTAATTGCCTCTTCGCTAAGCCACCGAAGATCCTGATACCGATATTCACGTTGAGCAGCGGCAATCCGCAGATAGTTCGCCGCACTAAATTGATATTTCGTTCGTGTCCCCTCATTATAATGTCTTCCATATAGATCTGGTGGTTCAAGATTGCCATACTCACGTAAATTACCAACAATAATTGTATTTGCGCTATTGCGACTTTTAAAAATTTTCTTATTTGACATTTGGCACTGACTCCTTTTTTGGGCGACCGATCTTATCAGAGAATTCTTCTACTAAAAGCTGATTTTCATCATAATTAATCGCCAAAACTTCCGATATTCTCAATCCAATATAATCATCCTGCAATTTATACTCTTTTTTCATAGATTTACCCCTTCTAGTACCATTACCATAATTATTAAAAATCCACTTTTTATCTACAAAATTAGCAGTAAGCTATCTCCGTACCTGAAATTTTAAAATCCCCATAACGAGTTTATTCTGCAACTCTGTCTTTAAGACAGCATCTCTATAAATATAGACATTTCCATATTTGTCATATAATTCACGCGAAGCTAATTGATTAATATAACCTTCATAGTACCTAATTATCTCCCTCAAAGCATTTTCCTCACCAAGTACCGCTGCTAAAATTACTTTTTTTGACAATAATTTTTTGTCGCGTTTATAGGGCCGTTCCTGAGATTGTCTTTTTTTATTCATTAATACACGCCTTCCCCAAAATTTTTAAATTTCCACTGTTTTACACACAATAATGTCCTACCGTTCGGTCAAATTAAATAAAATCAATTATCAATCTTCTATTCTGTCACTTTCAACTTTAATCCATAGAAAAATTCCTCATGCCTATTGCTTGCCCCCTGTATTTTGTGATTAAACTGAGAGTACTTCTATATCTTTATAGCCGACCGCAAAATAGAACTTTATTTTTTTAAAGAAGCTCTACATCATAACAGCTATATAAACTTTTCCGCAAAGTTCTTTTTTATTTTCCTCTCATATAACTAAAACAATTGGAACTGCCCTTTTGGGAAAACTCAATAAAATTTTTTAAAATTTTATTGAGTTAAAAAGCATTTATCTTTTATGTCCCCATAGCGAATTATGCATAATTTTTCAAATAAGTATATTAAAGAATATATTCAAGATAAACCACAAAGAAAGATTCCTTAACGATAATGCTAAAAAAGTTTATAGTAGATTTGAGTTTATTTAAAGTACATATTTAAATAGATACTACTTTTATTGCGAATAAAAAAGAGTCTGCATACCTATCCTCTGATAGGAAACAAACTCTCCTCTTTTGATACATCCAGCTAATTATGTAGTTTCGCTTTCAACGATACTACATTAACTTTTATTTCATTTTCAAGATCAACTTTCATTAAAAGTACAGTAAAGAAAGATGCCAATCTTTAAATAGACTTGGCATCAAATTTTTTTATTTCAACCCCACTTGCCAAAGATTACCTTCCAATAGTCATTTTTTTCAGCATCCAAATTTCCGTATGCAATTCACATATAGATAACCTCAAAAACTTTAACTTCTCCATTATAATTCTTCAATTGGGCACTAAACATTATTTCTAAAGGTTATACCCCATTTCTTCTGCAAGAGCAATATATTTAGTAGCTAATATATCTCCTTTATTTAGTACACCGGGAACAACCAAATGACCTCTATTCGTCCATTCTTGATAACTAGCAATCTGATTATATGTGCTAATAATACCCTCGAATACTGATTCATCATCTGTTTCTCCACAAACCAAGAGCATGCTTTCCATTATATTTAACTTTTTCTTTCCAATTATAAATGAATAGATTTTATCTATAACTGCCTTAAGTTGAGTTGGAAAGGAAAACCAATATAGTGGTGTTATAAAAACAATTGTATCTGCCTTTTCTATAAGAGGAACAATACTATTAAATTCATCATCAAATGAACAAGGCTTTCCCATACTGTAGCAAGTATCACAAGCTTTGCATCCCATAATGTTTTTTCTACCAATTTCACTTTTAACTACTTCATGGCCCGCTTCATTCGCTCCTTTTATAAATGCATCAGCCATTAAATCGCTATTCCCCCCTATTCTTGGACTGCCAGTTAATACTAAAATGTTTTTTCCCATAATTCTCATTCATCCTTTCGCAATTATAAAATTGACAACAATTACATTGTACTTTACAATGTAATATTAATAAAGTACGCACATTCAAGTTATATACTAACTTAAAGGGAAGTGTAAAAATGTCAATTGAAACATGCAGCCCAACTGGTGTAAATATAAGCAATACTGATTTTGGATATACACTATCGCTTATAAACGGTAAATACAAAATGATTATCATGTATTGGCTTGCCGAATATAAGTCAGTTATGCGATTCAATGAACTTCAACGATCTATTGGTACAATTTCTTTTAAGACTTTAAGTAAAACACTTAAAGAAATGGAAGATAACCATCTTATAATCCGTATAGAATATCCTCAAATACCACCAAAAGTTGAATATAGTTTATCAGAACGAGGAAAATCACTTATCCCCATTTTGGACTTGATGTGTACTTGGGGAAAGAAGAATCGTTTATAAAATATTTAATAGGACAAATAGTCTTGCAAAATTTCTGATACACTTCATACAACGTCCAACATCCCCTGTGCTTTTCTAAAGTGAAGTCAATGGGAATTACCTAAACGCAAATAATTCTTTCATGAACCGCTAGCAAAATTATTCATATATGCGAGTCCCAAAACTTTGTCCATCTATGCAATACACTTTTAACATACTTAGAGAAAATATAGGAAGCAGAATTATGCGTTAATCCTGCAATATAATATTTCTCTCTGATCAACATTTACGTCCTTCACTTTCTTTCACGCCGCAGTACTTATAACACTTTGTGCAATTACCATTGCACCTTTTTCTCCAATAAAAATTCCACATTGCCAATCCCAGTAGCACAAAAATTATAGTAAGCACTAAAAAACTTTGTATATTCATTTTAATTCCTCTACCCTTTTTTATTTTAAGCCATACCGAAAGCAACTCCAGTAAAATGCACTACAAAAGCAATTAACCAAGCGGTAATGCATTGTAATACCACAATACTAACAGCAGCACTAATGCTCCCCATCTCACGTCGAACTGTAGCTATAGTGGCTATACACGGCGTATACAGCAAAGTAAATATCAAAAATACCAGTGCAGTAAAGGGAGTAAATAAGCTATTAAGTAATGTCGTATCGCCACCTAATAGAACGGTCAAAGTCGATACAACACTTTCTTTAGCTGTAAACCCAATAAGTAAAGCAGTCGATATTCGCCAATCACCAAAACCTAGCGGCGCAAACAAGGGTGCAACCATACTGCCCACCATAGCCAGCAAGCTGCTGTCAGGAGTATCTGCTATATTTAATCGAACATCCAAAGTCTGTAGAAACCAAATAATAACTGTCGCCACAAAAATAATAGTAAATGCCTTCTGAATAAAACCTTGTGCCTTTTCCCAAATAAGATGCCCAACACTACGTGCACTAGGCATTCGATAGTTTGGCAACTCCATCACAAATGGCACCGGTTCGCCCTTAAAACGAGTCTCTTTTAATAAAAGCGCATACAAAATGCCGCACAAAATGCCAAACCCATATATTCCCACCATGACTGGCATACGCCATTGCACTGGGAAAAATGCTGCAGTAAGCAATGCATAAATTGGCAATTTTGCACTACAACTCATAAAGGGAATCAATAATATAGTCATGCGACGATCACGTTCGCTTGACAGTGTTCTAGTTGCCATAATGGCAGGTACAGAACAACCAAAGCCAATTAGCATTGGTACAAAACTACGTCCTGAAAGTCCCATGCGTCGCAATAGTCGGTCCATTACAAATGCAACACGTGCCATATAGCCAGTATCCTCTAAAATAGAGAGGAAGAAAAATAACGTAATAATTGTAGGCAAAAAATTAAGTACACTACCAACGCCTTTAAAAATGCCGTCTATCACCAATGAATGCACCACCGGATTGATATTATAAAATTCCAGAGCACTATCCACAAAGTCAATTACTGAATCAACACCAATTGTCATTACTCTTTAGCCCCCTAATTGGATTGGAGTCCTGTCTAAGAATCAGTTAAAATATAACTAACGGATTAATGGAGGGGACAGGACATGAAGGGTAAAGTATACACAAAAGAGTTTAAAGAGATGATACTACAAGAAACAAATGAAACAAACGATGTAGCTCAGGTTGCCCGCAGACATGATTTATCAACAAAAACCATTTATAATTGGCGAAAACAAGCCGGACATAAAGCTTGGGATGTCACCGGTCCAACTGCTAAAAAAACGGCAGTATACACACCTACAGCCCAGGAATTTAAAGAACTTGAAAGTGAAAATGGTCAATTAAAACAAATACTTGGCGAAAAGGATTTGGAAATCGCCATATTGCGTGACTTAATAAAAAAGTCCCAGCCCGGCTATCGGACAAAATTGCGGTAGCAGCTGAATGGATCAGCCGGGGATATGCTGCAGCTATTGTTCTTAAAATCGTCGGGGTTGCAGAATCAAGTTACTATTACCGCAAACAACAACTGGGCGAAAAGCCAACAGCTAGCAACAATGCCGGTAGGCCGCTTCCGGGATATTCACTGGACAGCTCTTCAAATAGGGTAAGTGATGAGCAAATCAAAGAATGGCTGATGGAGCTGATTTCAGGTGAAGAACAAATATATGGCTACCGTAAATTAGCAAAATGTCTACTAATCCAACATAAATTAGTTATCAATAAGAAGAAAGTATATCGTCTATGTAAAGAGCTTGGCATACTAAAAAAACAGCGGCAACTTGTAGCAAAACATCCGCGCCGATTGGCCCGCAACCGTACAATAACGAATGTCAACCAGTTGTGGGAAGTCGATCTAAAATACGGTTATATCGCCGGTGAAGACCGTTTTTTCTATCTCATGTCGATTATAGATGTTTATGACCGTGTCATTATTGATTATCACATAGGCCTGACGTGTGAAGGTAGGCATGCTGCACATATATTAGAGCGGTCATTATGGAAACGCAAATTGATTAATACTTCAACTAGGCCTGTAATCAGGTCTGATAATGGACCGCAATTTATCAGCAATATATTTGAAACAGCTTGTCAGAGACTATCTGTCGAGCATGAGCGCATACCGCCTAAAACGCCAAACCTCAACGCTCATATTGAATCATTTCACAGCATAATTGAACGTGATTGCTATGCCAAAAATGAATTTAACAGTTATACGGAAGCGCACAAAGTAGTAACGGAATTCATTGATTTTTATGTAAACCGATATTTGCATGGCAGTTTAAAAGATATGCCACCGGCTGAATTTCATAAGATGGTAGTAAATATGGACGTAACCCCGTTTACAGTAAAAGTATAAACCCGCGCGCGATGCTTCGAGATAATTAGCTACGCTATGCTACTGCAAGATATTGTGACAAGACTCCAAAGTTCGGGGGTTGAACCGATTAAATGTGACAGCGCCGCTCCCACAAAATTAAAGGTCATAAAAAACACCAAAGCCATAATCCCAATGAAACAAGGTATTGCAGTATATTTACCCGTCAAAAAATTATCAATAGCAACACTTCTTTTATGTTCACGACTTTCCCCCGGCTTGATTACTGTGGCATCACACAACTTCTCGATAAAAGAAAACCTCATATTTGCCAGAGCCGCTTCACGATCAAATCCAATTTCATCTTCCATCACATTAATGGTATGCATCAACAAATTTTTTTCATTCTGATCTAACGCCAAAGATGCCATAATCAATTCGTCTCCTTCCACGACCTTTGTGGCAGAAAACCTGAGGGGCATTCCCGAGCTCTTTGCTCTATGCTCAATGAGATGAGCAACTGCATGTATGCATCGATGAACGGCTCCACGAGGATCATCTAACTTTTCACTAGATTGACAAAAATCAATGCGGCCAGGACCTTCACGATGACGGGCCACATGCAATGCATGATCAACGAGCTCGTCGATACCTTCATTTTTAGCTGCTGAAATCGCCACTACCGGAATACCTAAAGTTTCCTCAAGCTGATTAATTAGGATGGTTCCTCCATTGGAACGCACCTCATCCATCATATTTAATGCCAAAACTACGGGAATTCCCAACTCCATCAACTGCATCGTTAAATAAAGATTCCGTTCAATATTAGAGGCGTCCACAATGTTGATAATACCATCCGGCTTAGACTTGAGCAAAAAGTCCCGCGTTACAATCTCTTCATTTGAATAGGGCGATAAGGAATAAATTCCTGGTAAATCTGTGACTACTGTCTCTGGATGATTACGGATTATACCATCCTTACGATCAACCGTCACTCCAGGGAAGTTACCCACATGTTGGTTAGCGCCTGTTAGCTGATTAAATAGTGTTGTTTTGCCGCAATTCTGATTGCCCACTAGCGCAAATTTCAATGATTGTCCTTTTGGAATACTCTCTCCAAGCTTATTCTCATGATAGCTTCCCGCCTTACCTAACTCGCCTACACCCGGATGTTTAATCGAATCATGTCGTTGCTCCATTCGAACGGCACGCTTTCTTGAATGTACCCTTTCAATTTCAATTTTCTTTGCATCATCCAGCCGCAAAGTTAACTCATACCCTCGCAATTCTAACTGAATAGGATCTCCCATCGGTGCAACTTTGCGCAATGTAACTTCGATACCTGGGGTCAATCCCATATCTAACAAATGGTGTCGTAAGGCTCCATTCCCACCAATAATTCGTATTAGAGCACCCTGTCCAATTTTTAATTCATCAAGTGTCATAAACGTTTACTCCTT
>JBOFWC010000132.1:0-10258 GCA_051653405.1 Proteocatella sp. | reverse complement strand
TGAGTTGGTACTATGACCTCTGCTGACTTCTCATGATAAATCTTATTTCAACCATAACTGCAAAATGTTCTATTGCCCCGTTATGTCCATGAGACCTCCCCAGGTAAGAACGCAATCTTCCTCTCCATATATCTGCCACATTTACTACAATTAACTCCGGGTAGTTATTGGACTTTGACTTGTAACGCAGCCTTATCCTTAACTGTAGCCTGATGTGATTTCTGTTCGTCAGACCAGAGATTTGCCTACACCTTCCTTCAGATTCCATCTCACGGTGGACACCCTTGGTGTTCAGCTATGTCTTTCCCACTACCGGGGCAGACTAGGGACTTTAACCCTTAAGATTGCGCCCATGCTGGGCGCACGGTAAAAAAAGTATCTGATTATATAATCAGATACTTTTCTCTATTTTGCAGCATTTATTCGATTTACCGCTTTCTTTAGGCGATATTCTACTAGCTTTATTTGATTTTCATCTTCTTTGTATAGACTTAACTTATGCTCAGAATCTTCCTTAGCCTTCTTTGCTCTTTCTATATCTATATCTTCTGACCATTCAGCTGCCATAGCTATAACAGTGGTTTTTCCTTTATCATTTTGGACTATCCCTCCAGCAATAGCTGCAGTTTTAGTCTTTCCATTTTGTTTTATTCCTGCAACATGAATTTTAAGATTAGAAACAAAGTCTACGTGATCTTTAAGTATAGTAAGCTCTCCCTCAGTTGTTCTAACTGTAAGTGCTTCTACTTCTTCATCCATGAAAAGCTTATCTGGGGTTACTATCTGCAAATGAAATGTACTCATTCTCTACTCCCCTTTCTTTGCTTTTTCTACCGCCTCGTCAATTCCTCCTACAAACAAGAATGCTGATTCTGGAAGCGAGTCGTGCTTTCCTTCTAATATCTCTTTAAATCCTTTTATAGTCTCTCTTAATGGTACATATTTTCCTTGCATTCCAGTAAACTGTTCTGCTACTGTAAATGGTTGTGAAAGGAAGTTTTGTATCTTTCTAGCTCTTGCAACCGTAGTTTTATCTTCATCAGAAAGTTCGTCCATACCAAGAATTGCAATTATGTCTTGTAATTCTTTGTATCTTTGAAGCGTTCTTTGAACCTCTCTTGCTACTTCATAGTGCTCTTTTCCTACTATGTCTGGAGAAAGTATTCTTGATGTAGAATCAAGAGGATCCACCGCTGGATATATTCCAAGCGATGCAATATTTCTAGAAAGAACTGTAGTCGCATCTAGATGGGCAAATGTAGTTGCTGGAGCCGGGTCTGTAAGGTCATCCGCTGGTACATAAACCGCCTGAACTGAAGTTATTGATCCCTTCTTCGTAGAAGTGATTCTTTCCTGAAGCGCTCCCATCTCTGTAGCAAGTGTAGGCTGGTATCCAACCGCTGAAGGCATACGACCTAAAAGTGCTGAAACTTCAGACCCTGCTTGAGTAAATCTGAATATATTATCAATAAATAAAAGCACGTCTTGCTCTTCTTTATCTCTAAAATACTCTGCCATAGTAAGCCCTGTAAGCCCTACTCTCATTCTTGCTCCTGGCGGTTCATTCATCTGTCCATAAACAAGGGCAGTTTTCTTTAATACTCCAGATTCTGTCATCTCATTATAAAGGTCATTACCTTCTCTGGTTCTTTCGCCAACACCTGTAAATACTGAAATTCCACCATGTTGTTTAGCTATATTGTTTATAAGTTCCATTATAATAACAGTCTTACCAACACCAGCTCCACCAAAAAGGCCTATTTTCCCACCTTTTAGATAAGGTGCAATAAGATCAACTACTTTTATTCCAGTTTCTAGAATTTCTGTTCCGGTTTCCTGTTCTTCATAAGAAGGTGCTGCTCTGTGTATAGGCCATCTATCTACTCCAGCTGGAGACTCTATGTTGTCTACAGGTTCTCCTAATACATTGAAAATTCTTCCTAGAGTTTTATTTCCTACAGGAACTGATATTGGATTCCCTGTATCTACTGCATCTACACCTCTTATAAGCCCATCTGTAGAACTCATTGCAATACACCTAACTGTATCGTCCCCTATATGTTGAGATACCTCTACAACTAGTTTTTCTCCATTAAGGTCTACTTCTATAGCATTTAAAAGGTTTGGTAGTTTTCCTGTTGGAAATTTTATGTCAAGCACAGCTCCGATTATCTGCACTACCTTTCCTATATTTCTTTCCATTCCTTGTCCTCCTCATCCTCGTGATAGGATTTTTTACTTTATAGCTTCTGCTCCGCCGACAATTTCAGTAATTTCTTGAGTTATACTAGCTTGTCTAGCTCTATTATAAAGAAGACTAAGCGAATCTATCATATCACTTGCATTATCACTTGCTGATTCCATTGCAGTTCTTCTTGCCCCCTGCTCTGCTGCAAAAGCATCTACTATGGTTGAATATACAATTCCTTCTAAATATCTTGGTATCATTCTATCAAATACATCTTCTGCTGATGGTTCAAATTCCATAGAAGATACAATATCTGCTGGATTTTTTTGAATTTGTAAAGGAAGAAGCTTCATAACTTTAGGTGTCTGTGTAAGTGCTGACACGAACTCAGTATAACATATATATACTTCATCAACTTGCTTTTTACGATACATGTTATTTGCCACTGAAGTTATTAGTGCTGCATCTATGAAATCTACTCCCTCTGCTATATTTGTATAGTTTTGGACCACATCATAGTCACGCTTTCCAAAATATTCCACAGATTTTCTTCCTACAGCTATGACTTTTGCATGTTTTCCGCTCATAGCTGCTATAGAAGCCTTTAGTATATTTGCATTATAACCGCCTGCCAAGCCTCTATCTCCTGCAATTATAATAAACAAAGAATTTTTAACTTCCCTATTTTCTGTATACGCAGATTTTAAAGATTTTGTATTATCAAGAATTTTTAAGATAGTCTCTTGAAGGATATTGAAATATGGCCTTGAGTTTTCAACCTTCTCCTTAGCTTTTCTAAGCTTCGCAGATGATACTAACTCCATGGCTTTGGTTATCTGCATTGTACTCTCGACACTCTTTATTCTTCTTTTGATGTCTTTCATACCTGCTCCTGCCATGTACATACCTCCTTCTGAGCATTATCTTGTCTCGTTAAATTTTTTTATACAGTCTGCAATAGCAATTTTAAGAGATTCTTCAGTCTCTTTGGTAAGCTCTTTGGTTTCCAAGATACTTCTTCCTATTTCAGGTTTAACTTCATCCATATAGCTATACAGTTCTTTTTCAAAATCTTTAACGTCTGCAACTGCTATATCTTTTAAGTAACCATTATTTACCGCATACATGATCATAACCTGTTTTTCAACTGGTATAGGAGAAGAGTTTGGCTGTTTTAGTACTTCAACTATTCTTTCTCCTTTAGCTAGTCTGGCCTTAGTATCTTCATCAAGATCTGAGCCAAATTGAGCAAAAGCTTGAAGTTCTTTATATTGAGAGTATGCAAGTTTAAGTGTTCCTGCAACCTTTTTTATGGCTTTTATCTGTGCATTTCCTCCAACCCTTGATACAGAAATTCCTGGGTTAACTGCCGGTCTTACCCCAGAGTTAAAAAGGTCTGTTTCAAGAAATATCTGACCGTCTGTTATAGATATTACGTTTGTAGGAATATATGCAGATACGTCTCCCGCTTGTGTTTCTATTATCGGAAGTGCCGTAAGCGATCCGCCACCTTTTTCATCTGAAAGCTTTGCCGCTCTTTCAAGAAGTCTTGAGTGAAGGTAGAATACGTCTCCAGGATAAGCCTCACGTCCTGGTGGTCTTCTTAAAAGAAGTGACATTGCTCTATATGCAACCGCATGTTTAGAAAGGTCATCATATATACAAAGTACATGTTTTCCCTGACTCATAAAATATTCACCCATAGAACATCCTGAATATGGTGCTAAATACTGAAGCGGTGCAAGCTCTGATGCTGTTGCTGCAACTACTATTGTGTAATCCATAGCTCCATTTTTCTCAAGAGTATCCACAAGTTGAACTACAGTAGAACGTTTCTGTCCTATTGCTACATAAATACAAATTACATCTCCACCTTTTTGGTTAAGAATTGTATCTATAGCAATTGTGGTTTTACCGGTCTGTTTGTCTCCTATTATAAGCTCTCTTTGTCCTCTTCCTACAGGTATCATAGAGTCTATTGACTTTATACCTGTTTGAAGTGGTTGATGAACTGATTTTCTTTCTATAATTCCTGGTGCATTGCTTTCAACTGGTCTAAACTCAGTTGTCTTTATATCGCCTTTTCCATCAATAGGCTGACCAAGAGCATTTACTACTCTTCCAAGCATAGCCTCTCCAACTGGAACCTGCACTACAGTACCTGTACGTTTTACAGTGTCACCCTCTTTAATGCCTTCATCTGAACCTAGAATAACCGCACCTACGGTTTCTGATTCTAAATTCAGCGCCATCGCATATTCGCCATTGGCAAACTGAAGCAGTTCTCCTGCCATACATTTTTCGAGTCCATGTATCCTAGCAATACCATCCCCTACTAATATAACAGTGCCTACATCTGCAACTTGAAGCTTTTGATCATAATTCTTTATTTGTTCTTTTATAATAGAACTTATTTCTTCAGGTTTAAGATTCATCTATTTTCACATCCCTTGCTACTAATTTATTTGCTTATTGCCGCCTCTAGATTTTTGAGACGATTAAGCACTGTTGCATCAATTTCTTTTTCTCCAATTTTAACTTTCATACCACCAATAATTTCTGGTTCTATGAAATTCTTTAATATAACTTTTTTACCGGTTTCTTTCTCAAGTTTAGCTACAAGTCTTTGACTTTGAGATTCCGTCATAGGTACAACTGTATAAACAAAAGCATCTACCATATTGAAGTAGTCCATTTTCATTTTTCTATATTGAGAACATACCCCTTCAAGATGATTGCTTCTGCCATTTTCCACAAGCACTTTGAAGAAATTTTCAACATGTTTAGAAACATATTTTCCAAAAGCTTTTTCTATAAGCGCCACCTTATCTTTTTTAGAAATTAAAGGTGTTATAAAAAATTCATAATAAGCTTTATCCTCATTTAGAATTTCAATAACTGCTTCAAGCTCTGCGCCAATTTCTTCAACTTTATTTTCATCTACCGCCAGTTCAAATAATGCTCTGGCATAGTTTTTGGCTACTAGCTCGACCATCTCTCATCACCTATCTCGTTTATGACTTCATCGATTAAATTTCGGTTAACATCTTCATCAATAGTCTTATTTATTATCTTTTCAGCTGCAAGTACAGCTATGCTTGCAACCTCTCCTTTAAGCATCTGTACAGTATGCTCTTTTTCCTGTTCTATATCTTTGTAAGCTTTTGCTTTTATATTTTGCGCATCTTCTTTTGCTGCCGTTAATATTTCTTCTGATTTTTTCTCTGCATTTTTCGTAGAGTTTCTTATTATCTCGCGGCCCTCTTCATGTGCTTGTTCAAGCTTCATTTTATATTCTTGATTCATTTTTTCTGCTTCTATATTTTTTTGCTCTGCAGTTTCAATCGCTTCTTGAATGCTATTAGTCCTCTCATCCATGAATCTTTTTACAGGCTGAAACAGAAAATGTCTTAATGCTAGAAATAATATTACAGTATTTGCTATATTAAATATTATCTGCCAAACCTTTAAATCTATAAGCCCTGCCATAAATACGCCTCCTTTCCTAAACTAATGGCTATTTCACCTTCAGGCTGTATTTATTAACCAAGAAGCTTAACAAGTGGGTTAGCAAATAAAAGTATAAGTGCTATAACAAGACCATAAATACCTGTTGTCTCTGCAACTGCAGCTCCAAGAAGCATTGTCTTTATTATATCTCCCTGTGCTTCTGGTTGTCTTCCAACTGCCTCAGCACCTTTTCCTGCTGCATATCCCTGTCCAATACCAGGTCCAATACCTGCTATCATAGCTAAACCCGCTCCAATTGCTGAACATGCTAATACTAACGCTTTCCCTGTGATAGGTTCCATAATATTTTCCTCCTACATATTAACTTATTTTTATTTTAGTAAATTATATTTTAACATTTTTTATAAAAGTTTCATTAATGGGTTCGCAAACAATAAAACCAACGAAATAACTAGTGCATATATCCCCGTGGTTTGTGCAACTGCCTGCCCCACAAACATTGCTTTAATAATAGTTGACTGAAATTCTGGTCTTTTCCCTACGCCTTCAGCCCCTTTTCCTGCTGCATATCCCTGACCTATTCCTGGTCCAATTCCAGCTATCATAGAAAGTCCTGCTCCTATTACCGAAGCTGCTAAAACAATTACCGCTCCGTCTTGTGTAACTACAGGATTCCCAAAAAGCAATATCAGTGCTACAACCAAAGAAAGTATTCCAGAAGTTTCTGCAACTGCAGCTCCTAATAACATTATCATAGTTGTTTGTTTAGCCGATTTAGGATTTTTCCCCACGGCTTCAGCACCCTTACCTGCTGCATATCCCTGACCTATTCCTGGTCCGATTCCAGCTATCATAGCAAATCCAGCAGCTATAGCAGATGCTGCAAGAATTAATGCTTTTCGGTCAAATGATACAAGCCAGTATAAAAATCTGCTTATAAAATCCATTTCTTGCATCAGAACACCTCTTTCTTTTTTTATTTCCATCCATTTTAGTCCATAGCTCCAGATACAAACACCATAGTAAGCATAGCAAATATGAAGGTTTGTAATAGTCCGGAGAACATATCAAAGTAAACATGAAGAACCGCTGGTATACCAAGTTGAAGTATAGGGATGTCGATTCCTAATAATGCCGTCGTTCCTGCTGCAAGGGCAGAGTATACAAGTGCCATTATTATCGATCCTCCAGTTAGATTTCCAAATAGACGGAATGATAAAGATATTGGTGTTGCAACTTCTCCGATTAAATTTATCGGAGTAAGTAAAAAGAATGGTTCCGTAAAGCCTTTAAGATATCCAAAAACACCTTTTCTTCGTATTCCATTGAAGTGGATCATAAAAAATGTAATTAATGCTAATGCTAATGTCATATTAAGATCAGCTGTAGGGGGCCTAACACCAAGCAGCCCTACAAGGTTGGCTACTGCCAAATACATCATAAGTGTACCTATATACGGTGCAAATGAAACTTTATCTTTTCCCATAGTTTCCTCTGTAAGCGTATAAACTCCACCCACTAACAATTCTATGACATTTTGTATACCACGTGGAATCCTATTAAGATTTCTGGTAAGAATAATGGAACCTACAATAAGTATTGCCATTATTACCCATGTAGTGGTTATAGTTTCTGTAATAGGCAATCCTCCTATAACAGGAATATCTTCACTTATTGTGAACATTATCTTTGCTCCAAATCCTCCATCACCCATTAGTAATCCTCCTTTCTTTCTTCTTTTATAATATTAATGTCCATTTAAAAATGTTCAATAATACTCGCTATAATTTTTTTAAAAAGCTTGAAATAACTATTGATATCTTTATACTTAAAAGTCCAAACAACGTTCCTATAAGATTTATATAGTCTGCCCTTATAGATATATATATAACCAAAGCATAGATAAATAATCTTATAAAGTACCTTGTGCCTACAAAAAATTGTGCTTTATCTGGTGGAAGATTCACTGCTTTTGATATTGAAAGCGATAATTGTTGAAAACAAAGTACCGCAATTAAAAATCCAAAAAGCATTCCTTTTATATACGGCATGTGATTTTCTGACAAAAAGATTGCTACAACAGCTCCAACAGATATTATAATTATTGCATTTTTTATTATTAGAGTCTTTGTTTTTAATAGTTCATCCATAAAATTCTTCTCTATTCGTTTTTTTTTTATCAAGAAATTCCTACAATTTTTTTACATTCTTTTTAAATTTTACTGTAAATTTTCTTTATTTTTCATCCTTATCATCATTTGAAAAGTATCCCTTGAGAATTTTGTAAATATTCAAAAAACCAGCTGCAATACCTAAAAGTATGGCAATTATCATTACCCCATCCCCAAGGTTTAATCGCTTAATAAGCAAGTTTGCAGCATACATGCACAACCCTATAGGTGCCAGTATAATTATGCCCATTTGCGTTACTAATGCTAGATTCCTTCCTATGTCAAGCATTTTTTTTTGACCAAGTTTCACATATTTCTCCTTCTTTAATCAAATACATTCTATATAATAATAAATATGATAAATTAAAGTCAATTTTCATCAATTTTTATAAAAACGCAAAATTCTTACGTTTAAATTATCTTACTATATCTAAATCTAAAAGTCAATTTAAAATATATTCCTTTCAGAATATTCAAAACTATTTTTTACGAATAATGTTTTATTTCCAGAAATTTTAACTTCTATCAATATTATTTATTAAATTTCTCTATATTCTTTGTTATTTTTTTATCTATAATTCATTTTAGTTATTTTATACAAATTGATTTTTGTATTGAACAATGCTGTTGACATTTAATGATTTTTTAGTTAAAATCTAATATGCATTGATAAATCTGCACCTATAGCTCAGCAGGATAGAGCGACAGTTTCCTAAACTGTGCGTCGGAGGTTCAAGTCCTCTTAGGTGCACCAATATCGAAATCAGGAAAAGAAAGAATAAGTAGATGGGCGGCTCCACAAACCCATACCTGTTCTTTCTTTTTTTGCGTTCAATTAATATATTTTACTATATTCTAAATGAATTATTTGTGAAAATTTAAAGGAGTTTTTATGACAAAAGTTTTAAATGTTTTTAAAGATAAGGATTTCTTAAGAAATCTTTGGTTACTTGCAATTCCAGTTACTGTGCAAAGTTTTATAACATCTTCTCTAAACCTTATAGACAATGTTATGGTAGGAAGACTTGGAGAACACGCTATAGCATCTGTTGGCTTATCAAATCAGTTCATATTTATATTTATGCTATGTATAATGGGCGTAAATGCTGGTGCTAGTGTATTTATGTCTCAGTATTGGGGAAAAAAAGACATTGTAAATATAAAGAAATTTCTTGGTATAGACATATCAGTAGGTCTTTTCTTTTCTATAATTTTTGCACTGTTTTGTATAGTCATCCCTCAAAACATTATGCATATATTATCTAAAGATCCAGCAGTTATTGCTCAAGGTGTAAATTATCTTAGAATGGTAGGAATAAGCTGTATATTTACAAACTTTACTCAAGCATATTCTGCTGCATTAAGAAGTACTGAACAAGTTAAAATCCCAATGTATGCCAGTCTAATAGGAGTTGCATCAAACGCATTTTTTAACTGGGTATTTATATTTGGAAATTTAGGAATGCCTGAACTTGGGGTTGCTGGTGCTGCACTTGCCACATCTATAGCTAGATTTATAGAGATGGTTTTCATATTAGGTTATGTATATTTTAGTAAAAATATGGTCGCTGCAACTATAAAAGAATTATTTAGTTTTGACGACGACTTTGTTAAAAGATATATAAAAACAGCTTGGCCAGTTATCCTAAATGAATTAATTTTCTCAGTTGGACTTGCTGCTTATTCTGTTGCATATTCAAGAATAGGCACAAACGCTATAGCTACTATGCAAATTGCAAATACATTAAATAATCTTTTTACAGTTCTTCTAGTAGGAATGGCTACCGCTGCTTCAATAATGATCGGAAATAAAATTGGAGCCTCTCAAGAAGATGTTGCTAGACAATATGCGCTAAACACTGGAATACTAACCCCTCTAGTAAGCATGGTAATGGCCGCTTTAATTTGGATTATGGCTCCAGCAATATTATCTATATTTAAGATATCAGCCTCTACTTATGCTGATACCCTAGATGTTTTAAGAATGATGGCCGTTATATTCCCTATAAAAGCCTTCAACATGGTAATGATAGTTGGTGTGTTTAGAGGTGGCGGAGATACCGCATACTCAATGCTTGTTCAAGCTGGAACTATTTGGCTTTATTCTGTTCCGCTAGCATTTATTGGAGCTACCGTTTTCCATCTTTCAGTACAAACTGTATTCTTCCTAGTATCAACCGAGGAATGTGTAAAAATTATATTCGAGCTTCTTAGATTAAAAAGTGGGGCTTGGTTAAAAAATGTTATAAACGAATCTGAAGTAGCAGCCTAAATGGCTGCTTTTTTGTGTATGTCAACCATTTTTGAAAATGTCCTAAAAAAATCTTAACATAAGCACCAGGAAACTGGTGCTGAATTTATTTTTAATTCAATATGATTGCGGAGCAATTTTTGATTTTTTGGTAAACTTAATAAGCCTATATTAAAA
>JBOFWC010000131.1:0-63943 GCA_051653405.1 Proteocatella sp. | reverse complement strand
CCTAGCTGAATTACAATTAGAAACATATTTAAGAAAGCTTCGCTGACATTAAGGGGCATTATTTTATTCAAAAGTATCATGTGACCAGTACTACTTATGGGAAGCCATTCAGAAATTCCTTCTACAATTCCAAAAATACCGGCTTTAATAAATTCAATCATATTTAGTCCTTTCTATTTTATATCCTCTTTATTGAAATAGTAAAAACAAAGGGAAAAGCCTACTATTATAGTAAATAAAATTAGAGAAACAGACAGTATTACAGGATATCCTGTTTCTAATATTCTATTTGAAGCCACAAGATAAATTGAAGTCCAAGGAAACAGGGCACCAATATTTTCATTAGTAAGGGCAGCATTGAACATTACTATAGTAGCAGAAGTTATTACAGGGATAACTATACCTTTGGTCCAAATTGTTATGAAAACAATGGGGGAGAACATTAATACAAGCAACAGAGTACCAAAAGAGCACTCAAAAAGACTTGATAAAACAACAGTCATATTTAACTCGCTTGCATTAGCAAGAAGCCCTACGATTAAGCAGAAGAACCAAGAAAGTATAGAAAGCCCCACGCACCATATGATAAGGGTTAGAAATTTTGATATTAAAAGTGAAGATTTTGATACTGGTATTGTCAAAATTGTTTTGAGCGTATTTTCAGTGTATTCTCTTCCGAATAAATAGGACGCAAATACCGTGTATACAATCAATCCAAATATTAGAATCATATACATATTTGACTGACTGAATATACCAGAGTAAGTTACAATTACATCTGGATTATTGGAACGTTCTTTTAAAATCTCAACAAGGATCATAAACGGATTTACCATGGCTCCAAGTATACTTATAATAGTCATTTTAGAACGTTTTAATTTCATAAATTCACACTGAAGAAGACTAACCAATATCTCCACCCCCAATCAATTTGTTGAAGTAATCCTCTAATTTTTCTTCACTTAGATTTAGTTTGAATATATCTATTTTGTTATCGACAAATGCTTTATTCATTTCCGCACGGATTTCAAGCATAGAAAATATTCTTAAGACATTGTTTTCGAGTACACTGTAGTCTGTTATTTTAAACTGTTCTTCCAATATAAGGCAGGCTTTATTTATATCAGAGACGATAAACTCTACATAAGAACGATTTCGCTTAATATATGACTTGATATAAAAATTGTGACACCCTTTTCAGAACATAATTTTTCGAGATAATTTCTTATTTTAGATATACCTACAGGGTCGAGTCCATTTATAGGCTCATCAAGTATTAGGAGTTCGGGTTCATGCATTACAGCAGCAGCTATTCCAAGTCTTTGTTTCATTCCAAGTGAATAGTTTGCGTATGTTTTTTTAAGCTCAGTTTCTAAGCCTACAGTTTTAAGCGCTTCAATTACGCTGGAGTCCTTATGATGTCCTCTTAGTTTTGAAATAAGCTTAAGATTTTCATATCCAGTAAGGTTCTCGTAGAACCCTGGAGACTCTATAAGAGAGCCAATTCTTTTGTAAATCTGTTTTTTATTTTTAGCATTAGTTTCTCCAAATAGGAATATTTCGCCACCTGAAGGCGTTGCTAAATCCAAGAGCATTCTCATAATTGTGGTTTTTCCAGCGCCATTTCTTCCTAAAAGTCCATATATTTTACCTTTAGGAACATGAAGATTTACTTTATCTACCGCAATTTGAGAATCGAATTTTTTTGATAGATTTTTTGTCTCGATTACATAATTCATTTATATCACCTTCCTTACTTAATATAATAAGGCTTTAATCTTAACAGCACATTTCTAAATTCTTACTTTTTTCTTACTTAAAAAAGAATGAACTAGTCATTCTTATAAAAAGGGAGTTCTATTTTAATATTAAATCCTTGGTTTTGAGAGCTTTCTGCACAAATATTTCCTCCCATCATTTCAGTTAGCTGCTTGGCGATATATAATCCTAGTCCGCTGCTTTGCTTAGTTCTTGAAGAATCCGCTTTATAGAGTCTATCAAATATATTATTAAGCACAGTTTTATCTATTCCGATACCATCATCAGATATTTTTAGAGCTATAGAATCAGTAGTTTCTAATGATACAGCTATGTTTTTGCAGGAACTATGCTCTACGCTGTTTTGGATTATATTGTTTAAAACTCTTATAAAAGCTTCTTGATCGATTAGAGCATATATTTCATATTCAGGGACATCCAAATTGTAATTAATGGAATTTTTCTCAAAAATAGGAAGCCACTCGATTATATTTTCTCTTATGAGTTCGCATATATCATTAGGTTTAGAATTAAGCTTCATTTCATTTGAATCTATCTTAAACCAGTCAAAAAGAGTATCTACAAGTTTTTTTAAATCATAAGCCTTTTTTCTAGAAGTATTTATGTAATGAATTTTTTCATCTTCATTGAGGATATTGTCATTTAAAGCATCCAAATAGCCAAGCAGAGAGGTAAGGGGAGTTCTTACATCGTGAGAAAGGCTTGTAAGGAGTTCTTTATTAGCCTTTTCTATTTTTATGCTCTCTATCTCAGATAATTTATGTCTTTCTTCTATATTATTTATTTCAAGGGCAAGCTTTGATAATATAGAGTTATTTTTTACAAATAGCTTTTGATATTTATCATGGCTCATATTTTGGGTTTGAAATAGGATGTTTTTAATAGAGGCTCTAAGTTTATAGATATATATTAAAAGAAAAACTATAGTTAAACTTAAAACGCATATTATATAGGAACTCATATTTTTTTCCATCCAAATTTATAACCTACACCCCATACGGTCAAAATGTATTTGGGAGAATCAGGGGAAGGTTCTATTTTTTTTCGAAGTCTTCGTATGTGGACCATAATATTATTATCATCAAAAGCATATTCTTCATTCCAGACTTGGTTATAAATCTGTTTTTTGGTAAATACTCGTCCGGGATTGTTTGAAAGGAAAAGGAGCAGTTCAAATTCTTTTACAGTAAGGTCTACTAAATTATTATCCACGATTACAGACCTTGTATCTTTATGTATGGAAAGGCCTTCAAAATTAAGCTGAAAATTTATATTATCATCCGTACTAAGACTGCTACTTTGGCTTCCAAGAGAAGTATATCTTCTTATCAAAGACGCGGTTCTTGCTAAAAATTCATTCATGCTAAAGGGCTTTGTAAGATAATCGTCTGCTCCAAGTCTTAAGCCCAATACTTTATCCACTTCATCACATTTAGCAGTAAGTATCAGTACAGGAACATTGCTTTTTTCTCTTATGGCAGCTAGTATATCTAGACCACTTTTTTTGGGAAGCATCATATCTAAGACTATAAGTTCATAGTTTCCTAAAAGTGCTTCGTCCATGCCATCTAAACCATTGTGTTTTAAACACACCGCATAGTTTTCGAGTTCAAGATATTTTTTTATTAAACAGCAAAGATCAATATCATCATCTATAATAAGAACATTTTTATTCAAAACATCACCTTCTATCAAATATATTTTTAGATAATTATACCATTTCTATTTAACTGTCGCACGTATAGTTTTTTTTGAATGTTAAAATTTGCTATATATGATATAATATAAGAAAATAATTATTAGAAGAGGTAGTGAATAAATGAATTGGACAGAAATATTGATAAAGGTAGATTCTCAAGCTGTTGAAGCCGTTACGAATATACTCTATGAACATGGAGCACAGGGAGTGGCAATAGAAGAACCGATTGATGTTGAAAAATTAAGAGAAGATGAACTTTATTGGGATTACATTGATGAAAAGCTTTTAGAAGGAAATAATGCTGACACTAAAATAATGGCTTACTTTTCAGAAGAAGATAAGAGTCTTCCTGAGAAAATAATGGACATAACAGAGCAAATAAAGCAGCTTAAATATTATGGGCTTGAAGTGGGTAATTTTTCTGTAGAATTAAGTGAGGTTCATCAAGAAGATTGGGAAAATGCATGGAAACAATATTTTAAACCTATTCATGTTACAGATAAAATAGTAGTAAAACCTAAATGGGAAGAATATGAAAAGAAAAATGAAGAGATAATCATAGAAATAGATCCAGGGATGGCTTTTGGAACAGGAACTCATGAAACTACAAGTATGTGTATAAATCAGATTGAAAAAAATCTTAAAAAAGAAAATACGGTGCTTGATATAGGCTGTGGAAGTGGAATACTATCTATGGCAGCAGTGCTTCTTGGTGCTCAAAAAGCGGTTGGTGTGGATTTAGATCCAGTAGCGGTAAGAGTTTCAAAAGAGAATATAGAGCTTAATAACCTTAGTGACAAGATTGAAATACTTCATGGAAATCTTACTGAAGTTATAAAAGAAAAAGCAGACATTGTAGTTGCAAATATAATGGCAGATATAATAATGATACTGCTTGAAGATGTAAGAGCGTTTATCGTAGATGACGGACTTTTCATATCTTCTGGAATAATTGTTCCCAAAAGAGAAATGATAGAAGCTAAATTAATAGAGAAGAAATTTGAAATCATAGAAGTAGAAACAAAGGGCGAATGGTGTGCTATAACAGCAAAAAAACTGCCATTATAACAGGAGGCTTAAAGTGGATAGATTTTTTGTAGATATTAGAACAGAAGATAATGCGTTTATTACAGATAAAGATGAGATAAAGCATATATCGAAGGTTTTAAGACTTAGGGAAGATGATGAGGTTGAGGTATTCAGCAGTGAGGAGAGAGAATTTATCGCCAAGATAGCAACTATTTCTAAGGACGAAATAGAGCTTGAAATACTTGAAGAAGTTAAAAAGAAGCGAGAACTTGACTGTAGAATAACTATATATCAAGGAATTCCTAAGGGACAGAAGATGGAACTTATAGTACAAAAAGCCACAGAAATTGGAGCCGATAGAATAGTTCCCTGTGACTTTAAACGCTGTGTAAGTTCAATATCAGAAAAAGAAGATAAGAAAATTACAAGATGGCAAAAGATTGCACAGGAAGCCTCGAAACAATCAAAACGTCTTAAAGTACCTGTTGTAGAAAATGTTATGGAAATAGATGATGTTATATCAGATATGCAAAATAATGACATAAACATATTATTTTATGAAGCTGAAACTCAAAATTCGCTAAAGAATTATATTAGAAGTTTAGGTGATAGGAAAATATATTCTGCAGGAATAATAATAGGTGCAGAAGGCGGACTTGAAGAAGATGAGTGCAGCGCATTTATAAAGGCAGGCGCTCAAATTGTCACATTAGGAGATCGTATATTGAGGACAGAAACGGCGGCGGTTTATGGCGCGGCAATTCTAGCATATGAATTTGAGTAAGGAGTATTAAGATGCTGTATAAGAGTTATTCAGAATACCTTCAAAAAAAATATAAAGAAAAAGTTTATAGAATACCACTTAATCTTCCAATATCCTGTCCTAACAGGGATGGAGAAGTGGGGACTAACGGATGTACATTTTGTGGAGATGTTGGCGCAGGATTTGAAAGCTTATCAAATAGACTATCTGTAGAAGAACAGCTTGAAAAAAATATTGAATATATAGGCAAAAAATATAATTCAAATAAATTTATAGCTTACTTCCAAAATTATACAAACACATATCTTCCGTTTGATGAGTTTAAGGACATGATAAAAAGATCGCTTAGAGATGATGTTGTGGCAATATCAGTTTCGACAAGACCAGATTCTATAAATGATAAACATTTAGAGTATTTATCTATGATAAAAGAAACCTATCAAAAAGATATTTCAATTGAGCTAGGACTTCAAACGGTAAATTATAAAACACTTAAAAAGATAAATAGAGGACACTCTCTAGCAGAGTTTATAGATGCAGTTAATAGAATTAGAAAATATGATTTTGAAATTGTAGCGCATGTTATTTTAAATATTCCGTTTGATGATATGGATGATATAATAGAATCGGCAAAGATAATAAGTGCCCTTTCTATAGATTCGGTTAAAATTCACTCGCTTTATATAGTGAAAAATACTAAGATGGCAGAGCAGTATTTAAGCGGAGAGATTAAGTTTGAAACCGTAGAAGACTATATTGAAAGAACTGCTAATTTCTTAGCTTATCTTAGTCCTAATATAGTGATTCAAAGGCTAGTGGGAAGAGCTCCAGAAGAAGACACATTATTTTGTAATTACGGGATGTCTTGGTGGAAGATAAAAGATGAGATAGAAGCGTATATGACCGCTAATGACCTTTATCAAGGTAAATATTGCGATTATCTTAATGGAAAAGCAGTTAGAAAATTTATATAAATATCAAAAATAGAACTTATTTATAATTTATAGCTTATATTAAAAAAATCCTAGATTATTTTTCAAAATGCTTTTTTGCAAACTTTGAATAAATCTAGGATTTTGATTTTTTATATAATTTTTTTAAAGTAAAGTTATTAGCTTTTCAGCTAGTTGATTTATATTTCCAGCGCCCATAGTTACTAAAATATCATTTTTGCTAAGTTTTTTTGAAAGGAATTCTATAATCTCATCAAAGCTTCCTAGATAATGCACATTATCTCGGTGAGATTTAATTTTTTCCACAAGAGCCGTAGAATGTATAAGACCAGTATCTTTTTCTCTAGAAGCATATATATCAGATACTATAATACAGTCACAGTCCTCAAAACTTGAAGAAAACTCATCTAAAAGAAGCTTAGTTCTAGTGAATGTATGAGGCTGAAAAACTACAAAAAGGTTGTTTTTTTCAATAGGTTTTATCGAAGAAAGAGTAGCTTTTATTTCTGACGGATGGTGAGCGTAGTCATCATAAATTCTTATTCCTGATTTTTCGCCTTTAAACTCAAATCGTCTTCCAACGCCATTGTAGTTCCATATAGCATCCTTAATAGTATTTAGAGAAATTCCATCAATATGAGAGCAAATTATTGCAGCAGAAGAGTTAAATACATTATGAATTCCATGAGTTTGAATTTTAAACTCTCCCAAAATAGTATTTTTATTTTTTATAGAAAATGAAGTGAAATCATTATTTAATATTATGTTTTCGATTATAAAGTCATTATCCTTGTTTTCACCAAAATAAATTACATTTTTAAATTCAGAAAGAGCTTTTCTTACATTTAAGTCATCGCCATTTGCAATTATTTTCCCATCGGGTTTCAAATTAGTTGCAAAGCTTTTAAATGAACTTATTATATGATTTATATCTTTAAAGTAATCTAAGTGATCCGCTTCTATATTTAAAATTATTTCATATTTTGGATAGAAAGAAAGAAAACTATCAACGTATTCACATGCTTCAGTAATAAAATAATCATTATTTCCAACTTGAACATTACCATTTATAATACTTAGATTTCCACCTACTAGAATTGTAGGGTTTATTTCAGCATGATTATATATTGTAGATATCATTGAAGTTGTTGATGTTTTTCCATGAGTTCCTGAAATTGCAATAGAATTATTATATTTTTTCATTAAATCGCCTAAAAAATGAGCACGATCAATAGTATCTATATTATTATCCTTCGCAGCTAGAAGCTCTTCATTATCAGGCCTTATTGCAGCTGTATACACAACTAAATCGTAGGAAGGGTCGATGTTTGAAGCTGAATGTCCTATATAAATTTTTGCGCCGCTGTCAGTTAATTTATCTGTCATATAGCTAGAAGAAGAATCTGAACCACTAACCTCATATCCTAAATTAAGACATATAAAGGCAAGTCCGCTCATGCTTATTCCACCTATACCAATAAAATGTACCTTCATTATAATAAACTCCTTGGTTTTGTTTAATTTAAAGTAATGTAAAAAAATTCACTTGATAATTATAACATATGTATAAAAAAGAGTATATATTTTAAGACAATAAAAAATAGGAAGATGACTTAGCCATCTTCCTAAGTTGTTTTTAAGCTTCTTTTTTTCCAATTTCAGGAATAGGAGTATCATCTACTAAATCAAGATTATTGTCCCATAGATACTTTTTAGTTTCAGCTACAATTACTGGGCTTAGTAATATAAGACAAATAAGGTTAGGAATAGCCATTAGTGCATTAAATGTATCTGATAAGTCCCAAACAAATGCATTTGCACTTACAGAACCAACCATTACAACGATAACGTAAACTATTCTATAGTATTTAGAAAGCTGTTTTCCAAATAGATATTCAAATGCTTTTTCACCATAGTATGACCAACCAAGTATTGTTGAAAAAGCAAAGGTAACAAGACCTACTGCAAGTACGAATGGTCCAATGACTTTAATTTGTCCAAATGCGGCAGATGTAAGAGCTGCACCAGCAAGACCACCAAGAACATCTGGACTTTTAAGTATACTTGTAACTAATACGAGACCAGTCAAAAGACAAACCACTATTGTATCCCAGAAAACGCCTGTCATAGAAACAAGAGCCTGTCTAACTGGGTTTTTGGTTTGAGCCGCAGCCGCAGCTATAGGAGCAGAACCAAGACCAGCTTCATTAGAGAAAAGACCTCTTGCAACTCCATATCTCATTGCAAGCATTATGGTAGAACCTGCAAAACCACCAGCAGCAGCTTGAGGCGTGAAAGCGGCAGATAGTATAGTAGTTATTGCTTCTGGAATAAATGCAGCATTTATAACTAATATTACTATACAACCTAAAATATAAAATAATGCCATAAAAGGAACAAGCGCTTCACATACTCTAGCTATAGATTTAACTCCACCTAGAATAACTACACCAGCTGCTATAGTGATTACAACACCTGAAATAGTAGGGTTTATTCCGAAGGTAGCATCTAGCATAGAAGTTATAGAGTTGGCTTGAGTCATATTACCAATACCAAAAGAAGCAACTACTGTAAATATTGCAAATGCTACTCCAGCCCATTTCATGTTTAGTCCTCTTTCAAGGGCATACATAGGGCCACCAAGCATTGTACCATCTGAAGTCTTAACTCTGTATTTAACAGCAAGTAGACCTTCAGAATATTTTGTTGCTATTCCAAATAAACCAGTAAGCCAAGTCCAAAGAACTGCACCAGGACCTCCTATAGCTACTGCTGTAGCAACACCAACAATATTACCAGTACCGATTGTAGCTGCAAGAGCTGTAGTTAAAGCCCCAAACTGGCTTATATCTCCAGAACCTGAGTCATCTTTAGTGACCGATAACTTTATTGCTTTAAAAACGTAACGCTGGATGAATTTAAGTTTGAATGTTAAAAATAAGTGAGTCCCGAATAAAAGAATAAGCATTGGTGGACCCCAAACAATACCGTTTAACCACAAAATCGCATTATGAAGTGCTTCCATAAGTATAATTCCTCCTTTAAATTTTTTTATAAAATCTATAAAGAATTTATTTAAAGTAATTATAGCATTAGGGATTTATAATTGCAACAGAAAATGCAATCAATTCAGAAAATTCGGTATTGTGAAAAAATAAACGTCAAAAATTTCAAAATAAGTAATTTTATAAAAAACTATATATTAATAAATAATAAAAAAACTTTAAAAAACTTCAAAAGATATATTAGTAAAAAAGTGTAAAAAAATTTAAAATTACTAAGAAATATGTTATAATTATTATTCAAAGAAGTTATAATTATTTTTATTAAATAGATTAAGGATGTGTATTAGATGAAGTTTAGCAAATTTAAGATTAACCAGGAGTATGTAGAAATTTTAGCAAAAAACTATATAACTGAACCAACTAAGATTCAGGAGGAATCAATTCCGCATATTTTAGCAGGAAGAGATTTTATAGGAAAGGCTCAGACGGGTACAGGAAAAACCATTGCATTTTTGCTACCTATATTTCAAATGATTGATGCTACAAATAAGCATACGCAGGCACTGGTTATAGTTCCTACGAGAGAATTAGCTGATCAGATTACTCAGGTTGGAAAAATGCTAGGAGAAGCGAATGGAATAGGTGTGGTATCTGTTTTTGGAGGACATAATATTGAAGCTCAGATTACTAGACTTAGAAATAATGTTCAAATAGTAGTTGGAACTCCAGGAAGAATATTAGACCACTTGAGAAGAGGAACCATAAATTTTAAATATTTAAAGCATATGGTTATAGATGAAGCTGACCAAATGCTTGCATATGGTTTTATGGAAGATCTAGAATTACTTTCTTCTAAAATTCCAGAGCGTATTCAAATATTGATGTTTTCTGCGACCATGCCAGATAATATTAAGCAACTTGCAAGAAGAATAATGAATGCGCCTATAACTGTGGAAATAAATCCAGAGATAGTTGTACTTGACCAAATAAAACAGCTTGTTATAAAAACTACAGAAGATAGAAGAATAGACAGCCTTCTGATGGCGATGGATATATATAATCCTTTTATGGCTATGATATTTACAAAATCAAAACAAAGAGCCAAAGAACTTTATGAGAAACTTCTTGAAAAAGGCATTACAGATGTGGAAGTGCTTCATGGAGATTTGAGCCAAAATAAAAGGGAACAGATATTAAAGAAATTTAGAAGTCTTAAATTGCCATATCTAATAGCTACAGATATAGCGGCAAGGGGAATGGACATTGAAGGAGTAAGTCATGTGTTTAATTATGATACTCCAAGAGATACAGAATATTATGTTCATAGGGTAGGAAGAACTGGAAGAATAAATAATGAAGGAATAGCAGTCACTTTAGTTGATGAAAAAGATGAGAGATATCTTGAAAAAATAGAAAAAACAATAAAGCTTACTATACCTAAGATTTATGATAGAAGTGATTATGAAAGATCAAAACTTGATATCGAAGCTGTGAAAAATTTAAAACTAGAGGAACTTAAGGAAAAGAAAGGCGATAGAAGGCCTCCTAGAAAGCCAAATCCATCAAAAGGAAAATTTGGATCAGGTTCAAAAACTGGATCAGGTCCTAAAAAAGGAAACGGAAAAAGCAAAAGACGTTAGAGATTTTTGTAGAATTGTTTTAGCATTAAAGATTAGATTTATTCTAGTCTTTTTGCGTTTATATATATTTTAATTTATAGTTAAAAGGATTAAAATTTATGAATAGGAAAACTTTAAACATAATTATAATGATACTAGTATCATTACTTCTTACAGGATGTGAAGGATTAAAAACTCCAGAAGAGCTAATTCAGCCTCCAGAACTTAACGTTGAAAAGAAGCAGCTTAATGATGCACTTCTAAGCTTTCTTCCACAAAATTCGGATTTGATAGTATTACCTTACGCTAAAGGTGTAAAAAATGAAAACTCTATAATAAATAGAGATATAGATTCGGATTCTGATGAAGAGGCAATTGCATTATATAGAGATAAAAATACTAGAAAATTAGGGCTTATAGTTCTAGATAAGGCTAATGATATTTGGGTAAAAAAGACAGATATAAAACTGGAAGCTTTTGAAATTTCAGACTATAGGGTATTAGACCTTGATAATGACGGAATGGAAGAAGTTATAATTGGATACTATGGAATAACAAATCCGTATAAAGAGATAAATATTTATAAGCAGGAGAAAAACTCTTTAAAATCTGTATTTAGTGGAAATTATCTTGCAATGGAAGTGCTTGATGCGGATGACGATGGTATTCAAGATATAGCTATATCAAATTTTGGAAATACAGACAACAATAATAGCATGTCTATATTAAACCTTGTTTCAGGGCAAGTTGTAAAAGTTAGTGAAATAATATATCCAAAAGAAAAAGAAATTTATAGTATAACCTTTGGAAAAATAAATGATAAGAAAAAAGGTTTTTTTGTAGATATGTATGTAAAACAAAACTATGGAGAAACTGATGTGCTTGTTTATAAAGATAAGGAGCTTAAAAGCATAATAAAAGATTCTGATATTTCTAGTGTTGTTCAGAGCACACCTATAAAAAGTGCAGACGTAGATGATGATGGGATAATAGAAGTTGCTAAAATGCAATTTATAGATAAGTATGATGAAGGGAAATCCCCAAATAGCTATGTTAAAAATTATTATAAAATAGATGAAGATATTAAACTGAAATTAGTGACTCAACTATATGAAGATACCAGCTTAAATGTAAATATAAATTTTCCTATAAGTTTTAAAGATAATTTCTTTATACAGAAGGATAATGATGAAAGTGGCATTTGGGTTTATTTCTCGCCTAAGGATCAAACGGGAGGAATACCTTTTATGTTGATTAAGAAGATAGAAAAAGCAAATCTAGAATCACAGCTTGGAGAATATCAGCTTATAAGTGAAACTGACGAAATGGCTATAATAGCTAAAGTTATAGATAAGCCAGACGGTTTGAGTTCAAGAGATAGAAATATATATGAAAAAATGCAGTATGATTCAAGAGACTTAACTTTAATTATAAAACCAGCAAATTACTAAGGGGAGAGAAGTATGAAGATTTTAATAGTAGAAGATGAATATGCTATAAGGAGCTTTATAACACTTAATTTTAAAAGAGAAAGCAGTTTTGGTTCCGCAAATGATTCATTTGAGGTTTTTGAAGCGGCAAGTGGAGAAGAGGCGCTTAAGGTATTTGAAGAAAATCAAGATATAAAGTTAGTGCTTCTAGATGTTATGCTTCCTGGAATTGATGGCTTTGAGGTTTTAAAATACCTTAGAAGTAAGAATGAGGGAATAGGTATAATTATGCTTACAGCCAGAACTCACGAGCAAGATAAGGTCATGGGACTTGAATACGGAGCGGACGATTATATAAGTAAACCGTTTAGTCCAGCAGAACTTATTGCAAGAGTTAGATCACTCGTAAGACGTCTATCTCTTGCGAATCAAGATGTTCAAGAAAATATAATTACAAGCGGAATATTTAAAATAGATATCGATGATAGAAAATTTTTTAAGCATAAGGATGAAATTGAGCTTACTCCAAAAGAATTTGATATACTTGAACTTTTTATGAAAAATAAAGGAAAATCGCTATCTAGAGATCATATTTTAAATGAAATTTGGGGTAAAAATTATTTTGGGGATTTAAAAGTTGTAGATGTGAATATGAGAAGAATAAGAAAGAAGATAGAAGAAGATCCGGCTAATCCATCTTATTTAAAGACGGTTTGGGGATATGGATATAGGTGGGAAGAGGATGAGCAGTAATAAATTTGATATAAAAAAGGTTATTGATGAAATTAGTTTTAAAAATTCTATAAGGAATAGAATTGTGCTAAGTTTTGGGGCTATAGTAGCACTTACAATAGTTATGCTTGAAATTGCATTTATTGTTTTTATATCTAATTATTACTATAGTGGAGTGGAGCAAATATTAAAGGATAGAGTTATTGTTACATCTGAATTTATAAATAGCTATGCAGGATATTCTAATGTTCAAGGTAAAGCAAGATTTTTGTTTGAGAACTTTTTGGGAGAATCTGATAAAAAGTTTTTGATTCAAGTGCTTGATAAAAATGGTTATGTAATAATGGATTCATATGGGTTTTCTGATATAAGAGAAATCAAAACGCCTGATGTAACAGCCGCATTTAATAATAAATTTGAAGCTTATATTGATTCTGATGGAGAAACTGGCGAAAAGATGATGTCGGTTTCAAGACCACTTATGAAATACAGTATGATAGATGGAGCTGTTAGATATACAGTTTCGCTTGAAAAAATAGATGATACAATAAGAACTTATGCTATGGTTAGTTTTTTTGTATCCACTTTGCTACTTTTATTTTTAATAATTATGGCTATATTAATTTCAAAATCTATAGTAAACCCGATACACAAGTTAACGACAGTTGCTAGAGAGATGGCTGATGGAGATTTTGAAATAAGAGCAGAAAAGTACTACGAAGACGAGATAGGTGAACTTGCGGACACGTTAAATTATATGGCAGAAGAGATAACTAGAACTGACAATGTAAAAAAAGATTTTATATCTTCTATATCTCATGAGCTTAGGACGCCACTTACATCAATAAAAGGCTGGGGAGAAACACTTCTGCTTGGAAGTGTTGAACCTGATTCAGACACTGAAGTAGGACTTAAAATAATATGTAGTGAAGCGGAGCGGCTAAAGGATATTGTGGAAGAACTTTTAGATTTCTCAAGACTTGAATCAAGGACTATGAAAGTTAAGAAACAGCCAATATCACCTAAACGATTGGTTTACAGTGTTTATCGTCAATTTATTCCAAGGACAAAGGGGATTGATTTTACTTGCAATCTTTTAGGATTAGATACGATGGTAGATGGAGATGCCAATAGACTTAGACAGGTCTTTATAAACTTGCTTACAAATTCTATAAAATTTATAGGAGAACAAGGGAAAATAAGCCTTACAGTAGAAGGGTTTGAAGATAAGGTTATCGTTACTGTAGAAGACAATGGTATAGGAATATCTGAAAAAAATCTAGAGAGAGTAAAAGAAAAGTTTTTTAAGGAAAATGTGAATTCTCCGGGAAGTGGAATTGGACTTGCACTTGTAGATGAAATTTTAAAACTTCATAATTCGGCCATGCTTATCGAATCAACATTAGGATTAGGAACTAAAATTACAGTGATTATGCCAGCAGTTAATTCTGAAAGTACAGAAATATAGGGAGTTTAGGCTACTAACACTTGTAATTAGATGGATAATATATTAATATTTATATAAAGTAATGTTCGGATATTGGAGGTAAGTATTTATGGGAAATAAAAAAATGAAAGCATATTTAGGGCTAACATTTGTTACGCTTATATGGGGAGCGTCTTTTGTTAGTATAAAAATATGTATGACGGTTTTTGGACCAGCATATCTTGCTTTTTTTAGATATCTACTTACCTCAATTTTAATATTTATCACACTCAAAATCAGCAGAAAGCTTGAAAAAGTTCAAAATAATGATTATTTTAGACTTTTTATATCAGGCATTTTGGGAGTAACTATTTATTTTTGGTGTGAAAATAGTGCCGTTTTAAGAATAAGCTCAAATGAAGCTTCAATTCTTATTGGAACAATTCCTCTATTTTCATTAATTTTCAATAGAATAATATATAAGAGTAAAATTACAAAAAGAAATTTATTCAGTATTATATTTTCTATAATTGGGATTTATCTCATAATTGGAGGAGCTGCATTTTCACTCAATATACTAGGATATGTATTAATGTTTATGGCAGCGATTTCGTGGTCAATTTATCAATTTGTAACAAAACCACTCTTTGGAAAATATAGCGATATGACAATTACTATGTATCAGAGTTTTTTTGGGTTTTTAGGATTTTTACCTATTTTAAGATATGATTATATTGAAATAGCTAATATGAATATTAATGTAATGATACATTTTTTGTTTTTGACTTTGTTTTGTTCAGCTATAGCTACGTATATTTACCTATTTTCTCAGAAAACTTTAGGGATAAATATAACATCGGTATTTTTAAATTTAATACCAGTGTTTACCTTTGTATTTAGTTTTTTATTTTTAGGGGAAGTACTTTCAATAATTCAGCTTATAGGGGCTATAATAGTTATTGTTTCAGTATCATGTGTAAAGGAAGAAGTTGTAGTATCAGAAAACTTGAAAACCGCAGTTTAAAGGAGCACTATTAGTATGAATGATAATATTACTTTTGGAGTAGTTTTGCTACTTATTATAAATATGGTTTATGTTATGTATTCGTTTTTATTTAAAAAAAATTATTACGAAAATATATTTATAACTATGGCGGTATTTATATCGGCACTAGTAATTAATCCTATAAATGCATCGTTTAAGTTTAATGCAAAGTATGGTTTTTCTATAATAGATCTAGGTTATTATGGGATTATTTTGTACTTAATATTAGTATCTGTATTTAGAAATAATAACTTTTTTATGATAAATACGCCATGGGAAGTCTTTTATAAATCAGTTAAGGAAGTTTTTAGAAAAAAAGGAATAGATACGCATTATAGAATTCCAATAATATATATTAATGAATCTAGAGCTAAGATTGAATTGAAGATGAATTTATTTTCAAACAATGTTATAATTGTAAAGTTTACTTCGGTAGATCAAATTATAAACATATCTGAGTTTAAGAAAATGATTAATAAAGAAATTGAATTTTTAGGAGATAAAGATTTTAGAAATGCAAAATATTTTTATTTGATAATGAATGTTATAATGACAGTATTGCTTTTGATAACTTTGAAATAATGAATGTTTCATGGAGGTGTATATCTTGGGGTGAGCGAGTTAAGCTTAAATTATTATGAAGATATTTATTATCATTTAAGAAGACTTAAAAATGATGAAACATACATTAGATATATAAATAATATAGTTGATATTAATTTTATGAAAGATCCTGATGAAACCAAACTTTTAGTAAATAATATAATACAGATAGCTGAAGCAAATGATTATAAATTAGCTTTAGCTTGGGGATATGCTTTTGAGGGCTCACTTTATTTTTATAAAGGGAATGTATTGCAAGCTTATGAAAATTTTTCAAAGGCATATGATATATTTAGAGTGTTTGAAGAAACAGAAGGTCAAATATATTGTTGCAATGGTATGATTGGCATATATAGTTATTATGGTCAATTTAAAGATGCTATAGATTGGGGAATTAAAGGTTTAGAGTTAGCCTTAGAAGGAGATCTCAATTATAAAATTGCCTCAATAAATATAAATATTGTATCATTATATATAAAATATGAGATGTATGATGAGGCTCAAAGTGTTATTGATAGACTTGAAGCGTATAAATCTGGTTTAAATTATGAATGTAAGGTTTTGAGAGATGTATATAAAGCTATAATTCAGATCAAAAAAAGAAACTATTCAGAGGCTTTAAATTTAGTTAAAAATGCAATGGAAAAAACAAAAGTATATAGCCTTAATGGGCTTAAAGATAGAGTCTTTCTTACGGCAGCAGTACTTTACAGCAAAATGGGAGAATATAATCTTGCGGAAGAGTATTTTAAACAAGCTCTTAGTTATGCGGAACGGTTTAAAAGCCAAAGAAAATCAGAGATTTTGAAATCTTTTGGGAGTCATTACTTTCGTTTTGGAGAAGTTGATAGAGCTGAAAAAATTTTACTAGAAGCAGAAATAGAAGGGCGTAATTTAGATAAACGATTTGAACTTATTGATATATTTTATAAATTATCTAAAATATATGCTGAAAAAAATGACTATAAAAAAGCCTATGGATATTCCAAAGCAAGAAACCAAATGATAGGGGATATTCTAAGTGCTCAGACAAGTTTGGCTTTCTCTAAAGTAAATGCTAAAAATACGCAGCTTGATATGGTATTATATCAAGAAATGTATGAAACTATAAATGTGATTTCAGATATAGGTAAACGCATAACTTCGAGTTTAGAACTAGAAGATGTAGTTGATATAATATATAAAGAAGTTGGAAAGATAATGAAAGTTGATCTTTTAGGAATTGGTTTTTTCTATAAAAATGAGTATATTGAATATGAATTTTTAGTAGATAAAGGTAAAAAAACTACTCCTATGAAGATATATATGGGCGAGAATGTTTCCTTTTCAGAATATTGTATAAAAAACAACATAGATATATTGGTGAAAGATTCTCAAAAAGAGTATAGAAAATATATGGCGCTTGATGGTAAATTTAAATATAATGATGTTGGTAGACCCATGTCTCATATATATTGTCCTATGGTTTTAGGCGAAAATATAATAGGAGTAATAACTGTGCAACATTATTCTCCAGATATGTATAGTTACAAAGATTTAACTAAAATAAAACTACTTTCAAACTATGTATCTGTTGCACTTGAAAATTCAAAACTTTATAAAGAAGCAAAATATTTTTCTCAGTATGATCAGCTTACAGGCGTTTATAATCGAAGAGAAATATATAAAATTGGAAATGATATTTTTAAATCATGTAATAATTTTAAAAAACCAATATCTATACTTATGATAGATATTGATAAATTTAAAAATATAAACGATAGCTATGGGCATTACATTGGTGATAGAGTTTTGGAGTATACAGGAAAAATATTAAATAAAGAACTATCGACTAATGGGTATGTTGGAAGGTATGGGGGAGAAGAGTTTATGGCTTTACTTCCGGGAGTAGAAAAAGAAAATGCTTTGAAGTTTGCTGAAGATATAAGGAGCTTTCTTGAAAAAACAGAGTTTGAGGCAGAAAATATAAAATTTAATGCAACTGCAAGTATAGGGGTACATACTGTCTGCAGCGATATAGCTGATTTCGAAAAATGTGTAAATTTAGCAGATGCGGCACTCTATAAAGCTAAAACATATGGTAGAAATCAGGTTGTAGTACTATAGTAGTGTTGAAAAGGGGAGTTTTATGGATTTTGATGAAAATATAGAAGCCCAGGAACTTAATAGGGAGCTTTCGGAAATAAGCGCAGTTCTTGCAAAAAAGTATGAAGAAGATGAAGACTATGAAAGAGCGTTTCATTATTCTGAGAAAACAGCTTATTACAAGGAACGTATATTTAAAAAACAGAATATGGATTCTGTGAATTCTCAAAAAATTTATGGCGATAAAGGAAAAGTTTTAGAATATCAGAAACTTTGTAGCAATATGGATGCAGTATCGTTGATATGTAGGAACATAGCCTCTAATTTTGATTTTAAAAATCTATTAAAAAATTTATATGATGACATTAGCAATATACTTAAACTTGATATTTTGAGTATAGGGATATGTAATGAAGATGTAGACTCGATAGAAAAATATATATATGTAGAATCTGGAGAAGTAGGAGAATCAGAAAGTTATAAACTTGGAGGGATGGATACTTTTGGAGAATATTGTTTAAAATATAATAAAAGTATACTTGTAGGAAACAGCACCATAGAATATGAGTTATATGCACCTAATTTTAATTTTGAAGGTGGAAAAACTGTATCTTTAATTTATATTCCTATGGAATTTAGAGGCAAACTAAAGGGTTTTTTTAGTATTAAAAGCTACAAAAAATATAACTATAATAAAGAAGATGTTTATAAAGCAAGGATTATAAGTGAATATCTAGCAATTGCTATGGAAAACTCTAAATACTATAATGAAGTTAAGTATATGGCGACGCATGATTATCTTACAGGACTTTTAAATCGAAAAGAACTAATATCAAAAGGCAATAGAGAATTTACGAAATTTAAAGAGGGTATGCAGAAACTTTCGGTAATAATAATGGATGTAGATGACTTTAAAGCTATAAATGATAATTATGGACATTCTGTAGGCGATCAGGTGATTGTAGCTATTTCTGAAATATTGTTAAAGAGTATAAGAAATTATGATTATGTCGGAAGGTACGGGGGCGAGGAGTTTATAATTATACTTCCAAAAGCCCAGATGACATCTGCTTATGAAGTCGCTCAAAGGATAAGAAAGAATATTGAAACAAACTCTTTTTTTATAAATTCAAATGAGATAAAATTTACTGCTAGTTTTGGGGTTTTTGAATTCAATGATGAGATTCAAAGTTTTGAACAAGGCACGAATGAAGCAGATAAAGCTATGTACATGGCAAAAAAAGAAGGGAAAAATAGAGTTTTATATATTAGATAAGGGTGCGAAAGCACCCTTATTTTTATGGTTATTTCGATTTTGCATAAGAAATTTTGAGATTATATTAAATTGAAGGTATTTAAAACAAGGTTATTTTCAATATCCCAAAGCTCTACCTTTTCAGAATCTATTATAGCGCAAGAACGGGTCCCATCTTTTGGAAGAGAAGTACTTCCTGGATTTAGGATTACAAGGCCTTCATCTGAAAAAAGTTCTTTTACATGAGTGTGTCCAAATATTAGAAAATCTGCATTTATTTCTTTTGCTCGGTAAATCATAGCAAGTTTACTTTCTATATATCCATGAGTAACAAAGAATTTCTTATTATTAAATTCTACAATCATCCCAGGAGCTTGAAGTGGATGGTTTATTACCATTTGATCTACATCACTGTCACAATTGCCTTTAGCGAAAAATATATTATCAAGTGTATTTATTTTTTCGGCAAGGCCCTTTGGATCATAGCCTCCGGGGAGATTATTTCTTGGCCCGTGGTATAACACATCTCCTGCATGTATTATTTTATCACAGTCTTTTAAAATTTCCATCGCTTTTTCAAAAAAATGAAGACTTCCATGAGTATCACTTATTACACCTATTTTCATAAAACCTCCTATAAAAATCGATTAGTTACTTTTGCCCAAAAATCATAGCTATATAAACGAAGTACATTGATTTTATTTTGGCAGGTAGTTATACTTACCTTTGAAATTTTGTTATATTTATTCTCTATTCCATCATTGATTATCAAAAGTGAATTTTCAAATCTGTATTCAGGATCTATATCTATTATAGAATCGGGTGATGTTATTATACTAGACGTGAAGGAACGATAAGCATTTGTATTTGTGGGAGAAAGAGGCGTTATTTGAAGACTTTCAAGAGATGGGTCTATTATTGATCCTCCAGCAGAATAATTGTAAGCTGTTGAGCCTGTTGAGGAAGATACAATTATACCATCACCGCTGAAACATTCTATTACAGAATCGTTTATTTTAAGATTAAGGTGTATCATACGGCTTTTAGTTCCCCTTATTACCACTTCATTTATTGCTAATATTGTTTTTATCTTGTTGTCCATGGATATTTCTGCTTTTATTGGAGCTACGTGCATTATAGAGTAGTTTTTATTTAGATAACTGTCAATAAATAAATCTATATCACAAGGATTTATATCTTGAAGAAATCCCAAATGTCCAGTGTTTATGCCTACGATTGGAATATTAGGATAATCGAAATCATGAATAGTTTTTATAAACCAACCGTCTCCGCCAATAACAATTATTAGCTCAGCATCGGGGATAAAATGGTTATACACAGAAAATCCATGTATTTCAAGTTTGTTGGATATTTCAAAATAAACCGCCTGAGATTTTTCAGTTGGGTTAGAAGTAACGACAATCTTTCTGCTCATAAATAAGTCCACCTTTCCAAAAATATTATAACATATTATATAAATAAATAAAAATAAAAACTATGTTTAAAATACTCAATTTAATTGAAAATAGGACTTTTTAATGTTATTATAATAGATAAAGAAAATTTTGGATGGAGAAATATATGTGGCCTAAAGAATTACAAGAATATAACAAACTCGTATGGGTGTGTGAAGGAGAAAACACACTCAAATCCGAGCTTTTAAATAAAATGGATATCTCCGTAAGAATGGTATGTAATTTAAAGAAAAATAAAACAGTAAATTTAAATGGTAGGTATGTGCCAATGCATACCGTTGTCAAATCTGGGGACTTGATAGAAGTTTTCTTTGAAAAAGAAGGAAATGAATATATTTCTCAGAATATTAGTATAGAAATACTTTATGAGGATTGTGACCTTTTGGTGGTTGAAAAACCATATGGCATGGTAGTGCATCCAACTAGGAATCATTTAGAAAATACTATGCTCAATGCAATTAAATATTATTTTGAATCTCAAAATATAAAATCTAAAGTAAGATTTGTAAATAGGTTAGATAGAGATACAAGTGGAATTCTTATAGTAGCAAAAAATTCATATGCGCACAGTGTACTAACAAAAGATACTTCAATGTGGGATATGGATAAAAAATATGCGGCAGTAGTAGAAGGGGAATTAAAAGGTGAAGCTACAATAGATATGCCTATAATGAAATCTGATGATGGGATAAAGCGTATTGTGGATTTGAACGGACAAAAATCTATAACGCATTATAAAGTTGTGAAAAGCAATGAAAAGGCGTCACTTTTAGAGCTTGAGCTTGAAACTGGAAGAACTCATCAGATAAGAGTTCATATGGCGCATATAGGACATCCTTTATTTGGAGATGAACTTTATGGTGGAAATATAGAATTTCTAGAAAGACAAGCACTTCACTGTATTGAGCTTGGATTCTATTCTCCTAGAAAGATGGAAAAGATTGTAGTAAAAACAAAGCCCCATGAGGATATCATGGAGCTCATAAGTAAATTAAGCTTGAACTAAAGATTCAACTAAATCAACAATATCTTGAACTGTTTCTAAACTTTCGAATTTATCATCAGGTATTTCTATTGAAAATTCCTCTTCGATAGCCATGATGATTTCCACAGCGTCAAGAGAATCTGCGCCAAGGTCATCTACTAGAGATGTATCTGGCTCAATTTCATCTAAACTAAGACTGCCTAAATGCTCGCATATTAGTTTTGCAATTGTTTCGAATACCATAACAGTACCTCCCTACTTCATAAAATGTCACATAATGCCTCGTAAGAAGTATAATACAATAACTGAATTAAATCAATATTTTTTAAGATAAAAATTTAAAAAGGAGTAACCGTTTTTTTTGCGGATTTAATATGAGATATAGAAAACCTAGAAACTATAAAGAAAAATTTTTAGAATATAGTAAAGATACAATAGTGTTATCTGAAAGTGTAGAAAAAGGAAAATGGAAAGATGTCTTTAAAAATGAAAACCCTATATACCTTGAAATTGGAATGGGAAAAGGGAAATTTTTAATAGAACATGCAAAGCGTAATCCGAACATAAATTATATAGGGATAGAAAAAATAGAACCCTTAATTCTTGGAGCTGCTGAGACTATAAGGGTATTGGGATTGAAAAATATTAAACTTTTAAGCATAAATGCAAATTTTTTAGAAGATTACTTTGAAGACTCTGAAGTGTCAAAAATATACCTAAATTTTTCAGATCCTTGGCCCAAAAAACGAAATGCTAATAGAAGACTTACGCATGAAAATATGATAAGTAGGTACAAAAAAGTTTTAAAAGCTGGATCTAGTGTAGAGTTCAAAACAGACAATTTACCTCTTTTTGAATTTTCGGTATGTGAATTTAGTAAAGAAAATACTATAGAAGAGATTCAGATTGATCTTCATAGTAAAGAATTTGAAATTGATGACGAAAGAATAATAAAGACAGAATATGAGGGAAAGTTTGTAGAAATGGGTAAGAAGATATATAGATTAAGTTCAATAATAAAGAAATAATAGGAGATGGTGAGATGTCAGTTACAATAAAAGATGTTGCAAAGATGGCGGGGGTTTCTATTTCAACGGTATCTAGAGTTATAAATAATTCTAAACCAGTATCAAATGATATAAGAGATAGAGTTTTAGAGGTTATAAAAACAACAAATTATGTACCGAACCCAGTTGCAAGAAGTTTGGTGCTCAAAAAAAGTAATTTTATAGGAGTTATTGTTCCAAATATTTCAAATTATAAAATAGGAGAAATATTAAATGGAATAGAAGAAGTGGGAAAAATGTATGATTATGATATTTTACTTTGTAACTCATATGGAGAACTTGAAGAAGAAATAAAATATATAAATTTACTTAAAAATAAACAGGTTGCAGGAATACTTATAGTGAGCTGGAACTTAAAAAGTGAAGTTGTAGAGCTTATAAACTCAAGTGGAATTCCCTCTGTTTTCGTAAGTAAAAATGCTAAAGAATATGATGTGTTTTCAGTAGGTATCGATCATTTAAGAGCAGGATATGATGTTGGAAACTATCTTCTTGATAAAGGGAATCAGGATATAGTACTTGTAAGTCCTGAGTATAACTCTCATACGATGAACTCATTTATAATAGATGGAGTTAAAAGAGCGTATAGGGAAAGGGATATAGTATTTGACGAAAATAAAATAAATTATATAAAAGAAAGTTTTTCATCTGCATATGACTTCATGTGTGAATATATAGAAAAAAATATAAAGTTTCCAGATGCAGTATTTGCAACTACAGATGAAATGGCTGCGGGAATAATAAATGCACTTGTTGATAACGGAAGGAAAGTTCCAGAAGAAGTTTCTGTAGTTGGATATGATAATACAAAAATTTCTAATATAATAAGACCTGCGCTTACGACTGTAGAACAGCCGCTTTATGATATTGGGGCAATTTCTATAAGAATTCTTATAAAGAAAGTTGAAGGCGCTGATATGAAAGAAAAGAACATAACACTTCCTCACAAAATAGTAGAAAGACAGAGTACAAAATAAAAATTTCAAAAAAACCTTTAAATATTTAAAGATTAGTAGTATAATATAGAAAAATACCTGGGATGAACGTTATAGTCTCATTAAATTCAACCGACATGATTAATAAGGGATTCTGATAGTATTTTTGTGGATGACAAGCCTTCTTGTAAAGGATCTCAGAAACAAAAATCAAGAAACCCACCTGAGTACGCTCGGGGGTGAATTTTCTGGACTAGACGGCATTCTGGGTAATTTTTTTTGCCCAAAATCATTTTATTTTGAAATGACAGGGACTTATTTATGCAAATAAAACAAAAATGAAATATTAGTTGACTCTTCTTGCAAAACGTGATATTATTTATACATGATAACGTTGCATTGATAAAAAAATAGAAGTATCAAATGATTTTTGTTGCAAATCGGAGGGCGAATATGGAAAATAAAACAACTTTAATTCAAAATCTTAATAAAAAGAAAGAAACTATGATGTTCTGTGGAGTTATAACTTGTATAAACTGCGTAAATGAAACTTGTACGGCAGATGCGTGTGATCTTTATGAAGATTCACAATTACAGGAAGGATAACTGTTAAAATATGATTGAAAAAAATAGAATAAAACCATAAAATAGTTTAGTGAAATGTACACTAGACTATTTTTTTATGATAAAATATAATATGTCGTTTAGGCAGAAAATACAAGGAGAGTAATAATGGATAAGAAGTTAATAGATAGAATAAATTATCTTTCAAGAAAATCTAAAACAGATGGACTTACAGAAACTGAAAAAAATGAACAGCAACTATTAAGAAAGCAATATCTTCAGGAGTTTAGAAATAATTTTAAAAAACAACTGGATAATTTAGAAGTAACTTACGTAGATTAGGAAGGAGACTGAAATTTTGGACGCTGTAAATAGCAAGATACTGCCAGGAAACATAAAAGTCTTAAAATTAAAAAGTGATCAGTTTAAAACAAATCTTATATCAATATATATAAAAAGACCTTTAGATGAAAATGAAGTGACCATGAATTCACTTATTCCATCTATACTAAAGATGGGAAGTGAAAATCTTCCGACGCAAGCTGAAATTTCAAAAGCTTTCCAAGAACTTTACGGAAGTTCATTTGGAGTAGGTGTGGGAAAAATTGGAGAAAAGCAGATACTTAGCTTCAAACTTTCACTTACAAATGACAAGTATTTAGGAGAAGCGATAACAAAGAAGGCTTTTTCTTTGCTTATGGATATAATTCTTAAGCCTCTTGTTGAAAATGGTGGTTTTAAAGAAAGATATGTTGATATAGAAAAAGAGGTTTTAAAAGAAGCTATCCTATCAAGAATAAATAACAAGGGAACGTATTCCCTTGAGAGATGCATTGAAGAGATGTGTAAAAATGAACCGTATAGCATACATGAAGATGGTAAAATAGAAGACATAGAAAAAATTGACACAGTAAGTTTGTATGAACATTACAGAAAAATTTTAGAAGAATCGGAGATAGACATCGCTTTCACTGGGGAATTTGATATCGAATCTCTTGAAAAGGAAATAATAACACACTTTTCGTTTAGAAATAAAGAAATTGTAAAGATACCAAGAGAAAAAATAAATTACCATGTAGACAAAATCAAGAGTATAACAGAAGAAATGGATGTATCTCAGGGGAAAATTGTCATGGGATACCGAACTAACATAGATGTAAAAAGCGAAGATTTCATACCTATGTTTATGTATTCTATTATTTTAGGTTCAGGAGCACACTCAAAGCTGTTCATGAATATAAGAGAAAAGCACTCACTATGTTATTCTATAAACTCATATTTAGAAAAAATGAAGAGCATAATGTTTATAACCGCAGGCATAGAAACTGCAAATTTTGACAAGACTATAGAGCTTATAAAAAAAGAAGTTGAAGATATGAATAGTGGGGTTATTTCTGAAAATGAACTTGAATTTGCTAAAAAGTTTGTAAAAAACAATTTAAGATCACTTAAAGATAGTATATGGTCTTTATCGGATTACTATTACAATCTAAGCAATCAAGGAAGAAATGAAACTGTAGAAGAGTTTTTAGAAAAAATAGAAAGCGTAAAAGTTGATGACATAAAGAGGATATCTTCTAATATTCAGCTAGATACAGTATACTTTCTTACTAAAAAAGGAGAGTAAGCATGCAGATAATAAAAAATGAAATATTAAAAGAAGTGCTTTATCATGAAAAACTTGAGAATAATATGAATGTTTTTTTTATGCCTAAAAAAGGGTTTACAAAAAAATATGCTATATTTGCGACAGATTATGGTTCAAATGATCTTAAATTCTTGTCTCCGTTTGATGGATCTATGATAGAACTTAATGAAGGAATTGCACACTTTTTAGAGCATAAAATGTTTGAACAACCAGATGAAACAGATGCTTTTACTAAATTCTCAGAGTTTGGAGCTAATGCAAATGCATTTACAAATTTCAATATGACGGGATATTTATTTTCAGCTACAGATAATTTTTATGATTCTCTAAAACATCTTATAAGTTATGTTCAAACGCCACATTTTACAGATGAAAATGTAGAGAAAGAAAAAGGGATAATTGCACAAGAAATAAAGATGTATGAGGATAATGCAGATTGGCAATTATTTTTTAACACACTTAGAGCAATGTATATAAATCATAACAATAACATTGATATAGCAGGAACTGTAGAAAGTATATATAAGATAACCAAGGAAGAGCTTTATAAATGCTATAATGCTTTTTACTCTCCATCAAATATGGCGCTTTTTGTAATCGGAGATCTTGAATGGGATGATGTGATTAATACAGTCACAGAAACTGTAAAAGATGACAATAAATTTAATGGAAAAATCGAAAGAATAAGCGAAAAAGAACCAAATACAATAAATGAGAAAAAAATTGTACAAAAGATGGAAGTTTCAATCCCTATGTTTAGCATTGGATATAAAGATAAGATGACGGCGAATCTTTTTGGAGCAGAGATGCTTCATAAAAGTGTTTGTACAGACATAGTTTTAGACTGTATATTTAAAAAAGGAAGCAGTCTTAATGAAAAGCTTTATATGGAGCAGCTTATATTTGAGCCACTTTCATGTGATTACTCATCTCATAATGATTTTGGATATACTATAATTTCTGGAGAAACAAGAGATATAGAAAAAACCACTAATATAATAAAAGATACCTTAAATGAATTCAAAGAAAATGGACTAGATATATCTGATTTTGAAAGAGTAAAAAAGATGAAAATTGGAAGCTTCATAAGATCTTTTGACTCTATTGAAAATATAGCAAATTCATTCCTAGGATATTTCTTTGAAGGAATAAACTATTTTGATATACTTGAACAGCTCAAAAATGTTACAATAGAAGATGCAAATAGTAGACTTAGAGAGCATTTTGATGAAAATATGAGTGTAATCTCTATAATAGAGCCAAAAGAATCTTAGAATTGAGGTAAAATATGAATCCTACAGCGTTTACAATATTTGGAATAGGCATAAAATGGTATGCTATAATAATAACTACAGCTATGATGCTAGGCATACATTTTACTATGAAGACGGGGGAAAAACAGGGGTTTATAGCAGATCACCTTTTAGATTTAGCGCTGGTAGCGCTTCCTTGTGCGATAATATGTGCAAGAGCTTACTATGTGATTTTTAACTTTGAGATGTATGATAGTTTTATCGATATGATAAATATAAGGCTTGGAGGACTTGCAATACATGGAGGCCTTATAGGTGGATTTTTAGGTGGATTATTTGTAGCAAGACGAAAAAAAATGAATGTGTTTAAAGTGATGGATATTATAGCTCCATATCTAATATTAGCACAATCTATTGGAAGATGGGGAAATTTTATAAACCAAGAAGCGCATGGAGGACCCACGGATCTGCCATGGGGAATTATGGTAGATGGAGTGAAAGTTCACCCTACATTTTTATATGAATCGCTATGGGATTTTATGATATTTATACTGCTTATAAAACTTTCAAAAAATAAAAAATTTGATGGGTTTATCTGCGCACTATATATGATTTTATATTCTATAGGAAGATTCTTTATTGAAGGACTTAGAACCGATTCACTTATGATAGGGCCTCTGAGAACAGCTCAGCTTACAAGTCTTATACTGATAGCACTAGGATGTTTTATAATATATAAAAATAAAAGCCGTGGAGTAAAACCGGCATATAAAGAGTAAATTTAGGAGAAAAAAATGGAATTTATACACAAGTCAGTTCTTTTGGATGAATGCATAGAGAGTCTGAAAATAAAGCCAGATGGTATATACGTCGATGGGACTCTAGGTGGAGCAGGCCATTCCCTTGAAATTGTAAAAAAACTTGATAAAGGGAAGCTTGTAGCTTTTGATCAAGACATGGATGCTATTGAAAATGCAAAAGAAAAACTTAAGGAATATATGGATAAGGTTATACTCATTCATTCAAATTTTGAAAATCTTGATGAAAAGCTGAGGGAATATGGCATCAATGGAATAGATGGAATTCTTTTAGATTTAGGAGTATCTTCTTATCAGCTAGATACTCCTGAAAGAGGATTTTCATATATGCACGATGCTCCACTAGATATGCGAATGGACAAGAGCTTGAAAGAAAGCGCATATGATATTTTAAACTATTATAGCGAAGAATCAATAGATAAAATAATAAGAGACTATGGGGAAGAAAATTGGCATAGCAGAATAGCTAAGTTTATAGTAGAAAAAAGAGCAGAAAAACCTATTGAAACTACATTTGAACTTGTAGATATAATCAAAGCTGCCGTACCTAAAAAAGCAAGAGATGAGAGTCTTCATCCAGCTAAAAGAACTTTTCAAGCAATTAGAATAGCAGTAAATAGAGAACTTGATGTAATAGAAAAAGTTGTAAAAGAAGCAGCGGATAATATGAATTCAGGCGGAGTAATATCTATAATTACTTTTCATTCGCTAGAAGATAGAATTGTAAAAAATATTTTTAAAGATCTAAGTCAAGGATGCAAATGTCCACCTGAGTTTCCAATATGTACTTGTAATTCAAAGCCTACACTTAAAATTATAAATAAGAAACCTATAATATCTTCAGCAGAGGAATTGGAAGAAAATCCAAGAGCTAGAAGCGCTAAGTTGAGATGTGCAATGAAAATATAGGGGAATATATATGAACGACTACCAATCTTATAAACAATATAAATCCACTAAACCTTCAGGGAGTACTACAGGTAGAAGTAAAGAACAAAGTGGTAAAAATAAGCGTATTTCAAATAAACCATTAGCTAAGCCAGCTTCTAAACAAGATTTAAGTAGAAAATCGAAAAATAAACCTTCAAAAAGCAAGCCTAGAGATCCTCAACAAATAAGACAGGATAAGATTAGAGAAGCTAAACGAAAGGCTGAAGAAAAAGCTTATAGAGAGCGTCTTAAGAAGCAAAAGCTTGAGGATAAACAAAATAAGAAGCTTGAAAACCAGAAGCGAAAACAAGAATTTAAGCATGCAATCAAAAATAATTTTAAATTATTTTTGGGGGCTTGCTTTGTTGTGTTCTATATAATGATAGCAATGCTTATATTATACAACAACTCAAATATAGCACAACTTCAATATAAGATAAATGCGATAAAGAAAGATATTGAAAAAGAAAAAAATTATTTAAATGAGTTAGAAGCTGAGAGAGAAAGCACTTATAAAAGTGAAACTATAGAAAATTATGCAAAATATAGATTAAATATGGTATATCCTTCTAAAGAACAGATAGTTTATATAAAGGTGGATTAGAGAGGACAAGATGAGAGGTAAATACAAGGGTCTGATTTCACAGCGAATAAGCTTTAGTGTAGGATTTTATTATTTTTTAATATTTATACTTATTATTAGACTTGGTTATGTACAGATAATAAATCCAGAAAAATATACAGATAAAGCGATAATACAGCAACAAAAAGATGAGATAATTCAACCCAAAAGAGGAACTATACTCGATAGGAATGGAAAAGAGCTGGCAGTAAGTATAGTTACATATGATATTCTTGTTGAAAAATTATATGTAGAGGATGCTCAAAAAACAGCGGAAGAAATATCAAAGGTATTAAGCGATGTAACAGTAGATGAGTTCTTAAAAAAGTTTAATGATGATAAAAAGCGATTTATTTTAAGAAAAAATATACCACTGGAGCAAGTTGAGAAGATTAAAGAATCAGAAGCTACAGGACTTAAGTTTGAAGAAAATTCTCAAAGGAAATATCCTTATGGGCAATTTGCACCGTATATAATAGGGCATGTTTCTTATGATAATGAGGGGATAGCAGGTATTGAGTCATATCTTAATGGAGAATTAAAAGGGATTCCAGGGCGAAGAATTGTAGTAAAAGATGGAGAAAATCGTGAAATTCCAAACTCTGAGATTCGATATAATGAACCTGTAAATGGATATAATGTAGTATTAACAGTAGATGAAGTTCTTCAGCATCATGTTGAAAAAGTAGTAAATCAAGCTTATATAAATAATAACGCAGAATCGGTTACAGCTATAGTAATGAATCCTAAAAATGGAGAGATATTAGCCATGGCATCAAAACCGGATTATGATCCAAACTATCCAAGAGAAGCTAAATTTACTAGTTATAAAAATCAATTATCATCTGCAAAAAGCCTTGAAGAAAAATCAGCGATAATAAGTAAAATGTGGAGAAATCCATCTGTAAATGACGTGTATGAGCCAGGGTCGCCATTTAAGCTTATAACTGCGGCAGCAGCGCTCGAAGAGGATTTGGTAAGACCAGAGGATTATTTTTATGACAAAGGTTATATAAAGGTAAAAGATGCTACAATAAAAAACTGGACATCTGTACCATATGGAAGTCTTACATTCAGAAAGGCTGTAGAAGCATCTGTAAATACAGTATTTGTACAAGTAGCAGATAGAGTAGGGGCTGAAAAGTTCACTAAATATATAGAATCATTTGGATTTGGGGAAAAGTTAGGTATAGAAATTCCAGGAGAAGCTCCAGGTATCATATATCCACTGGACAAAATAAATGCAGTTGAGCTTGCTACGATGTCATTTGGACAGGGAATATCAGTTACACCGCTTCAGATGATAAATTCAGTAGCAGCAATAGCTAATGATGGAAAAATGCTTAGACCAACACTGGTAAAAGAAATTAGAGATTCTAAAGGAAATATAATAAAAAAACATGAAAAAGAGGAAATAAGAACACCTATTTCGCCTCAAACTGCAGCTAAATTAATAGATTTAATGGAATCGGTTGTAACTTCGGGTGGGAAAGCTACGCAGATAGAAGGGTATAGATTGGCAGGAAAGAGTGGAACAGCCCAAAAAGCTTCTAATGGAAAATATGCCCAAGGATATTATATAGGTTCCTATGTTGGAGTAGCTCCAGTGGAAGATCCGCAACTTGTAGTACTTGCAATAGTTGATGAGCCAAAGAAAGGATCCTATTACGGTGGGGTTGTAGCAGCGCCTATAGTTAGAGATATAATGAGTTATTCCCTTAGATATTTAGGCGTAAATCCGGATAATACTCAATCGGATAAAGTTTATTCAAAAACTACTATACCAGAAATCAGAAACATGAAATTTTCAAAAGCAAAAGAAAAATTAAATTCAGTAGGACTAAATTATAGATTAGCAGTAAAGGAAAATATTGGAGACGATACTTTAGTTATGGATTGTTTCCCAAAACCAGGAGAAAAATTATCTAAAGGCTCAGAGGTAATAATCTATTTGGAACAAAAGTCATCAGAAATAAAGATGCCTGATTTAAAAGGAAAAACTATGGAGGAAGCAGACAAAATACTTACAGGTCTTGGTCTAAATCCAACATATATAGGAAGTGGAAAAGTAATAAATCAAGCTCCAAAAGCAGGGACAAAATTAAAAACAGGAACTGTGGTTAGCTTAGAACTAAAAGAAGAAAGTGCAAATTAAAGCGTTTTAAACTTAGGAGGATTTATGGAAAATATAACCATAAGAGACATACTTGAAATGACTGGGGGAGAGTTAAAGTTTAATATTGATGAAAATATTGAAGTGAAGAACATATCTCATGACAGTCGAAATATAAAAGAGAATTCACTATATGTAGCTATTAAAGGAGAAAACTTAGATGGACACAGTTTTGTGTCAGGAGCTCTTGAAAATGGAGCTCTTGGAGCCATAGTAGAAAGAAATACATCAGAAAAAGATATTATCGTAGATAATACTTATCTGGCAGTAAAGCGAATAGCTATGGGATATAGAGATAAATTTGATATACCATTTATTTCAGTAACGGGAAGTAGTGGGAAGACGACAACCAAAGATATGCTTTATTATGCAATTTCAAAAAGCTTAAAGACCCTTAGAAACTTAGGAAATTTAAACACTGAAATTGGACTTCCTATGACTATATATAACTTAGAAGCTACTCATAAATGTGCAATACTTGAGATGGGGATGTACACACTTGGAGAAATAGATTATCTTGCTGAGATAGTAAGACCAAACATTGCAGTAATAACAAACGTTGGAGTAGCTCATATGCAGACGGTAGGGTCTAGAGAAAATATTCTAAAAGCTAAAATGGAGATTTCAAATTACATGAGACCAGAAGATATCCTTATAGTGAATGGGGATAACGATATGTTAAAGACTATAAATAAAGCTGATTACAAATTTAAAATATTAACTTTTGGACTTGAAGAATATAATGATTTTAGAATGATTTCATATGAGACAAAGGGAAGCTCTATGAAGATAAAGGCGCTATTACTTGATGAGGAAGTTGAATATAATTTACCAACACTTGGGATGCACAATATATACAATTCATTAAGTGCCCTTGCAGTATGTAAGCTTATGGGACTAGATACAGAAAAATCAGCACAGGGAATTGCGGAATATGAGCCTTCAAAGTATAGAATGGAGATAAAAGATCTAGATGATAAGGTAATTGTTGAGGATTATTATAATGCTAATCCAGATTCAATGAAAGCGTCAATAGAAACATTTAGAGAACTAGATGCAAAAAGAAAAGTTGGAATTTTGGCAGATATGCTTGAACTTGGAGACATATCAGAAGAATCTCATAAAGAAATAGGAAGTCTAGCATCAGAAATTTTTAATGTAATAATTTGCATTGGGAAAGAAGCTCGTTTTATAGGCGAGGGAGCTAAGCAGAAAGCTTTTGATAAAGTAAAAATATATTACTTTGAAAATAATAATCAAGCTGTGGAAGAAATAAATAAGATACTTGAATCAGGAGATAAAGTTTTAATAAAAGGTTCAAGAGGTATGAAGTTAGAGGAGGTTGCAGATTGTATCTGCTAATATGAAATATGGATATTATTATATTATTGACAGCATGGGCTATTGCATTTTTTATTGGGCCCAAAACATTACCAGTATTAAGAAAACTTAAATTTGGGCAGACAGTAAGAGATGATGGGCCACAATCTCATCTTCAAAAAAATGGAACTCCTACCATGGGAGGGGTAATATTTATAGTAGCAACGATTATAGCTTCAATTATAGCTATGCTTTTTACAGAAGGACTTATATTTGATATACTATTTTCACTTTCTTTCATGCTTTTATTTGGCTTTGTAGGGTTTGTAGATGATTATATAAAAGTAGTCAAAAAACGCTCACTAGGACTTGATGCGAAACAAAAAATTATTATGCAGATATTATTTTCAGGAGTACTTGCATTTATTCAATTTAGGACATCGGACCTTGGAAGTGCAATAAGAGTGCCGTTTACAGATATGACACTGGAATTAGGAATTATGTATATCCCATTTTTGATGTTTGTAATAATAGCAATAGTTAACAGTGTTAACTTAACTGATGGCTTAGATGGACTTGCAGGAAGTATAACTATAGTAGTTTCAGTTTGTCTGATAGTAATCTCGAAAATGCTTAATAATTATGGGGTGGGAATATTTTTATTTGCGCTTGTAGGAGGATGTCTTGGATTTCTCAGAGTAAATAAATATCCAGCAAAAGTATTTATGGGAGATACAGGGTCAATGGCTCTTGGAGGAGCAGTCGCCTCAGCGGCTGTAATTCTTAATATAGAACTTTTAGTTCCGCTCTTATGTTTTGTTTATTTTATGGAAAGTGTATCTGTGATACTTCAAGTAGGATATTACAAAAAAACTAAGAAGAGAATATTTAAAATGGCACCTATACATCATCACTTTGAGCTTTGTGGTTGGCATGAAACCAAAGTTGTAAAGGTGTTTAATATAATTACAGTAATAATGGGGATTTTAGGAGTACTTTCAATATATATCGGAGGAATTTAAAATGCAGCTTGAAGATACAAAAATTGTAGTAGTAGGACTTGGAAAAAGTGGATTTGAATTACTTAAATTTTTAGACAAAAACAATGTGAAAGTTGAAGCTTATGATAGCAAAGCAGGTTATGATAAAAATATTTTAGCTGAATTTTCACCAAATATAAACTTTAATTTAGGAAAAAATCCAAGCGGAGAAGAAATTTGTGATACAGTTATATTATCACCAGGAGTGCCTTTGAATCTTAAATTTTTAGAGAAATTTAAAAACCGCAATATTGAGATAATAGGAGAAATTGAATTTGCATATAGATATGCGAAAGGAAATTTTATAAGCATCACAGGCACAAATGGAAAAACTACAACTACAACTCTTACTGGAGAAATATTTAAAGCAGCGGGATTAGATACAAGAGTTGTTGGAAATATTGGTAATCCAATAATTTCGGAGGTTAGCACTTCTACGGAAGATACATTTTTTGTAGCAGAACTTTCAAGCTTTCAGCTAGAAACAATAAAGGATTTTAAAAGCTTAGCCGGCGCAGTTATAAATGTAACGCCAGATCATTTAGATAGACATGGAAATATAGATAATTATGCAGCTATAAAATTTAACATATTTAATAATCAAGAAAGTTGTGATTATGCAGTGTTAAATGTTGAAGATTCTAAAGTAAAGTCACTTTCATCCGATTTAAAATCAAATATAATATTTTTTAGCACCAATAATAAATTAGAATGTGGAATATATCTTGAAGACAATATAATAAAATTTAATGATGGAATTAAAGTGACAGAAATAATAAACAGAGATGAGGTTTATTTAAAAGGAAAGCATAATTTAGAAAATGTAATGACAGCGATAGGACTTTCACTTAGTGCTAATATTGAAATAACTGTAATATCAGAGGTGTTAAAGAATTTCAAAGGAGTTGAACATAGACTTGAATTCGTAGACAAAATAAATGGTGTAGAATATATTAATGATTCAAAGGGAACAAATCCAGATTCGTCTATAAAAGCACTTGAAACATATGACAAAAATGTTATTCTTATAGCAGGGGGGTATGATAAAAAGTCAGAATTTGATGATTTTATAAAGCTATTCGAAGGACGAGTGAAAAAAGCTATATTTATGGGAGTTACAAAGGAAAAATTAGCAGAGACATGTGATAAATACGGTTTTAAAAACTATATATTTAAAGATAATATGAAAGATGCAGTCGAGTTTGCAAAATCAATTGCAGATTCAGGAGACACAGTATTACTTTCTCCTGCATGTGCTTCATGGGGTATGTACAATAACTATGAAGAGCGTGGAGATGATTTTAAAAATATAGTAAGAGGGAATATATAGGTGAAAAAATCAAAGAGAGTAAATAAAGGTAGTATGGATTATCTAGTACTGATTTTAACTATAACACTAACTATTATAGGGATTATAATGGTATATAGTGCAAGTTATGTTAATTCGGGATTCAGATATGAAAATCCTAATAAAATTTTATATAAACAGCTTATTTTTGCGGCTTTAGGGATAGGGATGATGAGTATTAGTTCTAATATTCCATATAAGAAATACAAAGGGACACCTACACTTATTTTAGTAGCAATTACTGCATTTACATTTTTGCTTCTTATAACACCTCTAGGAATAAACTTAAACGGAGGTTTAAGATGGATAAACTTAGGATTTACAACATTTATGCCATCTGAGCTTGCAAAATATATGTGTGTATTTGTTACGGCTAATCTTCTTACCTCAAATCAGCTTGACCCGAGAAAAATTTCTGATATGTCTAAATTTTGGTGTATACCAGGAACTGCAATAATACTTGTTGCTATGCAGCCCGACCTTTCTACGGCATTTATAATATTTTGTATAACTTTTTATGTGTTTTATTTAGGTGGGATAAAAAAGACTTGGATATTTATTTTGGGAGCAATAGGAGCAGTTGGGGTAACTTTTTTAATATTTCTTGAACCATTTAGGCTTGAGCGAGTAAAGATGTTTATAAATCCATTTTTAGACCCTCAAGGAGTGGGGTATCAGATTTTACAATCTTTATATGCTATAGCCTCAGGAGGAGTAAAAGGAGTAGGTCTTGGCGCGAGCAAACAGAAACTACTTTATCTTCCAGAACCTCAAAATGACTATATATTTGCAATTATAAGCGAAGAATTAGGCTTTTTAGGAGCACTTGTTATAATCTTTTTATTTGTGGCTTTAATAACAAGATGTTTTAAAATAGCACTTAATGCTCAGGATAGATATGCTACCTTCATAGTTTCAGGAATAACTATTCAGATGGCACTTCAATCAGTGGTAAATATGTTTGTTGCAGTATCACTTCTTCCAAGTACAGGAATACCACTTCCATTAATAAGCTACGGTGGAACTTCGCTGGTACTTAATCTTTTTGCGATAGGGATAATATTGAATGTTTCAAAGTATGATAGAAGATACATGCGAGAAATTGAAGTAAATAAAAATGGAAAAGTTTATCATAAAATAGAAAATAGGAGAAGGTATTAATGAGAATTATTGTTACAGGTGGAGGCACAGGAGGACACATATATCCTGCACTTTCTATAGCAGATAAATTTAAAGAGAAATATGACGATGCTCAAATACTTTATGTGGGAGTAAATGGAGGCCTTGAGTCAAAAATTGTTCCTAAATATGGATATGATTTTAAAGGACTTGAAGTTAAAGGGTTTCAAAGAAAATTAAGTATAGAGAATATCAAACGAATTGTACTTGCGATGAATGCTGTTAAAAATGCAAAAAAAATAATAAAAGAATTTAATCCAGACATAGTAATAGGAACAGGTGGATATGTATGTGGACCTGTAGTTATGGCAGCAACTAAACTAAATACTGTAACTGCAATTCATGAACAAAATGCATTTCCTGGAATTACAAATAAAATTTTAGCTTCAAAAACAGATAGAGTATTTTTGGGATTTGAAGCAGCAAGCGATAAATTAAAATCAAAAAATATTCCTATAGCAGTAGGAAACCCTGTGAGAAAAAATATAAGATTTGCAAAGTCAAAAGATGAAGCAAGGAGAGAAATTGGAGTTTCTGAAGATGATAAGTTTATACTGGTTACGGGAGGATCGGGAGGATTTGGAGCTATAAATGAAGCTTTTGTAAAACTAATACCTTTCATGGTTGAGAATAACGTAGGTTTTATATTTGCAACTGGTAAGAATCACTATGATAAAGTTATGAAACAGTTAGAAGGCTTAGAGCTTAACTCAAACTGCAAAATAGTAGAATATATTGAAGATATGCCGACATATCTTGCATCTGCAGATATTTGCATAGTTAGTGCTGGAGCAACAACTATTGCGGAGATAAACGCTATAGGAAAAACTTCAATAATAATACCAAAAGCATATACTGCAGAAAATCATCAAGAATATAACGCTAAATATATAGCTTCTAAAAATGCAGGAAAATATATACTTGAGAAAGAACTTAATGAAGAAACCTTAAAAAATGCATTAATAGAAATTTTAGACAATGACGATTTGAGATTAGAAATGGAAAAAAATAGTAAGGAACTTGGAAAATTAGACCCTAGTGAAATAATAGTTTCAGAACTGGAAAAATTGGTAACAAATAAGAAGGTGGGAGATTTTTAGTGGAGAAGTCAGAATCTTTGTTAAAAGGAGTAAAATTTAAGAAAAATCAAGTTATATGGATTGTGATTCTTGGAATTATTTCATTTACAGTCTTATATCTATCACTTCCCTTTTTTCATGTAAAAGAGATAATCGTTTTAGGGAACTCTAAAATTAAATCAGAAGAAATATTTACAAAACTAAATGTATTGCTTGATAAAAACCCATATTTGGTCGAAAAAGATAAGATAAAAGAGATTTATAAATCAGATCCGTATGTAGAAAAAATAGATATAAAGAGCAAATTTCCAAGAACTCTAATTTTTAACATAGAAAAAAGACAGGCTGTGGCTACGATAAAATTTTCAGGAGGATTCATAATAATCGATGAAAATGCTGTAGCTTTAGAAACCACTCAAGAAATGTCAAAAATCACAAAGCCTCTTATAAATGGGGTTTCAGTAAAAGAGGTAAAACTAGGAGAAGCGCTTAATTTATCTAACAAAGAAATAATAAAAACTATAAATGATATAACAGACAATATAAGAAGTGCAAAGCTTATAAACAATATATCACAGATAGAGATAGATAAAAATCACGAAATTAAACTTACCACACCTCAAGGAATTACAGTACTTTTGGGAAGTGGTGAGAATTTAAATGAAAAGATGCTCATGTTAAATCAAATTCTTATAGATCTTCATGAGAAGAAGTTATACACGGGAATTATAGATATGAGATACGAAGGATATCCAGTTTACAGGAGAAAAATGTAGATGAAGCCGATTGTCAAAAGAAAAATATCAAAGTTTTTGTTTTTTATGTTAAGTTTCATTATAGGTATAACTTTGGTTTTACAGCTAAGGTTAGTTGAAAGTATGAATAACGGCCAATCTATATCAGATAAAGCGGCCCACCTTCAAGTAGAGCTAACGAATATAAAAGATAGAAAAATAAAGCTTGAAAACGAGATAAAAGAAGTAGAAGCTAAGATAGCAGAGCTTAATAACACTGAGATGGAGAGTAACTCTTTACACGAAAGATTAAAATCAGATATTCAGATGTATGAGCTTCAGCTTGGTTATAAAAAAGCCCAAGGAGAAGGAATTAAGCTTGAACTTTTGTTGCAAGACAAAGAATCTTATGATGTAATAATAAGTAATTATGATATAATTTTATCTATAATAAATAAGCTTAATGCAGCTGGGGCAGAGGCAATTGCTATAAATGACGAGAGGATTGTGGCAAATACTAATATAAAGTATGATAAAGGGGAACTACTTATAAATTCAAATCCAGTAAAACCTCCATTTATCTTTAAAGTCATAGGAAATCCAGATACGCTGGAAGCTTCACTAAGCATAAGATATGGAATACTTTGGGAATTAAAAAATAATTATGGAATAAATAGTAAAATTGATAAATTTGAAAAAATAGAACTTCCAATGTATACTAAAGAGATTGTGTATAAGTTTGCCGAGGTTCAAAAATAGGGAGAAAGATGAGACCTGAATTTAATAAACGTATAAACATTTTACTAACTATAACTTTTATTTTTGGGATAGCTCTCTCAATCCAGATGAAAACCATTTCTGATAAGACCGCATTTATAAATTTAGAGAGTGTTAATGAAATGGAATTGCAACTTAAGATACAGCAGGCAGAGATTGATAATTTAGAAGAGTATCTTAAACGAAAAAAACAAGAACTATTAGAATATAAGCAGAATACTGATACTGAAGATTTGACTTTAGTATTTAAATCAAAACTTGAAGAATATAAAGCGTTAGGGTCAGAATATGATTTAAAAGGCCAAGGTATTATTATAGAAGTAAGAGATAGTGAAAGAATGGTCAAGCCAGGAGAAAATCCAAATGATTTTTTAGTTCATGATCAGGACTTATTAAGAATAATAAATGATTTAAAAATATCAGGAGCAGAGGCAATTTCAATAAATGGACAGAGATATATGGGGTTTTCTGAAATAAAGTGTAGTGGACCTACAGTTACTATAAATGGGAAAACATATGGGCAGCCGTTTATAATAAAAGCGATAGGCGATTCAACCGATCTAGAAGCTGCAATTAAATCTATCGATTCCTATAGCTACATGCTTAATAATATATATGGAATAAAAATTGATGTAAGACAGTCGGGAGAGGTTATAATTCCGAAGTATATGAAGATTAAAAAATACAATTATTTACATGAAATTACGGAGGATGGTAAATGATTTGGGCAATTTTAGGGCTTAGCTTAGGAATAATAGTTGGCGGATATATACCATTTACATATCCATCAAATTATTCATTATATATATCCATAGCGCTTTTGGCTGCTTTTGACTCGCTTTGTGGAGCTATAAGAGCGAGTATGGAAAATAAGTACGATAATGTCTTATTTATAAGTGGTTTTTTCACAAATGCTATACTTGCAGCATTACTTTCTTATATTGGGGACAGATTGGGCGTTCCATTTTATTATGCGCCAATACTTGTTTTTGGAAGCCGGTTGTTTGACAACTTGGCGATAATAAGAAGACATATCTTTAAATAAAAAAATATTAATTTTAAAGTAGTAAAAAATTTTCAATATTAATGAAATAAAATGACGAAATTGCTTGACATTAGTGCATATTATTAGATAAACTGTAAATATAAATATATCATATGTTAAAAGTTTAGATATATGGTGCATTAATAAGAAATATAAAGTCTATTAAAAAATGGTGGAGGTAAGATTTAATGTTCGACATAGATGTTAATGATGGCCTTTTGAGCAGAGAGGTCATAAAAGTAATAGGCGTAGGCGGTGGCGGCGGAAATGCTGTAAATAGAATGATACAAGCGGGGATAGCAGGAGTTGAGTATATCGTTATGAATACCGATGCTCAGGCGCTTAGACAATCAGAAGCACCGATAAAGATACAACTTGGAGAAAAGACAACAAGAGGGCTTGGAGCAGGAGCTAATCCAGAAATAGGAGCAAAATCTGCAGAAGAAAGTGAAGAGGACATAAGAAGTTCTATAGACGGAAGTGATATGGTATTTATAACAGCCGGAATGGGCGGTGGAACAGGTACAGGAGCTGCACCTATAGTATCAAGAATTGCTAAATCTATGAACATACTTACTGTTGGAATTGTGACAAAGCCATTTTTTTATGAAGGTAAGATGAAGGCAAAGAAAGCGGAAATGGGAATTTCTGAGATGCAGAAATATGTAGACACGCTAATAATAATTCCTAACGAAAAAATTCTAGAGATCACTGATAAAAACACAAGGCTAGATGATGCTTTTGAAATGGCAAATCAGGTATTAAAACAAGGGGTTAAAGGGATAACGGATATAATAAAAGTTCCAGGAATGATAAATGTTGACTTTGCTGACGTTAGAACTACTATGTCAAATCAAGGAATAGCTCATATGGGAATAGGAAATGCTCAAGGCGACAACAGAGCATTGAAAGCTGCTCAAGAAGCTATAATGAGTCCACTTCTAGAAACTACTGTAGCAGGAGCATCAGCAGTACTTATAAACATATCAGCCTCAAAAGAGTCATTTACTATAAGTGAGTTTAATGAAGTTTCAAAATTTGTAAATGAGAGTGTTGATAGTGAAGATTCAGAAGTAATAATAGGAACTTCTTTCAACGATGATTTAGGAGAAAATTTAAGTATAACAGTTATAGCGACAGGGTTTCCAGAAAATAAAGTTTCTTCAACTAAATTAGTTAAAAAAGAAGAAAAAATAGAAAGTATAGAGAAAGTTTCTCAAGAAAAAATTGAAGTTATAGAATCAGAGCCTGAAACTGAAATTGATGAAGATAGAGAACCATTCTTTGTAATTCCAAAATGGCTTGAAAAGAAAAAATAGATTAGAAAAAGAGAATTCATATTCTCTTTTTTTGTAAATAAATGGAAGGTATGAATTATGAGATGTCAATATTGTGGAGAAATGGTTTCTAAAGTGATCGATTCTAGACTTGCAGAAGAAGGTAATAGCATAAGAAGAAGAAGAGAATGTGAAAGCTGCAAGAAAAGATTCACAACCTATGAAAGAATAGAACGCATAAATATAATGGTTATAAAAAAAGATAAAACCAGAGAATACTTTGATAGAGAAAAAATATTGAGAGGAATTCTACGTTCTTGTGAAAAGCGTGAAATAACACTTAGTCAGATGGAAAATATAGTGGATTTAGTAGAAAAAGATATTTTAAACTCTATGAAACGTGAAATATCAAGTTTTGAAATAGGGGAACTTGTTATGAAGTATTTAAAAAACTTGGATGAGGTAAGCTATGTAAGATTTGCATCTGTATATAGAGAATTTAAAGATTTAGAAACTTTTATGAATGAGTTAAAACAGATTATGGCAGAAAAATAGGTGTGTTATGAATGAAAAAATATTAATTATAGATGATGAGGAAAATATAGTAGAGCTTCTCAAATTTAATTTAGAATTAAATGATTATCAGACTGACTTTGCGTATGATGGGAAAACCGGGATAGAGAAAATAAAAAGTTGGAAACCTAATCTTATATTACTTGATATAATGCTTCCGGAAGTAGATGGAATAACTATAAGTCAAATAATAAGAAAAGATGAAACTTTAAAAAATACACCTATAATTATGATGACGGCAAAATCTCAGGATTCAGATAAGTTTATTGGATTTGAGAGTGGGGCCGATGATTATATAACAAAACCTTTTGTAGTTAAAGAAGTAATGTATAGAATAAAAGCGGTATTAAAACGAAGCGTGCATGTATTTGAAAATATAAAAGCTAATTTAAGTGAAGAAATTAATATAGGGGATATTAAAATAGATTTTAAAAATTATGAAGTTAGAAAAAGTGGACAGAAGCTAGAACTTACTTTAAAGGAATATGAATTATTAAAATTTATGGTTGAGAATCCTAATACAGTAATAACAAGAGATCAAATGTTAGATAAAGTTTGGGGTTATGATTTTTTTGGAGAAAGTAGAACCTTGGATGTTCATATAAGAAATTTAAGAAAAAAAATAGGAGATGAAAATCAAAAAATAATTGAAACAGTAAGAGGAATAGGGTATAAATTGAATCTTGATTCTAATTAGGAGATTTTAATGAACAGCTATATTTCTATAATTAGTATTATAATAATAATCCTGCTTCTGAGATACATAAATCATACTAATAAATATCTCAACAAGCTTATGTTGGCTTCGAAGAAAATAAAAGATAACAATTTTAATATAAGGATAAATGAAGATTATTCAGGGAAATATAATCTTATAGGAGAAGTTATCTCGGAGCTTTCTAAAAGAGTTCAGATTGAAGAAGAAAAAAATAGTGAAAATACTTCAAAAATAGAAGTTATATTGTCTACAGTGCCAAATGGACTTATTGCGATAGATATAGAAGAAAATATAATATTTATAAATGATGCTGCAAAAGATATTTGCAGACTTAATACAGCAGAAATTGGAAAACGTATCTTTTTTTATTTGAAAAATCAAGAGCTTGCTAAAATTATAAAAACGCTTATATATAACTACAAAGAACCAATCAGATATTCTTATGGGAAGAATCATTATGAGTTTGACATTAAACCAATAATTGATTCAAAAGATGAAATGATGATAGGAAGACTGATAAATATTTCAGATTTAACAACCATCGTAAATACTGAAAATATAAGAAGAGATTTTGTAAGCAATGTAACACATGAATTAAAGACTCCACTTACAGCTATAAGTGGATTTGTAGAAACTTTAAAATCTAATGAAAATATTCCAAGAGAAAAGCAAATTCAGTTTTTAGGTATAATTGAAGATGAAACAAAAAGGCTTAATGAACTTATAGAAGATGTGCTTACGCTTTCATTTATAGAACAGAATTTAGACATAAAACCGGAACGAATAAATTTAATAAAGATATTATCGGATATAATTTTAAAGTTAGAAAATATAGCAGAAGTTAAGGATATTAAATTAAAATTAATTTCAGAAGAGAAAAATATCTTTATACAATCAAACAAATACTCTTTAACTAGAATATTTATAAATATAATTGACAACAGCATTAAGTATTCACCAGAAGGTTCAGTTGTTAGTATTAAAATTTCATATAATAATGACAATGTAAGGATTACTGTAAGTGACACAGGAAGAGGAATAGCTGAAGACGATTTGCCTAGAATATTTGAGAGATTTTATAGAGTGGATAAGTCTAGAACTAGAAAAGAAAAAGGAACTGGACTTGGACTTGCGATAGTTAAACATCTTACAAAATCTATTGGGGGAGAAATAGATTTAAAGAGCATTTTGGGAGAAGGTACTGATTTTAGTATAATACTTCCTATTACTTATGAAAAAGGAGAATAGCTATGAAAATTTTTTCTTCAAACGTAAATTCAAATGTAGAATCTATACGAAAAAAATATTCTGAAAAAGATTTCTATAAATACATGAGTAATAAACTTGATGGAATCGGGATTACTAAAATAGTACCATTTAAAGGTATATATTTTGACCTTCTTTATGTAGATGAAAATAGGGTTGGATTATTTAAGTTTATGGATACTAATGAAGATACCTTTTCTATATTAGACAAGGAAATTCTTGAAGTTATGGAAGAAGAGTATGAAGACGTTAAGAAACATATAGAAAATATACTTCCAGAGTGCAATGTGTCATATTACTTTATAATGCCATATGTGGATCTTATAGAAAAAAATATGAAGACAGATTTCATAATAGACAATAAAGAATTTGAATCACTTATAAATGATGAAGTAGATTTTAAAAAATATATTTTAGAAAACGATAAAGACAAAATCGAAAAGATAATATGGGAACTTGCAAAAGAATACTTTACCTTAAAAAAAGAAATAAATAGAAATCATTTTGATACAGAGATAGAATTAAATGTAAGGTATAAAAACCTAGATTTAAAAGCAGGGCTTATGAATGTAGAGCAAATAGAAAATATAAATAATTTCAGATATGGTTCAACGCTTCTATTTGGTTCATCTGGAACTGGAAAAACAAGAGCAATGATTTCGAAATTAATTAAAATTGCAAGGTTATATCCAAAAGACAATTTTTTATATTTAACATTCGATAAGCAGCTTGCAGGAGAAATAAATAGTTATATAAAGAATATGTTTCCTGATTTAAAAAATGTTAAAATTATAAACTATCATCAGTTTGTACTCCTTCTTGGGAAAAAATACAACTTGAGACTAAATAATAAAAGTAAGTATAACTTTAATAAAGAATTTGAAAAGATATTTGTTAAAGTAGCTCAAATATATAATGAGAAGCGTTATTTTAAAGGTATATTTGTAGACGAAGCAGAAAACTTTTGTTTAAAGGACTTGAAGTTTTTGAGAAGCATAAGCTATATCACAAGAAACTTTTTATATGTATCTTATGATAAAGCAAAACAGATGTCACATCTTGAGGAGAAAGTTACTTCAGTAGAAGAATACTCATATGATAATATACTGACATTTAATACAAACTATAGAAATTCTTTAGAAATAGGAAAATTTAATATGGGATTTCAAAGTAATATAGAAACCTTCAGTTTATTAGAGCTAAAAGGTGAAACTGATTATTTTATCCCATTTAATATAGAAAGCAGATTAATTGGAGAGGTTAGAACTTTTGAATATACATCATCACTTGATATGATGAATATGATGCTTTCTCATATTAAAGAATACAAGGAACAAGGCTATAATTATTCAGATATGTGTATAATATATCCGTTTAATGAAAAAGTATTAAAAGGGAAAAAATATGTATATAGCAAACATCTAGTAAAGAAATATTTAGAAGAAAATGAAATAATATTTAACTTTGCAGATGATGAAACAAGCAATTTCTATAAAAGTCAGGGAATAACGCTAAGTAATATATATAATGTTACAAATTTAGAATATAAAATAGTATTTGTATGTCAATTAGATGTGCTGTATAATAGTTTTAGCATAGAAAATAAGATAAATACAAGAAAAATGATAAACATAATATATACAGCTACTTCAAGAGCAACTGAAAGACTGTGCTTATATTTAAAAGAAGACGAATCAAGACCTGGGATTATTGATTTACTTAAAATATCAAGTATGGAATAAGGAAGTGATTTAATTGTATAGGATCGATTATGGAATAACAAATCTGATTCCTGAAAAAATGGCTAAAGAATATAAATGTATACCTGTTGCTATAGAGGAAAATAAATTGTCCGTGGCAGTGTCTAAAGACGCCGCTACGGACAATTTTACGTTATTAAGAGAATATTTTACAAAAATGGGGATAAGTAAAGTTGAATTATTAAACTTTTCTGAACTGGAAATAGAAAGATTGATAAATACTTATTATTCAATTGAATTTGAAAATAAAAATATTGGGAAAATTTTAGAAGACCTTAAAATAAGAGGTGAAGCAAAATGGCTTTTTGAATATATAATGGAGTCGGCGATAGATTTAAATGCAAGTGACATACATATGATGAATGAAGATGAAATGCTTGTAATACGATTTAGAATAAAAGGAAAGTTAAAGACATTTACTATGATTGAGAAATCTTTAGGTGAAAAAATCATACGTATACTCAAAGTAAGATCAAATATTGAGATTTCTAAAACGAAAGCTCCAAAAGATTCAAGACTAAAATACTTTCATAACATGGAAGAAGTGGATATAAGGGTTTCGATTTTAAATACGATTCAAAGTGAAAAGGTTTCTCTAAGAATATTAAATCGGGAAAATATACCATTAAATCTTAGTGAACTCAGTATAAGTGAATATGAAAAAAATGTACTTAAAAGGGCGATTTCGCTAAGCAGTGGATTTGTATTAATATGTGGACCTACGGGAAGTGGTAAGTCTACAACGCTAAGATGCCTCTTAAATGAAATAAATGATGCAGAAAAACATATTGTATCGATAGAAGATCCTATAGAGTATACCATTAAAGGAACTACTCAAATACAAGTAGATAATTCAGTTGAAAATGGTTTTAATAGAGCACTTAGATATATTGTGAGACAAGATCCAGACATTATATATATTGGAGAAATAAGAGATTTTGAGAGTGCTGATGTTGCTACAAAAGCAAGTCTTACAGGACATCTTGTTTTTTCGACGCTTCATACTAGAGATTCTAGAATTGCACTCGAACGTATGGAAAATTTAGGGGTAGATAGGAATACGATTATATCCTCGCTAAATGTAATAATAAACCAGAGATTAGCAGGAATCTTATGTGAAAATTGCAAAATAAAAACTATCTATAAAGGTGAAGCAATTGAAGAGCTGGGGATTAAAGCGGGAAGTATTATTTATGAATCTAGTGGTTGCAAAGATTGTGATTATAGTGGTTATGAGAAAATAGCTCCGATTATGGAAATATTAGTATTAAATGATAAGAAAAAAGTTGATTTAATAAATTTAAAATCAGAGGATTTAAGTAAAGGCGAACTTATTTTAAAGATGAAAGAGCTTCTTCATCTTGGAAAGATTGAATTAAAAGAAGCGCTTAAGTATTTGTGGTATTAAGGAGGTTTAAGATGATATTAACCTTGGATGATAAACGTAAGTTTTATAAACTCTTAAGTTTTTATACAAATAGTCACTTAGATATGATAACTACATTAAAACTTATAGATAATGAGATAAAGCATGTAGATATTAATGGCGTTTTAAGTTTAGTCGAAAATGGAGAAGACATATCTGAAGTTTTCGAAAAATATAAATTAGCTGATGAATTTATAAAAGCAAATCTTAAAATAGGGGAAGAAAGCGGAAATTATTCAAAAATATATAATGTTTTAGCTGAATATCTTGATAAAAAGTTGTATACGATATCCTGTATAAAAAGAATATTTTTATATCCAATAATATTACTTTGTCTTATGACTGCACTTATAGTATTTATAGTTATGTTCGCGGCGCCTCAATTATACAAGTTATATCAGAATATGGATATAAGTCCACCTGGATTGATGAATAGTATAATAAATTTAAATAAATTTATTACAGAAAATAATATTATTATAAGAAGCATAATTATAACGCTTATATTCATATTTACGGTAGGTTTAAGAAGTACAGCTTTTATAGAAAATGTAAAAAAGCTATTTTTAAAACAGAAAGGAATTAGAAAAATTTATGTTAATTATTATATAAGAGAAATATCTTGGCAACTATATAACCTTATGGAGGCAAATTTGGATATAATACAGGCATTTCATATAATAAGCTTAAATATGAAAAATTCTAAAATAGCTAAGTTTATAGGGGATATAATCATAAGTCTAGAAAATGGGGAGAGGCTTAGCAGCTTCTGTGATAAAAATATAATCATATTAGGAGAAGTTATTCCGGTCTATATAAGAATCGGTGAAGAGTCTGGAAATATAGTAGATAATATTAAATATATAAATATTTATTCAAACAGAAAATTTATGGATACTTTTGATTTAATAAACAGACTTCTTCCGCCAGCACTCATACTATTGATGGGGATTTTTATGAGTCTGATACTACTTGTGGTACTACCACTTCTTGATGTGAGTAATGTGTGTAGTGGGATTTAGGAGGACATATGATTTATGTATATGAAGAAGGTTATAGTAGCATAAAACTAATTAATAAATATAATTTTAGAAAAGGAATAATTCTTATAGACGATGATATAAAGCTTCAAAAAAAACAAAATAAAAATAAAAAGATAGCTAATGTAAATGATATAAAAGCTTTTTTAAATAAGGAGATTAACGTTAAATCACTTAATAAGAATAAAATTTCAAGAAGCTATAAAGATTATAAACTAGAAGCAGAATTTTCTGATCATACAATAAAAGAATTCATCAAAGCGGTAGGGCTGTTAGAACTTGCCAAACTAAAGAATGAAGTATATATTTTAGATGATTTTTTTATGAATAAAAGCGTTGAAGATAACAAAATAATTATATTTAAAAATAAGGCTAGATTTAAAATTTTTATAAAAGATAAAATATGTTTTACGGAAAATGTATACAAATTTTCTAAATATAAACTTTGGAAATATGAAAATGAATATGAACTTATATTTTTTGATATGGAAGGAGATTGTTATGGAGAATTTTAATTACTACATAAGAAAATTCTTTACATTAAAATTAGTAGTAATTTTTATATTTTTAAGTTGTATAGCAATAAGTATATTTGGAGATTTGAAGCTATTCTTGGATTATAGACAATTAAAACAGGAGTATTCTAATTTAGAAGAAACAAACATTAAAAATAAAGAAACTGAAGATACGATTAAGGCTTTAAAAGAATATAATGAGACTTATATAGCTTTGGATAAATCACTATTGGAAAAGCAAATTAATGATATAGGAGATTTTGAATACGATAGGTTATGTTTTTCTGAAACAAAGAATATTATAGGATTTAAATCAAATGATTCATCTGAAATAGAAGTATATTCAAAACAATTAAATGAAAAAGGATATGGTGTAAATGTGATTTCTGTAGAAAAGAGATTAGGTCAAATTTACTTTGAAATGGAAGTGAAATAATGGAAAAACGTATAAAATGGATAATTATTTATCTTATAATAAATTTGTTTTTTATTATACTTCCTCAAAGTGAAAAAAATCAGGAAATGAGAATGATTATAGAAAATACAGAAAAGGTAAACATTAATACTGAATTTAGAGGGATTGATTCTAATGAATTTATAAATTTAGTAGAAAATATTTTGATTAAATATCCTAAATTAGAAAATGATTATATATACAGCATTGAAGAAAAAGATTATATAGATATATATAAATTGGAATTGCAAGTAATTGGAGATAGGAATAAAACAAATAGTTTAATATCAGATATATGTAAATTGAATGGAATAGAAATAATTGATATTAACTCTTGTAAAAATGAGAAAACTTATGAAACAAACATAACATTAATTGCTTCGAGGGGGAATTATGAATAAGTCAGGGAGCAGTATTATTGATGTGATAATAGGTATAAATATGCTTATAATCCTTGCTATTTTAAGTTTTAGAATAATGTTCATAAATCAGCGCATTTTGTATGCTATGGAAACGCTTGATAAATTTAAAGATATTGCAAAATATGAGTCGGAAAAATTTTTAGAAAAAAATGATTTATTAACAGAAACTCAAATATGGGGAAATGAGTACAAAGTTAGCTCTTCAAAAAAATATTTTGGAAGTGAATGTGATGCAGACTTCTATATGGTAGAGGTGAATATAAAAAATGAAAAAAATAATGTTGAAAAAACATATCAATTTATTGTCAGAGAGTAAAGGCTTTTGTAGTCTGCAGCTTATAATAATAACTATGGCATCAATACTATTATTTGGATATATTTTGGAGAGTGTACAAATAACTACAAAGAGCTTTTCTATAAGAGAAAAAGCTATACAAGAACAGCTTTGGGGAGAAAGTATTTATCAGATTGCAGATTTATATGTAATTAAAGAATTTGAGAATATCTATAATGAATCTATTTATGAAGTTATTGAGAACAACAAAGATAATGAAATTATAAAACTGAAAACACTTAGATTGACTTGTTTTCAGATATGGGGAAAAGGTGTAAATAATGTTGGGAAAAAACTTGCAAAGTCTCAAATGATAAAGGATTTAGGCTTTAGGTACATAAAAATTGAGAAAAAACCATATCAATATAAACCACTTCCAGAAGAAGGCTATTTTGTATTAACTAAATATGTGGACACTAAGTATATAAACACTTCTGAAGATTTTGGAATAACTATAGAAATTTCCGTATCTAAAGATAATCAGAACTATAAATATAAAAAAGATTATATATTTAAAATTCCATTTTATGAAGACAAAGTTATTGAAAAAATCAAAAAGCATACTGAAACTAAAGCGGACATGGTTATTTTAGATGTAGATAATATAGTGGATGCAGGAGTTTACTATGAAAAAATCTTATAATTATGGATTCACACTTATAGAACTTATAATAGCGCTGAGCATTATAATGCTTACAATGTTTTTAGTAAGTATAAGAATTCAGTTTGAAAATATAGTTTTAAAAGGGGAAGCGAATAATATGGTTTCTGCGCTAAGATATACAAGACAACTGGATATAAATGGGGAGTTTACTCAAAATTTTGTAATAGGGACAAAAAATGGAGATATATACTATATGATATCAGATATGTTAAATTCCCCTGAAACATATTTATATAAGGAACTAAATAAAGATATAATAATTGGTACAAGCGCTTCGATAAATATTGATGATGAAGGGATAACAAATGATATAGAATATATAAAAGTAAACAAGAACTACAATGATATATTTACAAAAATAAGGTTTACTAGAAATGCAGCAGTAGGGGGAGGGACAATAATCCTTAGAGGGTTAAATACTTCAAAATTCTATAAGATAACAGTAGTACCTACATCAGGCAGAGTGTATCTTTATGAAATAGATGAAAAATAGCGTATAGTTTTGAAAATTTGCAAAGAAAAGCAAGACACACTCTTCTAAATGTAGTATAATAAAGGTATCTGAGAAGAAGGTGGTGTTTGTTTTGCTACGAATCTATAGTAATAAATTGGTATTAAGAGACAGCTTAGATAAGGGATACATCGAAATAGAGGGAAATATAATAAAAGATGTAGTTATCGGGAAAAAGCCTGAAGGGGAATATTTGGATATGACAGGGAAATTTGTACTTCCTGGGCTCATAAACATACATTCTCTAGATTTTGTAAAAGAAATAAGCTCTAAATATATAAAGTTTTTTTCAGACGAGAAAGCCTTCTATCAGGTTGAGAAGCTTTTAGCTGAATCAGGAATAACCACGGTTTTTCATACATTTACATTGGATAAGTTTATGGAAGACAGAGATTTGGATGAAGTAATAGAAAAATTGACATATATAAAAAATTACAGAAAAAGAAGATTTCTTATAGATCATAAAGTTCATTTGAAATTTAAGCTCGGAGATGTGGGGCTTAACAAAAAGTTAAAAGAACTATTTGATGCAGATTGTGTAGACTTTGTTACATGCAGTGGATACCATTCTGAGCTTTTAGAAGATTATCATGAGCAATACTTTACACAATATCTTCAAACTCAATTTGAGATAGACGAAGAAGATGCAAAAAAAGTTGCAAAGCGTATGAGAGAACTGAGATTAGATTCTTCACTTGATGATTTATCATATAAGATAAAATTTGCAAAATCAAGAAGAATTCCATTTGCTGTTTCAAAATGTGAGTTAGTTGAAAAACTTAAGGAAACTTATAAAATAGAGATTGATATAATCGTAGATCCTAAGAGTCCTAAATCCATGGATTATGTAAGCGCAAATAAGCTGAGTACTTCAGTGGATGTGGAATGTTTAGTAGATGAAAATAGTTGCATAGATTATGTGGATGAGATGATAGATGATAATATAAGTATTCTTTCAGCGTCTACTAGATCTAGAGATATACTTGAATATGTATTCAATCTAGAAGGAAATATAGGGCTTCCAAAAGCAGTTCGTCTTGCGAGTTACAATCCGGCATTAGCACTTGGAATGCATGATAAGGGAGAAATTGCACCAGGAAAAGAAGCAGATATAATAGTAGTAGATATATTTGAAAACCTGCCGATAAATATAATGACCATATCAGATGGAAAAGTGATTGTAAAATATAACTATAATTAGAGAGAATTGGGATTTCCCAATTCTTTTTTAATTAGCTGAAAAACATAATTAATATCTAAAAAAAATTGCAAAAAACTACAGTATATAGTAAAATTAATAGTTAGAATGTCTTTTTTATTAGGAGAGAAAGTTGAAAGAAATGAACTTATTTATAGAAGATTTAAAACAAATATTAACCTTAGAACAAATAAAAGAAAATGAGCCTATGAAGCACCATACTACCTTTAGAATAGGTGGAGTTGCAGATGTGATGGCGTTACCATATAATGAGCAGGACGTAATAGATATAATAGCTTTAGCAAAAAAACATAATATTCCATATACTGTAGTTGGAAACGGTTCAAATATACTAGTTACAGATAAAGGGATAAGAGGAGTAGTTATAAAAATAGCGGATAATTTTTCGCAAATAAGTATTGATGGAAATACGGTATATGCGCAAGCGGGAGCTAGACTTACTGCAATATCTAGAAAGATATACGAAGAAGGACTTACGGGTTTTGAATTTGCAAGTGGAATTCCAGGGACTGTAGGTGGCGGAGTGTATATGAATGCAGGGGCTTATGATTCCGAAATGAAAAATGTAGTAAAATCAGTAACTGTATTAGATAAAAATTCAAATGTAATTGAGCTTGACAATGAAGCTATGGAATTTGGATATAGAAAAAGCAAAGCGATGAAAGAAGATTATATTATCTTATCTGTAGTAATGAAGCTTAAGTCTGGAAATAAAAATGAAATAAAAGCTAAGATAGATGATTTTACAAATCGTAGAGTGACGAAGCAACCCGTGTCAGAGTTTAGTGCGGGGTCTACATTCAAAAGACCAGAGGGTCATTTTGCAGGCAAACTTATAGAAGATACAGGTCTTAGAGGATACACTGTAGGACGTGCAAAAATATCAGAAAAACACTGCGGATTTGTAATAAATAAAGGCGACAGCACCTTTAAAGAAATGATTGAATTTATCCAGGGAGTAAAGCATAAAGTTTATCAAAAAACAGGCGTAAAGCTTGAGGAGGAAATAAAAATATTAGGCGAAAAATAGGCTGGTGAATAGATGAAGTGTATAGCAGAGTATCATTGTCATACTATCTATAGTGATGGCAAATCAACTATGGAAGAGAATGTTAAATTTGCAATTGAGATGGGACTTGAAAAAATAGGAATATCAGACCACGGATATAAACATAAGGGATTTGGAGTTAAGTATAAGGATTATCCTAAAATGAAATCTGAAATAGAAGCACTTAGAGAAAAATACCCACAGATAAAAATCCTGCTTGGAGTGGAAGCAAATATTCTTGATGATAAGGGAAACATTGATGTTGATGATTATATAAGAAAGTATGTGGACTATGTAATTGCGGGATATCATTTTGGATCGATGCCTTCAAATCTGAGAGGGCTTGAGAACCATATAAGAAATTTCATAAAGCCATTAAAGCCAAAAGAAATAGACTATAATACAAGAGCTCTTGTAAATGCTATGAAGAAGAATAATATATTTATACTGACTCATCCAGGGGACAAGGGTCTTGTATATATTGAAGAAGTTGCAAAAGCAGCCGAAGATACAAAAACGGTACTTGAAATAAATGCACATCATAACAATCTTTCAATAGAGCAAATTGAAATAGCTAAAAACTATGATGTACTTTTTTCAGTGGGTTCAGATGCACATCACTATACACATATGAAAATGATAGAAGAAGCTATATTAAGAGCAGAAGAAGCAGGACTAGATGGTAGTAGGATAATTAATGTGAGATAGGGAGGATAATATGAACTTTGTAATAGTTACAGGTATGTCAGGATCAGGGAAAAGTGAAGCGATGAGCATATTTGAAGATATGGGTTACTATTGTATAGACAATCTTCCGCCAGAGCTCATTCCAAAGATATATGAGTTAAGCGTACAATCTCAGGGAACTTTAGATAAAGTGGCAATAGGAATAGATGTAAGAGGATATAAGTTTGTACAAAGCCTTCAATCAAGCCTTGATTTTATAGAGAGTCAAACTAAAAATAGTGAAATTCTATTTTTAGATTGTAGCAATGAAATGCTTGTAAGAAGATATAAAATGACGAGAAGAAGACATCCGCTAGCAAACGAAGATAATATAATAAATGGCATACAAAGAGAAAGAGACATACTCCTTCCAATAAAAATAAAAGCTCAAAAGACAATAGACACGACAAACATGTCAGTAAAAGATTTAAGACAGAGCATGCTAGATGCTTTTCAAAAAGGAAGTAAAAAAAATCATCTTACAATTTCAGTGACATCATTTGGCTTTAAATTTGGAATACCAATGGATGCAGACTTGGTTTTTGATGTTAGATTCCTGCCAAATCCATACTATATACCAGAACTTAAAGAAAAAACCGGAAATGACAAGGAAGTAAGAGACTATGTAATGGATTCAGATATAAGTAAGGAATTTTTTGGAAAGCTTATCGATATGATAAAGTTTCTGCTTCCAAATTATGAAAAAGAAGGGAAGACTCACATTGTTATAGCAATAGGCTGTACAGGCGGAAAACATAGATCAGTTACCTTTGCAAATCTTATTTATGACAGAATTGTAGAATCAGAATATATAGTATTTAAGAAGCATAGAGATATAACACTTCACTAAAAAATAAAAAAAGATGGGAATTAGAAATGGATACGGATAAGAAGAACATAGTAGTATTAGGCGGAGGCACAGGTCAGGGGAACCTTTTAAGAGGATTAAAAAAGTATACAGAATCTCTTAGTGCAATAGTTACTGTGGCAGATGATGGAGGAGGTTCTGGGCTTATAAGAGCTGAAAATAGAATGCTTCCTCCGGGAGACATAAGAAACTGCTTAATATCTTTATCAAATATGGACCCCATAATGGAAAAACTTATGAATCATAGATTTGCAAGCGGAAGTCTTAAGAATCAAAGTTTTGGAAATTTATTTTTACTAGCACTTTATGAAATTTTTGGAGATTTTGAAAAAGCGGTAGAACATATATCTGATATGATAGGCGTAAAAGGGAGCGTAATTCCTTCTACAAATGAGCAGATAAGACTTGTGGCAAACCTTGAAAATGGAAGTGTTGCAATAGGAGAATCCAACATAGCGCCATGCTGTATTGTAGAAAAGACTACGATAAAAAAACTTGAGCTTATTCCTTCAAAGCCCAAAGCTACAAAAAAAGCATTGGATAGAATCGAGCAAGCTGATATAATTGTAATAGGACCAGGAAGTCTATATACAAGTATAATTGCTAACTTAATAATTCCAGAGATATCAGAAGCGATAATAAATAGTAGTGCAAAGAAAGTATTTATATGTAATATCATGACAGAACAGGGCGAAACCGATGCGCTGGATTGTTATGGACATCTTGAAAAAATACTTCAGCATATTAAAAATCTTAAAGTAGATTATATGCTCATAAATAATAAGACTATAGGAGACGATATACTATTAAGATACGATGCAGAAAATAAAAAACCTGTAATTGTAGATTATGAGCAGCGAAAAAAAATAAAAGCTATGGGAATAGAGATCATAGAAGAAAATTTTTTGAAAATTTCTGAATTAAATCAAGTAATGCATGACAGTGAAAAAGTAGCAAGAATATTGCTTAGCATAATTTAAACTAGGGAGGAGATAGCATGAAGGAAGAAATAAGCGCAGGTGGAGTAGTTGTTTTTGGCAATGCTATACTCCTACTTAGAAAATACAATGGGGATTGGGTGCTTCCTAAAGGTAGAGTCGAAAAAGATGAACAGCTTCAAGAGGCAGCTCTTAGGGAAGTAAGCGAAGAAACGGGCGTATATGCAGAAATTGAGCGTTACTTAGGGGAAATACACTATACTTATAAAGAAAATTGGGATGAAACTAATAGAATTCATAAAACTGTACATTGGTATATGATGAAGTCTAAAAATATGGAAACTGTACCCCAAAAAGAAGAGGGTTTTGTTGATGCAAAATATATTCATATGGACAAAGCCATTGAAATTGCGAAATATCACGATGAAAGAGAAATCATAAAAGTAGCAGTAAACTACATGAAAAAAGGTGAGAAATAATGTCATTTTCAGTACAAGTCAAAAATGAACTAGCGAGGATAGTGCCTGAGAGTCTTGAAGTTCAAATGGCAGAGCTCTCTGCTATTATAAGAATGAGCGGAACCCTTAAACTTATGGGGTTTAACAAATTATCATTTACTATAAGCACCGAAAATCCTGCAATAGCTAGAAAAGTATTCACCTTAATAAAAAATAATTTTGGGATAACTGTAGAGATTCAGGTAAATAAGCAGTCAAATTTGAAAAAGAACAATACTTATATACTAAGTGTTACTTATGACCAAGGGGCAAACGATATCTTGGAAAAAGCAGGCATATTAGAGCGAGATGGAGACTATTTAAGCTGGGTAAGCACCATACCTAAAAGGCTGGTGACAAAACAGGACGGAAAAAGAGCTTATTTAAGAGGGGCATTTTTAGGGAGTGGTTCAATATCAGATCCAAGCAAGATGTATCATTTAGAATTTTCAACAGTGAACATAGAAGTAAGTGAAAATCTAAAAAAACTATTAAACAGTTATAAGTTAAATGCTAAAATAGTAGCAAGAAAAAACACAAATGTAGTTTATATAAAAGAGAGTGAGCATATTACAGACCTTTTAAACCTTATGGGAGCATACAATGCGCTTATGCATCTAGAGGACATAAAGATAAAAAAACAGATGAGAAATGACGTAAATAGGCTGGTTAACTGTGAAACCGCAAATTTAAACAAGACCGTAGAGACATCTATGAGACAGATTGATTGTATAAACTATATAATAGAAAAGCGAGGAATCGATTATTTTCCAGAAAACCTTCAGGAAATAGCGATGCTTAGAATAGAAAATCCAGACATGAGTTTAAAAGAGCTTGGGGAGATAATGCAAAAACCGCTTGGTAAATCAGGCGTGAACCACAGGTTAAAAAAAATAGAACTCATGGCAGAGGAATTAAAGGAGAAACTAGAAAAATGTTAAAGGCAGAATTTGAGATCAAAAATAATTTAGGTCTTCATGCAAGGCCTGCAGCAGCTTTTGTTCAAGTATGCAATAAATTTGCATCAAACATAGACATAAAATCAAAAAATAAGATGGTAAATGCTAAATCCATAATAGGAGTATTGGCACTTGGGATAGCAAGTGGTGACATTGTGGAAATAGAAATTGACGGACCGGATGAAGAACAAGCGCTTGCGGAAATAAGAGAACTTTTAGAGGTTAAGCTTTTGGAAATGAACTAAAAACCTTGACTATTGTCTTTAAATAATGTATCATCAATATGAATATATATGCAATGATAAAGAGAAGTATATCTGGAACTTTCAGAGAGATAACATTTGGTGAGAGTTATTAGGGAAGGATATAATATACACTTTGGAGCATACTGTTGAAACTAAGTAGGCAGTACGTACTTCGCGTTAAGAAGAAAGAGAGGCTTATACTTTGTATAAGCAATTAGGGTGGTACCGCGAGCCTTCGTCCCTATGATTAACATCATAGATACGAGGGTTTTTTTAATATAAAACAGGAGGAGAAATATGAAAACAAATGTATTTGATATCCTAAAAGAAAGAGGATTTATAGCACAAGCAACTCACGAAGATGAAATAAGAGAATTATTAGGTAACGAAAGTGTTACTTTCTATACAGGATATGACCCTACAGCAGACAGTCTTCACGTAGGGCACTTCTTACAAGCAGTAGCTATGAGACATCTTCAAATGGCTGGTCATAGACCAATAGTAGTTATAGGTGGAGGAACTACTATGGTAGGAGACCCATCAGGAAGAACTGATATGAGACAGATGCTTACTATGGAACAAATAGAAGCAAATGGAGAAAAATTTAAAGAGCAGCTTTCAAGATTTATTGACTTTTCAGATGATAAGGCAATTCTAGTAAACAATGCAGATTGGCTTTTAAAACTAGAGTATATTCCTTTCTTAAGAGAAGTAGGTTCTATGTTTACAGTAAATAGAATGCTTCAAGCAGAGGCGTTTAAGTCAAGAATGGAAAAAGAAGGCGGACTTACATTCCTTGAATTTAACTACATGATAATGCAGTCATATGACTTCTTAAAATTAAATCAAAACTACAACTGTAAGCTGCAGCTTGGTGGAGACGATCAGTGGTCAAACATAATATCAGGAACAGACCTTATAAGAAGAAAAGAAGGCAAGCAAGCATACGGTATGACATTTAACCTTCTTACAACATCAGATGGCAAGAAAATGGGAAAAACTATGGCAGGCGCACTATGGCTTGATAGAGAAAAAACATCTCCATACGAATTCTACCAATACTGGAGAAATATAGAAGATGCTTCAGTAGAAAAATGTCTTGCACTGCTTACATTCCTTCCAATGGATGAAGTTAGAAGACTAGGAGCATTAGAAGGCGCAGAAATAAACCAAGCGAAAGAAGTACTTGCATTTGAAGTTACAAAAATGGTTCATGGAGAAAAAGATGCCGTAGATGCACAGCAAGCAGCAAGAGAACTATTTGCAAATAAAAACGGAGCAAGCCAAAATGCACCTACTACAGAAATTGCAGCAGCAGAGCTTGAGGGCATGACTATAATAGAGGCACTAAAAGTAACTGCACTTGTACCATCAAACAGTGAGGCAAGAAGACTTATAACTCAAGGCGGAATTCAAGTTAATGAAGAAAAAATAACAGATCCTGCATTTGCACTTTCACAAGAACTTGCTAAAGATGGCATAATAATGATCAAAAAAGGAAAGAAAACTTTCCATCAATTAAAATTAGTATAAACTATTTACAAAACTCAAAAAACATTATATAATGATATAGCCGTTGAGGGAGTAGTTAGCAATTGTACATTGTTGTGATGTCAACATTCATGGTTGAAAAATCTGGCATCACATTAAATAACCAGACTCAAGGATAGCTTTTTTAGGCTGTCCTTGAGTTTTTTTTATGTAAAATTGGTTATAAAATAAATAGAATCCGAAATGGTAGAAAGGGAGATAATATGAGCTATTTTAATCAAAAACCAGAAGAAGTTATCCAAAATTTACAGAGTCAGACAAACGGACTTTCAAGCAGTGAGGTAGAAAAAAGACTCGAAACAAATGGGTACAACGAACTAAAAGAAGGCAAGAAAAAAAGCACACTTCAGCTTTTTATCGAACAATTTAAGGACTTTTTAATAATTATACTGATTATAGCTGCAGCTATATCATTCATGTTCGGAGAAGAAAAAAGTGCAATTACAATTGGCGTAGTGCTTATACTAAATGCAGTACTTGGAGTAGTTCAGCAGAAGAAAGCTGAAAGCTCATTAAACAGCTTGAAAAAATTATCAGCACCTACTGCAAAAGTAATAAGAGATGCTCAAATGGTTCAAATTCCAGCAAGAGAGCTTGTAGTAGGAGATATAGTTACCCTTGATGCAGGAGACTATATTCCCGCAGATGGAAGAATTATAGAATCAAGTAGCTTACAAGTAATAGAGAGTTCACTTACGGGCGAATCTACAGCGGTGGATAAACAGTCAGAAGCTATAGATAAGCAAGATGTGGCGCTTGGCGATATGGTAAATATGGTGTTTTCATCAGGCCTTGTTACCTATGGACGAGCAAAATTCATAGTTACAGGAACTGGTATGGATACTGAAATAGGTAAAATAGCAAGCCTTATTCAAAGTGCTAAAGAAAGAAAAACTCCACTTCAAGAAAGACTTGATGATTTTAGTAAAAAACTTGGAATAGGAATAACGCTGATATCAATAGCGATATTTGCGCTTAATATTTATAGAAATGTAGAATTTATAGATGCATTTATGTTTGCCGTAGCCCTTGCCGTAGCGGCTATCCCAGAAGCACTTGCTTCAATAGTAACGATTGTTATGGCAGTAGGCACAAGTAAGATGGCTTCAAAAAATGCAATAGTAAAAAAACTTCCAGCAGTAGAAACGCTTGGAGGCGCTTCGATAATATGTTCAGATAAAACCGGAACCCTTACACAAAATAAGATGACTGTAGTTCATACCTTTACAATGGATGGAGACGATTCAGAAGTAGAAAAAAACACTACAGTAGAAACAATGGTAGGCCTTTCAGTACTTGCAAATGATTCAAGCATAGGAAGTGATGGCAAAGAAATTGGAGACCCTACAGAGACGGCGCTTCTAAACTTTGCAGTAAAAAATGGCATGAACTTAGAAGCAGTAAACAAGAAGTACGAAAGACTTGCAGACCTTCCATTTGATTCAGATAGAAAGCTTATGTCTACACTGCACAACTTTAGAGGAAAAGACTATATATTCACTAAGGGAGCACCAGACGTACTTTTTAGAAGAACTACACGAATATTAAAAAACAATGAAATTCATGATATAACAGAAGAAGAAAAAGCACTTTTTATAGAAAAAAACCACTACTACTCATCTCAAGGGCTTAGAGTACTTGCATTTGCAATGACAGAACATAAAGATGATGAACTTGATATGGACGATGAAAAAGACTATGTACTAGTTGGAATCATGGCGATGATAGACCCACCTAGAGAAGAAGTTAAGGATGCTATAGAAAGAGCTAAAAAAGCAGGAATTAAGACGATTATGATAACAGGAGACCATAAGGTAACTGCATCATCAATCGCTAAATCACTGGGAATAATGGAAGAATATGATATTGCTATAGATTCCCTTGAGTTTGAAGCAATGAGTGAAGAAGAATATCAAGAAAAACTTGAAAAAATAAGCGTTTATGCAAGAGTTTCCCCAGAAAATAAAATTAGAATCGTAGAGGCTTGGCAAAATAGAGGCCAGATAGTAGCCATGACAGGAGACGGCGTAAACGATGCTCCAGCGCTTAAGCAGGCAGACATCGGAGTAGCAATGGGAATAACAGGAACAGATGTTTCAAAAGATGCAGCCGCTATGGTACTTGCAGACGATAACTTTGCAACTATAGTAGAAGCTGTATCACAAGGAAGAGCCGTATATGCAAATATAAAAAGAGCGATTCAGTTCCTGCTTTCAGGAAACCTTGGAGGAATACTAACAGTACTTTATGCAGCACTTTTAGGCCTTCCAAATCCATTCTCAGCACTGCACCTGCTATTTATAAACCTTGTAACAGACTCACTACCAGCAATTGCACTTGCATTTGAACCCGCAGATGAAACGCTTATGAACGAGCCTCCAAGAAAGAAAAATGAGAGCATATTTGCAGGCGGACTGTTAAGTAGAATATTTATGCAAGGTCTTCTGCTTTCATTAGTAACTACATTTGCCTTTATGGTAGGCCTAAAAAATGCAGACGTAAAAACTGCGCAGACAATGGCATTTTCAACTCTTTGTCTTTCAAGACTAGCATATGGATTCTATGTAAGAAGCAAACAGCCAATATTTAAAATAGGTCTTTTCTCAAATAAATATATGGTACTTGCAGTTGTGGTTGGAGTATTATTAACTGCTATGGTTCTAACAGTGCCGTTTGTATCAAGTATATTTGAAGTAAGTGCAATCTCTGGAGAATTCCTGAAATATGTGATATTACTGCCCTTTTTACCACTTCTTATAATGGAAAGTACAAAAATTTTTCAAAAATAGAAAAAAACTGTGGCAATAATTGAAATAAAATTGTATAATAATAGATAAACATTTTAAACTAAACCACTCGTATAGGCTGACAGAATGGGTCAGTGTCTCTACCAAAAACCAAAATTTTTGACTATGAGTGCTTTGTTTGAGTACTTCTCACGCAAGCACACGCTGTTTTTGCGTGAGTTTTTTTATACAATTTTTAATATTAAATATATAGAAGGAGCAAGTAATGGCAAAGTTATTAAAAGAAGCTTTAACATTCGATGATGTACTATTAGTACCTCAAGAATCAAACGTATTACCAAAAGACGTAAATCTGGGAACATATTTAACTAAGAAAATTAAGTTAAACATTCCATTAATGAGTGCAGGAATGGACACTGTAACAGAGCATGAGATGGCAATAGCGATTGCAAGACAAGGTGGAATAGGAATAATCCACAAAAACATGTCTATTGAAAATCAAGCAGCAGAGGTTGATAAAGTAAAACGTTCAGAGCATGGAGTAATAACAGATCCATTCTGCTTAAAGAAAGACAACACTATAGAAGAAGCAGATCAGCTTATGGGAAGATTTAGAATATCAGGTGTACCTATAGTAGATGATGAGCATACACTTATCGGAATAATAACAAACAGAGATATAAGATTTGAAGAAGACTTCAGCAAAAAAATTGAAGAATCAATGACTTCAAAAAATCTTATAACAGCAAGAGAAGGAGTTTCACTTACAGAGGCTCAAGAAATTCTAAGGAAAAATAAAATCGAAAAACTTCCAATAGTGGATGCAGATAACAAATTAAAGGGACTTATAACTATAAAAGATATAGAAAAAAGAATAATGTTCCCAGATTCAGCAACAGATGAAAACGGAAGACTTCTTTGCGGAGCCGCAGTAGGCGTTACAGACGATATGTTTGATAGAATAGATGCCCTTGTAGCTTCAAAAGTAGACGTAATAGTAATAGATACAGCTCATGGTCATTCAAAAGGCGTAATAGAAGGCGTAAGAAGAGCAAAAGAAAATTATCCAGAGCTTCAAATAATAGCAGGAAATGTAGCAACTAAAAAAGCTACAAGAGCACTTATCGAAGCTGGTGCAGACTGCGTAAAAGTAGGAATAGGCCCAGGATCAATTTGTACTACAAGAGTAGTTGCAGGAGTAGGCGTACCTCAGATAACAGCAGTTATGGACTGCTACGAAGAAGCACAAAAAACAGGTACACCAATAATTGCAGACGGTGGAATCAAATACTCAGGAGATATAGTAAAAGCTATAGCAGCAGGAGGCTCAGCAGTAATGCTTGGATCAATGCTTGCAGGCACAAAAGAATCACCAGGAGAAACAATAATATATAAAGGAAGATCATTCAAATCATATAGAGGAATGGGTTCCCTTGCAGCAATGGAAAAAGGTTCAAAAGACAGATACTTCCAAAAAGACTCTAAAAAGCTTGTACCAGAAGGCGTAGAAGGAATGGTTGCTTACAAAGGAGAAGTTGGCGATATGGTATTCCAATTAGTAGGAGGCCTAAGAGCTGGAATGGGATATTGTGGCGCAGAAACAATAAAAGAGTTGATAGAAGACTCAGAATTTGTTAAAATAACAGCGGCGGGACTAAAAGAAAGCCACCCGCATGATATAACAGTTACTAAAGAAGCACCAAACTATAGTGCACAGGTAGGAGAATAAAAAATGAAAAACGAAAAAGTATTAGTAATAGACTTTGGAGG
>JBOFWC010000130.1:0-2324 GCA_051653405.1 Proteocatella sp. | reverse complement strand
AAATTTGTCGAAAACCGCTTCCCAACAAGACATGATTTGGATAAAATAAGTATTAAGCACCCTATTGTTATAAAACGCTGCTGTCTTCATGCAGTCGTTGCTAACAGTGCGGCTCTTGAGCTTGCTGGTGTAAATGCTGGCTACAATCCTGGTTCTGGAGGAATTGTTGAATTTGAAGCAGATGGCCATCCTAATGGAATCTTAAAGGAACAGAGCACTAGGGTATTTGATGACATTATGCCTGATCCCCTTTTGGATGAAGCTGAGAAGAAAAAAATTATGCTTGAAGTATTTAAGGATATGTCTTCTAAGGGAGTTACGACAATTCATACCTATGCTGCTAGGATTTGGCAGTACAACGAGGACATAAACACATACAGAGAACTTGACCGCTTAGGAGAGCTTCCTGTAAGAGTTACCGTATATATGGACGAACTTTTTAAGCCAGAATTTCATACTGAAAGTCAAAAAACAGATCCATATAGACTTGCTCAACTTGGCGGCTACAAGATTTTTTCTGATGGATCCTTAGGTTCTAGATCCGCAGCACTTTATGAGCCTTATGACGATGCTCCTGCTGAGAAAGGGTTTGTGCTCTATTCTCAAAATGAGTTTACTGCAAAGGTATTAAATGCTTATAGCAGTGGGATTCAACCTGCGATTCATGCCATTGGAGATCGTGCCCTAGACATGACCTTAACTGCTATTGAACAGACCCTTGAAATTTTAAGAAAAAATGGTATGACTGAAGAGGAAATTTCAAACCGTCTTCCATTTAGAATAATTCATGTTCAAATGATAAATGATTCGCTTTTAGATAGAATGAAAAAGCTTCCTGTAGTGCTTGATATTCAGCCGATATTCCTATGTACGGATTATCGCTGGGTTGAGGAACGAATCGGAAAAGAAAGAGTTAAGAGCTCGTATACCTGGAAAACTCATAAGGATGCGGGGCTTATTCAAACTGGAGGCTCTGATTGTCCTGTAGAAACTTTTGATCCTATGATGGGAATATATGCCGCTGTAGCTCGTGCAGATAAGGATGGGCTTCCTTTTGGAGGATATTATCCTAAGGAAAAACTATCTGTTTATGAAGCTATTGAAGTTTTTACTAAGAATGTTCATTATGCTACTGGACAGCAAGCTGTTTTGGGAACACTTGAAATCGGAAAATTTGCAGATTTAGTAGTCCTTGATTCTGATCCGTTTAAGTCAAATGAGGCGGATCTAAAGGATATTAAGGTAGCTCAAACCTATGTTGCCGGAAAAAGAGTATTCTAATTTTTAACATGATAATTTGATTTAACAATATGAAATGGCTGGAGGAAATAAATTGAAAGCAGATATATTAATAAAAAATGCAAAGTGCCTTACTATGAAAGATGGTTTTATAGCAGACTGGGTTGCTATAAACGGTAAAAACATTCTTTCATTAGGGCTTAGCGGAGAAGAAAACAATCTTATTGGCGAAGATACCGTTGTAATTGATGCCAATGGAAATTCTGTGCTTCCAGGATTTATTGACAGCCATTTCCATGTTGTTCAAACTGCTTTAAATGCTAAAAGTATGGATTTGAGCAAGGTTAAAAGCTTTGAGGATATTGGAGTGCATGTCAGGGAGGCGATTTCTAAAAACACCTCTAAAACTGCTTCTAAAAGCATAACTGGTATAGGCCTTCAAATAGAGCAGCTTGAAGAAAAAAAGTTTCCAGACCGCCTTGTGCTTGATCAGTATTGCAATAATATGCCTGTTTGGATAAGTTGCCTAGATTATCAGGTAAGTATGTTAAATACATATGGGCTTTTGTATTACAAGATCCCCTTTAATATGGAGGGGGTTGAGAAAGACAGCAATGATGTGGCAACTGGGATTATAAGAGGAAAAGCAAATGCGGTACTGAGGAAAAGTATTTTAGATGCTATTACTGACAAATACAGAAAAGAAGTTGTATCTAGTATTATCCCCTCTATTCTTGCCACTGGAATCACTACGCTTAATGCAATGGAAGGCGGATATATGTACAGTGATAAGGATGCAAACTTTATTCTCGATTATGAGAGCGAATTTCCAGTAGACATGGTACTGTTTTACCAATCTTTAGATTTAGAAAAAGTTAAGCGTAATAACTTGAATCGTGTCGGAGGAAGTCTCTATGTAGATGGGACTATGGGGGCTAGAACTGCAGCCCTTTCGTTTGAATATGCAGATTGTCCTGGTACTATGGGCAGCCTTAGATATACTCAAACTGAGCTAAATGAGTTTGTAGCTGAATGCTATAGAAATAAGCTTCAGTTATCACTTTATACAATTGGAGATCGTGCTA
>JBOFWC010000129.1:0-3955 GCA_051653405.1 Proteocatella sp. | reverse complement strand
AGCTTGAAATTGAATGCAATGCAAAATTAAGATAGATGCAATGTGTTACAACATTAATAACATTAAAAGGGGCTGTCGGATAATGAAGTTTTTTGACAGCTAAAATCCAAAAATTAAAATCTTAGATTATTCAACACTCATAAAAAAGGTGTTTTTAAAAATAATCTAAGATTTTTTTATGGTTAAAATATTTTTTTGCATTACAAAAAAGCCAAAGCTTATTTTAAGATTGACTTATACAATCCGATAGGATTAGGCTATTTTAGCTTCATATTTTTTGATTGTTTCTTTTAAAAAGCGATGATATTTATTAAGATTTCTGCCTACGGCATATAAAAGAAATTCTTTATATACTTTTTCGGCACTGCGATGATTAAACCTTCTAAAATTATCATTTTCTTTAATATCTCCAAAGTGTCCTTCTGTCTGAATTGAACGTATTTGGCGATATAATATGCCTTTTTCACTTTGAATGTTATTATGAGATTCTAATTTTAAAGTTTCCCAGAGTGAATTTATTTTCATAGACTTATTTTTATTAATGTCTTTTTCCAGATTGTATTTATACAAACATTGTGATTTAAACTCGCAGCCACTACAATTTTCACAAGTGTATACTTCAAAATTTCTTCTGTATCCATTAATGTTTCTATACTCTGATCTTTGATAGTTAAGCCTTCGGCTATTTTTACAAATAAAATAAGTTTCTTTATCTGTAGTAACTTTTTCCATATTATAGAATTTACCAATATCTTTTTTGTAGGCTCTAGTTTTCATTTTCTCATGCATTTGAAGCTTTATATATGAGTTTATATTGTTTTCTTTTAGAAAAAGTAAGTTTTGTTCACTGGAATAGCCACTGTCCGCAGTGACTTCATCAGGAAAACTGCCAAGATTAGACTTATGTTTTTCAAGTAAAGGTATAAGTGTGTTATAGTCTGTCCTATCATTACTAACGTATGTATGGATAAGAAAATAATTTTCAACAGCAATTTGAACATTGTAAGCAGGTTTTAATTGTCCGTTTTGCATATGATCATCTTTCATACGCATAAAAGTTGCTTCAATATCTGTTTTAGAAAAACTATTTCTATCAGATCCCATAACTTCAAAATATTTTTTGTATTTAACAAGTCTTTTTAAAACTTCTTCAATTTCTTCATATATTTTTTGAAGTTCGCTTTTTCGTTTACCTTTTGAATGAACAAATAGAATATTTTCTGCGTTAGCAATACGAGTTAAGTTTGCCTTAAGCTCTATTAATTTCAATGGATATATATTATCAATTTTAATTATTGAGTTGTTTGAAATTTTTTCTAAGTTTAAAGATTTTCTACTCTTATTTTTAGAGATGATTGATTTAACTCTTTCAATTCCTTCAACAATAAACATTGTTTCTTTTTGTATTTTATAAGTTACATCATAATTTTGAGATTCTAAAAATTGATTATACCTTAAATAAACTTTATCTATATTTTCTAATAATCCAGCTAAATGATAATTTACAGTTCCACGCCATACAAATGTGTATCTATTAGCATTTGCTTCGATTTTGGTTCCATCTATAAATAAAGTTTTCAAGCTAACTAGACCTTTCTCTTTCAATATTTTTATAAATTGATAATGAAGGTCATCAAGAATTTCTTTTGTTAATTTATCATTTAGAAATGAATAAAAAGTATCTCTTTGAGGCTTCTCGCCTTGAGTTAACCATATGAAAGCTATATCTCTTTCACAAAGTTCTACTATGCGGTCAACAGCTCTAATTCCTCTCATATTTGCGTAAAGCAATACAGCAAATAACATAATAGGATTATATCCTTTTCTTCCCTTGTTTGAATATCTAGTCAATAGACTAGAAAAGTCGAAATCCTCCAATATATTTTTTAGGGTATAGACTGGATCGTCGGGAGATAAACCTATTTTGTAAAAATTAAAATTAATAACCTGTTGCCCTTTTTCAAAAAATTGGGTATAATAAGTATTCATTTGGTAGTTATATTTTATAATATAACGGAAGAAAGCGGCAACTCGTTTTGTCGTTTTTTTTTGCATTTTTTTATATTTCGTAAAAAAGAAGGATATTCTCCTAAATAAATATTAAGAGTATATCCTTCTTTTTCTGTGAGGCTATCGCCTATTTCCCGACAGCCCCTGCAGAATTCATTCGGGGGAATATATGGTCACTACAATTTATTTATGCTGTTAATTTTTCATATTAATTTTAAAGAATAAATTTGATTATTAGAATAAATTAAAACTATAAAAGCTACATTAGGAGTAGATTTGTAGAGTAAAAATATTATTTGACGTTTATATAGATGAAAGATATAATCATAATAAGAAATTTACAACGAACAAATATTAAAAAATTATTATAATGTTTGATTGACTAGAATTATTATCTAATAAGGGAGGATTTGATGAAGATAGAGCAAGTGTTAGGAATCTCTAAAAACAACATTGGTGAGTTAGATGGACTAAGAGGAATTGCTGTACTAATGGTATTTATTTACCATGTATTGGGAAGTATAGGGACAAGTTCTTTAGGTGTTTTAGGACATAATATAATGCCACTTTTAATGTGGGGGCATATGGGAGTAAATTTATTTTATATTTTAAGTGGTTTTTTGTTGTTTTTACCATTTGCTAAGGCGTATTATACATCGGCTGAAATTGATTTGAAAGAATATTTTACAAAAAGAGCTCTAAGGATACTGCCAGCTTATTATTTTTATATAATAGTACATACATTGCTTATAAATAGCCAGCTTATATCTGCGGATGGAATAAAGATATTATTAGGAAATATGTTTTTTTTGCAAAATTTTAAAATATTGAATTTACAGACTATAAATCCAGTTACTTGGACTCTAGTAGTAGAGGTACAATTTTATATATTACTTCCTTTTATATATAAATTTTTTGTGGGGAAGAAAATATGGAAACCTTTAGGAATTTCATTTATTTTAGTTACTATTTACAGGCTTATAGTATTCTTGACATTAAAACCTTCGATGGCAGGAATTGATTGGAATTATTATACCTACAGCGAGTATAATATTTTAGGATGTTTTGACAATTTTGCGATAGGAATGATTATTGCTAATATGTATATTGGCAAAAATTATATTTTTTCAGAAGATAAAATAGATAAATTCGTAAAAATATCTAACAAATTAGTATATTTTATTCCAATAGCAATTGCTATGCTAGGATATAATTATTATTATTGGAGATTCACAAAGTCGGTTACACATAGCATATATTTTAGTTTCTTATTTGATGCATCTTTTTATATGGCTATGTCTGTGTTTCTAATATTAATTCTATTTAGTGAAAATAAAGTTAAGTTGATTTTTAATAATATTCTACTCAGAATTATGGGTGTTGCTGGATACAGTATATATTTATGGCACCTAGTATTACAATCTATATTGGCTAATATAAATTTTATTTCTAAAACAGAAAACTTAATTATAAAGTATCTAAAATTATTAGGGTTATCAACCATAATAATTTTACCGTTTTGTATTATGTTGTATGTGTTTGTTGAAAAATATTTTATTGACATCTCAAAAAAAATGTTTAAATCGAGCTAAGATTAGTAGTTTGTTTCAATTAGAAAGTAGTTTTATATAGCAGACTTTGTTTGATTTTAATCAATAAATAGTCTGCTTTTTTGTTAAGTAAAGGGGGTAAAGGATAACCAGATAAAAAGTTTGTAACTGTACTTATAATATGGTAAAATTAATAATGTGTGACAAAAAATACATGAAAAATACACTAATTTAAAAATATTAAAATAAATAGCGTTTTAGATTACATAAATAGAAGGAGTTATAAAATGAAGGGAATAATTTTAGCAGGAGGAAGCGGCACAAGACTATATCCGCTTACAATGGTAGTATCAAAACAGCTTTTACCAATATATGACAAACCTATGATATATTAT
>JBOFWC010000128.1:0-15908 GCA_051653405.1 Proteocatella sp. | reverse complement strand
TCAAAAACTATATCTCTGCTAGCTTCTTTTATCTTTTGAACTACCATCTGTCTTGCAGTTTGAGCAGCTACTCTTCCAAAGTTTCTTGGCGTAACTTCTTCTTCTACTATATCGCCTATTTCATAAGCCATATTTATTTCTTGAGCTCCTTCAAGCGATATTTCTCCATCTAAAAGATCTATCTCTCTTTTATTTACTACAGTTTTTGCAGTATATACTTTTATATCTCCAGTTTCTCTATTTACAACCACTCTTGCGTTGTTTGTCGCTCCAAAATTTTTCTTGTAAGCATTTACCAGTGCATTTTCAACAGCCTCTATCAATATATCCTTACTTATTCCTTTTTCTGCCTCTATTTGGTTTAGTGCTGTTATGAAATCAGCGTTCATTTGTAATCTTACCTCCTAAATTAAAATACTACTTTAAGTCTTATTATAGCTATATCTTTTCTATTAAATTCCATAGTTTGATTATTATATTCAAGTTGCACCTTGTCATCTTCTGTAAGTGCAAGTAGCTTTCCTTCAAATTCTTTTTGTCCGTCTAAAGGTTTGTAAAGCTTAAGTTCTACCTCTTTACCAGCTTCTCTTTTAAAATCTTTTTCTTTCTTTAATGCTCTATCAATTCCTGGAGATGATATCTCAAGCATATATTGGTCCTTTATAGGATCCTTTATATCTAGCATCTCACTTATAAGCCTTGATATTTTTTGACAGTCATCAAGACATATCTTCTCATCTTCTGCTTTTCTATCTACAAATATTCTAAGATAATATTGCGATCCTTCTTTAACGTATTCTGTATCTACCACTTCATATTCAGGTGGAATTACATCCATTACCAGAGATTCTATTAATTCCTCTGTTTTATTTGCCACTCGCGAGCCTCCCTCATTACATCAACCTAAAACGAAAGAGTGGGTTTTTTCCCACTCTTTTCGCCGTTTAATATATTGTTATATATAGATAATATCAGATTTTTTGTATTTTTTCAAGCTTTTTGCATGTTTTTTTCAATAAAAACTTGACATCAGTTAAAAATACTTAGATTATTGTCCAATATGTATTAATAGTTGTATAATGGGTATATAATATCATTATAATGTATTATAGAAAGGATGGTCTTATGACTAATGGCGATTTATATTTTTCTTTAAATTCTTATCTTAAAAAAAAGTTTGGATGCAAAATTGTTAAGCTTTCCATAGATGGAGGCTTCAGTTGCCCAAATAGAGATGGAAAAATTGCTTATGGCGGCTGCATATTCTGTTCAGATCATGGTTCTGGAGAGTTCGCGGGTGATAAACATCTCCCTATTCACGAACAGATGCAATCTCAAGTTTCTCTTTTAAACACAAAGTGGCCTGATAGTAAATATATTGCCTATTTCCAAAATTTTACAAACACATATGATTCAATTGAAAATTTACGTAAGAAATATGACGAAGCGCTTTCATTCCCTAATGTTGTAGGCCTTGCCATTGCCACTAGACCAGACTGTTTAAGCGAAGATGTATTAGCCCTTCTTGAGGAGTATAATTCTAAAACATTTTTATGGGTCGAACTTGGCCTTCAATCTATACATGAAAAAACAGCAGATTTTATAAGAAGAGGATATCCACTAAAAACATTTGATAAAGCTATGGAAAACTTAAATTTTAGAAAAATAAAAACAGTGTCTCATCTTATTCTAAATCTTCCAGGGGAAACCTTTAACGATATGCGTGATAGTCTTGAATATGTTTCAAATTTGGGAGTATGGGGAATTAAACTTCAAATGCTAAATGTCCTTCATTCAACTGACTTAGAAAAAAATTATCTTTCTGAATCATTCTATTTAAGAACTGCAGATGAATATATAGAACTTGTGAGCAACCTTTTAACCTATATTCCTTCAAATATAGTAATTCATAGACTTACTGGCGATGGAAAAAAAGAGAGTCTTCTCGCTCCTAAATGGATTCTCAACAAAAGGTATGTACTAAATGGAATCCAAAAATATATGAGAGAAAATGAATTATATCAATCTAAAAACTATCTTGATATAAGTTAAGGGTAGGATGTAAGGTGAATTCATAATCTAAATTCAGTTTATATAGCTATAAAGCCATAGTAAATATAACCCAATGTTCCACCAATAATTATAATATATATTGGAGATATTTTTTTAAATTTATATATAAGTGCTACTATTACAGCTATTATTATACTGCCTGCGTCTACAAATGACATGGGCAGTAATTTTATTACTGCTAAAAATATTATAGGCACTATACATGGTCTTATACCATATAAAAACTTATCCATTATATTTTTCTTAGATTCACTTTGATAGTATTTAGCCATGATAAGCGATGCGACAACTGGAATTGTAACAACTCCTATAGTAGCTACAAGTGCCCCTATTATTCCATATTTTTTCATACCTACGAAGGTAGATGCATTTATAGCCAGCGGTCCTGGTGTCATTTCAGATAGTGCCACCATATCTATAAATTCATGATTATTTATAATTCCATATTTTTCAACTATTTCTTGTTGAATCATAGCAATTACCGCATACCCGCCGCCAAAACTTATGGCACCCACCTTAAGAAAGCTTAGAAATAGTTTAATCAGCAACCTTTCCACCGCCTTTCAAGAAAAATCCTGTTATTCCTGCTCCTAAAACCACAAAAAAACTAGATACATTAAGTATCAATAGTATTAATGCTATTAATGCTATTAGTTTTCTAAGCCCTGAAAAATCTGTATTTTTTACTATTTTTATAAGACTAAATGATATCAAGACTACTACAGATGGTCTTATCCCCTTAAATATCCACTTAACCGTTTCCATATCGGAAATTTTGTAAAAAAATGAAGCTACGATAACTATTGCTAAAAATGCAGGAAGAATTGCGCCCATAGCTGAGACTAATGCCCCAGAAAATTTTCTAAGCTTGTATCCCACAAATATACTGCAATTTATAGCTACTGCCCCTGGCAGGCTGCTTGATATGGCTATAATATCATAGTATTCTTCGCTTGTTATCATACCTTCTTTATCTACTACTTCTTTTTCTATAAGAGGAAGCATTGCATAGCCTCCTCCTAACGTAAACATTCCTATTTTAAAAAATATTTTAAATAGCTTAAAAAGCATTATAAAATTCCTTCTTCCTTAAAAATAGTTCTTATCTCATCCCAATCCTTTACTCTTACTATATTCTCGTGATTTGAGTCCTGGTTGTAAGGTGCATCGACTAAATAAAGTTTTATCCCCGCTTCTGCAATATCTACAGAAGCCTCTGGATGGTCTTCAATAAATATTTCACATCCAAGTTCTCTAGCTTTACCTAATTTATCAGGTGTTCCTAATGTTATAAGTTCTATATTTCCAAGCCCATTTTCCTCAAGCCAAAGTTTTGTTCTATCATGAGTTTCTGGTTTTCTAGCCGTTATTATCCATACATTATGCTTTTCAGCTAACTCAAGTACCGTTTCTCTAGCTCCATCTAATATATCTACTTTAAATATTAAATTTCTTCCCTCACTATGAAAAAAAGTATTTATTTCTTCATCTGTAACATCATATATATCTCTAAAATCATATTTTATAAGATCTTCATATCCCACATCTTTGCCAAAATATTCATTTAGATATGGCAGAAAATATCCTGAGTAAGTCAAAGTTCCATCTATATCTATGCCTATGTTATATTTCTTCATCTAATAATCCATCCTTAATACACATAATATTCCATTGTAGGTTTTACGCTAAAGTATTTCTTTATATTTTCATATTCCTGTCTTGCTTCTAGGTTTTCATCTGAAGTTCTAATCGCTCTTATCATAAGGTTTTTAGGCGTATCAAGTGGCGATATATATTCAAGTGCTGATACCTCATAACCATTAGATTCTATGAATAAACTTCTAAGTGAGTCTGTAAGCAGATCATTAAATCTAGCCTTAAAAATACTTTGCTTATAAAGTGGTCTTAACGTTTCACTATCAATTTGTTCTAATAGTTCCTTATGACAACAAGGAACTACAACTATACTTTCCGCCTTCGCTCTTATAGCCGCTGAAATTGCATAATCTGTAGCTATATCACATGCATGAAGACTAACCACCATGTCAATTTTTCTTTCCGGCATATATGTTCTTAGGTCTTCTTGAATAAACTCCATATTTTTATAACCTAATCGAATTGCCCTTTCTTTAGAACTTTCGATTACATTTTCAGAATAGTCAATCCCTATAAAGTAGCAATTCTTTTTCATAACTTCTTTTATATAGTAGTTTAAAACAAAAGTAAGATAACTCTTCCCACACGCACAATCCATTATGGTTATATTGTCTTTTTTTTCAAGCTTATTTAAAATCGGTTCTACAACTTCAATGAAATGGTCTATCTGATTGTATTTTCTTATCATATCATTTTTTACTTTGCCATCTTTTGTCATTATCCCAATTTCTTTTAATAACTCCGGCGCTTTAGATGCCTTTACAAAATAATTTCGCTTACTTGTAACTGCTGTTTCAGCTTCAACTTTTGGTTCTTCGTATTTTATATTAACATTTTTACCATCTGCCGTTATTATTACATTCGTGCCTCGCTCTTTGTATATAAGCTCTAAACTATCAAACTTCTTAGCTTCTTCAAGAATAAGCTTAACTGCATCCGAAAAGTTAACTGATCTGCTTTCATTGTTCCAGTATATTTCTTCTCCGCTATACTTTCCAGTAAATAATTTTGTTCCTGATTTAAAATTTATTATACATTCTTTAAAAAATTCATTTTGAGTATCATATCTATTTTCTAAACCGCTCAAAAATAAATTTAATTTTGATATGGTATTCTTATCCATTACTTCTCCTTATTTTTAACATCTGGCTCATCATGGCCACTATATGTCTGTTCTAGCTTTTGTCCATTAAATTTAAATACATTATAGTTCTTAACAACATCATTATTGTCACTAGATACTATTATTTCATCTTTCCCATCTCCATCAAGATCTTTGACTTCAAGCTGTGGGTACGCTCCCCCATCCATGTTCGCAGGCATACGAATAGAATAAGCCTTGCCATCCCATAAAATTAGATGTAGATAGTTATAGTTAGTTGAAAATTGATCTTTTTTATTTCCTAAAAGCATTATACTTTCCATTTTTTGATCCTTATTAGTATCCTGCTTATATAATTTTTGAATAACTAGCGGATTTTTCCCAACTTTTAGATTTGCCGTGTTTTCATACCTTGAAAGTTTCATTTCAACTGTTGCATATCCTCCATGATGAATAAGCTTATATTGAACTGAGTCTCTAACCCAAATTGCATGTCCGCCTTTTACTGTTGGATCATTATTTTCAACTGGAGGTCCCAGTAGTGTAGTCAATTTTTCATTTAAAGTAGTTGAACTTTCATTCCCGATTTTAAGCTTTATTCTAGTAAAGCGTTGCTGTTTATCATAATATAATATAGTTTCTCTTGGCTTTCCAAACCACTCAAATGTATACACTACAAATTTAGTTTCATCTGTCTTTCCGTCTCCTTTAGACGTAGGCTTTCCCTTAGCTTCAGATAGGCGATTTCTATCTGATGAAAGAATCTCAAACGGATGAAGCTCTGCATCATAAGATGCTAGCACCCCTTTTATTTCCTTACTATGAGTTTCTTTAAGTACCGGCATATTTGAATAGTAAACAATATATGCTCCTGCCGCTACAACCAATGCTGCTGCAGCTATAATCAGAGTTTTATTGTGCTTACTAAAAAATTCTTTATATTTTATTCCTCTAATTTTTTCTTTAATGTTTTTAATTTTTATATTGACACTTTCATTCATTTTCGTCTTTGGTGTATTGTTATTTTGTCTGCTTTCATTTATAATTTGATTAGGACTAGCCTTTTTTGATTTACGGTTAGACATCCTCTTCTCCTCTCAGAATAAATTCATTTTTAATTATACCATATTTTACAATATAATTGTGGTATAAATAAGGTTATCTGGAGAAAACTTGTTTTTTGTTTGTATCTAAAATAAATAGCTTAATAATTTGACATAATCAAAAAAAAATTATATTATAGTATATATACTGTTTATTAAAAACATTGTTTATACAGGAGGTACAAATGCCAAAAATAGTTGATGTTCAGCAAAAAAAACAAGAAATTTATAGATCTGCAACTCAGGTTTTTTTAGATAAAGGATATAGCAATACCACGCTTTTAGATATAGCAAAGTTATGTCATATGGGCAGAAGCACAATATATCAATACTTCAAAAACAAGGAAGAGATATTCTACGAGGTTTCGATATCATTCTTTTCTGAATTAGTATCTCGCTTAGACTCAATAATGACAAAAGAAAATTTTTCTTCTACCGAAAAATTAAAAGAAATGCTTTCTGTATTCGTATTTGACTCTAAAGCAGACTCTCAAAGATTCTTTCAACTTGCAAAAGTATTAATGTTCTTAAAGGAAAATAACACTGTATTTGAAAATAAATTTAAATTTTTCTATTTAAGTGTTCAAGATATGTTTTTCCAAGTTGTGGAAAGTGGTATATATAATGGAGAAATAAAAAAATGTGATCCAGAATCTATGTCTATTGCAATATTTGGACTTGCTCAGTCTATAATACTGCATACCTATATAGATACAAGCAGAGATAATCAGAAATATTTTGAATCCATTTGCCTGCTTGTCGATGGAATAAAAGCTTAAAAATTTAATTTATTTATGGATTTTCGAAAGGAGATATTTATGGCAGCAATAGAGTTAACTGTAGATAATTTTGAAGAAGAAGTATTAAAATCAGATCTTCCTGTTATAGTTGATTTTTGGGCACCTTGGTGTGGACCTTGCCAAGAGGTTATCCCTATGATTGACGAGCTATTTGATGAATTACAAGGAAGTGTTAAAGTTTGTAAAGTAAATGTAGATGGAAATAAACCCCTTGCTAGAAAGTATCGTGTTATGACTATTCCTACAATTATAGTATTTAAGAACGGAGAACTAGTATCCGAAAAAATATATCCAAAAAGTAAAGAAGAAATTCTATCTATGCTTGACTAAAAAAATTTTTAATAAAGGAAAAAGCGCTATTCTCCTAAATAATTTAAGAGTATAGCGCTTCTTTCTTATATGCTTTAAGCAGGGGTGCCTTCTACATACTTTTGAATTTTCTTAGATATCACCTTAAATACCGGAACTCCTACAACTGTTACTACAATAAACTCTCCAAGTGCAACATACATCATAGTTTCAAGTATCGGAAGGCTGCATAATACAGCTACTTCTATTCCAACTATTATTCCATTTGCTATAGTTGGGGTAAGGGAAGCCATCCACATATTTTTGGCATATCTCATTGAATAAACTGCTATCGCTGTAGCAAGGGTCCCTATCAATGCGTCGATCATTCCAAATGGACTAAATAAATTTGCGATAAAACATCCAATTATAAGTCCTGGTGCAAACTGCGGATTTACAAATGCCAGAAGAGTAAGTACCTCTGGAATTCTAAGCTGAATAGCACCGTAGCTTATTGGTGCCATCGAAATTGTTAGTGCTGCATAAAGTGCAGCTACGACTGCCGTATAGACCAGCCATTTTGTTTTTTGGTTTTTCATTTTTCTTTCTACCTTTCTTGTTTTTTTATTAGTGGGACCAAGTAAACACTAATTTTATATATTACAGATATTCTTCTTCTTTATCTTTTATCTCAAGAAAAACATCTTGTAACTCTGCTTGATGAACCTGAATAATTTCTTTTAACAACGCTTCAAGTTCTTCTATGTCTTCAGTAAGCTTAAATGTGAATTCCCATGTAGGATTAAATTCTTCTTCACATGCGGATACTAGTGCATCTTCCTTACCTTTTGACTTCAAAAATTCTAAAACTTTTACATCTTCATAATAGTCATATATAGCAGTATACTCCCAATCTTCAACTCCAGCTTTTGTGCTAAGTTGAACACTCAGGTATTCTTCCCCATTATTATCTTTTATAAATATGCTATTTATATATTCTGCCAAAACTCCTATATCTAAAGTCGCAACTTCTTCTATTATAACATTTTCTTTATCTTTTTTCATCAATATAATTGCAAATTCGTTCATAAAATCTCCTTTTTCTGAAAAATTATTCCCAAATACAAATAGTACCTAGTACTCCTGGTCCTGCATGAACCGAAACTAGAGTTCCTAAATCCACTATCCCTATCTCATCTTCCACTAAATCAGCTATTCTATCTCTAAGATTTTCTGCATCTTCTATTTTATTTCCATGTGCTATATATATCTTTTTAACATCATGTATTTTAGAAATATTTCTAGTTATTTCTTCAATTTTTAAAATAGATTTTTTTCTTCCTCTTACTTTATCTACAGGAATAAGTCTTCCCTCTTTGTTCATATTTATTATAGGTTTAATGTCTAGTGCTTCACCTATCGTTCCTGAAATCTTGCTTACTCGTCCCCCTTTTATAAGGTACTTAAGCGTTTCAACCGCAAAATTTATCTCCTGATTTAAAAATGATTTTTCTGCAAACTCTACAATATTCTCAAAATCATCGCCTCTTCCAATGCGTTTTAATGATTCTTCTACTACATAACCGATTCCATAAGCTACTGATTTTGTATCTATATTTGCTATAGTAAGCTTATCCGCATAATCCTCTGAAACAGTTTTAATCATATTGTAAGTTCCACTTAAATTTTGAGATATAGTCATTACGATTATATGCGTGTATCCATTTTCTACAAAATAATCTAAAGCTCTTACTGCTTCTGCTGCTATCGGAAGTGATGTTTTTGTGTCAAACTCATCTAATGAATCCATACATTCTACATAGCTTATATCATATTTATCTCTAAAAGTTCTTCCATCATTAAATATTACTTGAAGAGGTATTACCTTAACGCTTCCTCCATCTTGAATATTTAAATCCAAATCACTTGTAGTATCTGTCAATATTCCAATTTTTTGCATTTTAATCCTCCCAACTTACGCAAATCCCTACTGTTCCAGGCCCAGAATGTCCTGCCATCATCGGTCCTACATTTATTATATATGCATCTTCTTCTGACGAGTTTTCGAGAGACTTAAAAACATCATACTGTCGTTTTGCATCATCCAATGATCTTCCATGCATAGATGCAAATTTTATATTTTTCTTATTTTCTACATCCTTTAATGCGAGTTCCATCATAGTCTGTAACGATTTTTTTCTTCCTCTTATTTTTCCAGCCGCATAATATTTTCCATCTTTATCAACTCCAATTATGGGCCTTATATCTAGAATTTTTCCTAAAGTACCTTCAAAGCTACTTATTCTTCCACCTTGCACCAAATATTTAAGGTTATCTACCGTAAAGTAGCCTCTACTTCTTTCAAGTACATATTTAGCTTTGTTTACCGCTTTTTCAAAATCTCCTGTAGAAAAAGCTATTTTAGCAGCTTCTATAACAGAAAACCCCATTGCCATTGATATTAATTTAGAATCTATTATTTCAAATTTAAATATATCTGTGTATTCATCCATAATATTTCTAAGGGCATTGTAGGTTCCACTTAGACATGAAGAAACTGTTATCGCTATTATATGCGTAACATCCTCACTCTTTAATTTTTCAAGAAGCTCCATAACATCAGCCGTTAGCGGAAGTGATGATCTAGGTACTTCTTTATCTAAATTATCATATACATAATCCGTCGTTATATCTACTCTGTCTTTAAATGTCCTGTCTTTGTAAACCACTTGCATAGGCAGAAATCTTATTCTATACTTCTTAGCTACCTCATCTGGTATATCACAACTGGTATCTGTTATCACAGCTATTTTTTTCATTTTACCTCCAGAATTTTAGTCTTTTGCTAAAACTCTCATATCTATTTTACTTAGACTATTATACTATATATTGTCTATTTTAAAAATAGTTTTAAACCAAATAAAGAAAGCAAGTATAAACTTGCTTTCTAAACTAATATACATTTTCAAGCTGATTAATTAAGTTGCTTTAAAACATTTCCAAGCTGATTTATTTTAGCTTCATACTCACTTAAAGAGCCTTTTTTAAGTGCGGCTTGAGCTTCTTCAAATAATTGATTTGCATAAGTTATAGTATTATTATTTGAAGGTTTCCCCCCTTGAGAATCCCCTGTAAGTTCTACTGGATTTCCATTTTCATCAACTACACTTCCTGCAAGTGCTTCATCTGTATTTTCAGCTCTTCCAAATATTTTTTCTAAGGCTTTATCAAGACTTTCTTCCATTACAACTTGATCTTTGTAACCTACTATAATACGTTTAACCTCTGGTATAGCATTTTCTGATTCCGCTCTTATATAAAGTGGCTCCACATATAATATAGAACTTTCTATCGGAATTGTTAATATGTGACCTCTTATTACCTGAGAGCCCCTGCTATCCCAAAGAGAAAGGTCTTTGGAAATTATATCATTGTTATTAATTTTAGCTTCCATCTGTTGCGGACCTATTATAGTTTTATCTTTAGGGAATCTGTAAAGTACAATCTTTCCATAGTCCTCCCCATCATTCCTAGCAACCATGAAGGCTGTCATATTCTGTCTTTGCTTAGGCGTATATGGTACACTTAGCACAAATTCAGCCTCTTTTTCTCCAGGAAGTTTGAATGTGAAATAAAGTGATTCCATTTGAACCGCTTCTCCACCATATGTTTCTATAGGAATATCCCACTTATCTTCTCTATTATAGAAAACATCAGGGTTCTTCATATGATAAGTTGCATACATTTTAGCCTGAATATCAAATATAAATTGAGGATATCTCACATGTTTCTTTATAAATTCAGGCATCTCTTTCATAGGTTGAAGTAGCCCTGGGAATATTTTTGAATAAGTTTTAATGATAGGATCTTCTGTGTCTGCCATATAAAAAGATACTGTACCATCATATGCATCTACTACAGCTTTAACTGAGTTTCTTACATAGTTTACTCTACTTTGATTATTTATAGGTTCAGAGTAAGGATAATACTCAGTATTTGTATATCCATCTATTATATAGTATATCTTGCCATTTTCTATAATAGCATATGGATTTTCATCAAACGTTATAAATGGAGCGATTTTCTTTACTCTAGCTTTTACATTTCTATTTATTAATACTTTTGAATCTGAATTAATACCGCTTGCAATTAAAAGTTTCATATCTCTTTCTTTTATCGCAAACATAAGTCTATTCATAAAATTAAGTTTTATCCCAGCCTGACCATCATAAGTAGTCATTTCATTTGATTCGCCTTTTGGATAATCAAATTCAAGTTCGCTAGTATTTACTATAACATAGTCATTTGTAAGTTCTCCAAAATAAACCTGTGGTTTTTTAAGTTCTAGCTCCGGCTCAACCGAAACAACTGGAACGTCTTTCACAATCATGTTAGGCTGTCCCGATGGATTCAGCTGATTTACCGGCGCTACCGCTGCTCCGTAACCATGTGTATATTTTAACTTTGTATTTATCCATGTTTGTGCATTTGACTCTAACTTCGTCTTATCAATTTCTCTTATAGAAAGAAATACCTGAGTAAGTTTGCCATCAAGCACATATCTATCTATATCCACATCATTAAAGCTATAGTAACCTCTAAGTCCCTGAAGCTGCGTAAATGCTTCTTTTGTAGGTCTATAGTCATTAAGACTTATATTTGATATAGTTTCTTTATTTTTAATAATATCATCTACAGTAAGATTCTGAGAAACTGGATAATCTCTTATTTCTACATTATCTAGTCCATAGGCCATATTTGTATATTTTATTGTGTTTTCAATGTAAGGTCTTTCTTTAGCAAGCTCGTCTGGCGTAACTATAAAGCTCTGCACTGCCATTTCAGCTCCTGTACCTATAAGCGTTACTATTACAAGTGCCGATATACCGCCAAGCGCTAATTTCTTCTTATCTATACTCTTCTTACCCAATAAAAGCACTATGGCTACGATGAAAGAAACTAAAGCTTTCGCTCTATACACCCAAAGTGTAATCTTTACATCTGTATACCCGGCTCCAAAAATAGCGCCTCTACTTGAATAAAGAAGTTGATATGTCGAAAGTATATTTTTTAGAGCTAACACTATAAAAAATATTACACCTATCTTAAGGATTATAGAAAGCCCTAAATCTATTAGTTTATTTCTAGATTCTTGAGTTTTAAGGCCAGGATACATATCTCTTATATTATCAGCTGTTCCGTTGTATTCTTGGCCAACTGGAGGATTTTGTCCCAACAGTACCGCCAAATAAACCACTGTTATAATTACAAGTGATACCATCGCATTAAGAAGCACCACAAACATATTGTTTATAAGCGGAAGTTTGAATACATAAAAGGATATATCTTTATTAAATATTGGATCCTCAACCCCAAACTTAGTACTATTAGCAAATTTAAGGATATCCATCCAAAATACAGTCGATATTGAAAATGCAAATAATATAGATATTATAATAACTGCTATATTCTTTATCCTATTAGAAAGCTTCTCATGCGTTTCATCTAGAACAGTATCTACTGTCTCAAAATATTTTTTCTTTAGACGATTTAAATATATAGTCAAAAATACATACGATAAAATAAATATCGGTATCCCTACTACAAGTTTTGAAAACATCATTTTTATAAAAGTATCTGTATATCCAACTTCTTTAAACCAACTTAAATCTACTAAAAAATTTATCGTAGTTCCAAAAAAGCTAAATATAAGTAAAATGGCAGCTATCCCTATAATTGCTCCTATCTGCCTTATGTCAAATTTCCCGAAAGTAAAATTTCTAATTTTCATAGGTATTTACCTCTCTTCTTTTTTTGTTAAAACATAATTAATAACAATTTTTATTATACCCATTTTTCATGTGAATAATCAAAAGGCACAATGTAAACATTGTGCCTAAAAATCATTAATTATTCTACTGAGTATGGTAAAAGTGCTAGGTTTCTAGCTCTTTTAATAGCTACTGTAAGTTTTCTTTGAGCTTTTGCAGATGTTCCAGATACTCTTCTTGGAAGTATTTTTCCTCTTTCAGAGATATACTTCTTAAGAAGTGCTACATCCTTATAATCGATCATGTTTATTTTGTCGCCTGCAAATGGATCAACTTTTTTTCTTCTTCTTTTCATGCCTCTTTGTGCTGCCATGACTTTCCCTCCTTCTTAAAATGGTACGTCATCATCTTCAAGTGCTCTATAGCCTTCATCATCTAAGCCTTTTGGCGAGAATGACTCAGCATTCCCAAAACCAGATGGTTCAAATACATTAGAATCATTACTTGAAAATCCTTGACTAAAATCATTTCTTGGGGCTTGCGCTTGCGCCTTCTCCAAGAACTGAACTGTATCAGCAATTATTTCAGTTACATATCTCTTCTCACCTGATTGAGTATCGTAACTTCTGTTTTGGATTTGACCTTTAATGCCCACCATTCTTCCTTTTGCAAGGTAGTTTGCACAGTTTTCTGCAATTTTCCCCCATACTACTATGTTGAAAAAATCAGCTTGTTTCTGGCCATCCTTAGTAGTAAAAGGTCTATCTACTGCTATTGCAAACGTAGCTACGGCCTTTCCAGTAGAAGGAATGTACCTTAGCTCTGGATCCTTTGTTAGTCTTCCTATTAAGATTGCAACGTTCATAGTTTTACCTCTTATTTCTCATCTAGGTTTACTATCATATGACGGATTACTGCGTCATTGATTTTTAGATTTCTATCAAGCTCTTTAGGTAGGTCTGCGCCTGCTTTGAAGCTTACTAATACGTAGAAACCTTCGTTAAGCTTTTGTATTTCGTATGCAAGTCTTCTTACTCCCCATACATCAACTTTCTCAACTTCTCCAGATGTTTCAACTATTGCCTTTACTTTGTCAAGTACAGCTGTTTTTGCCTCATCATCAAGATTTGGTCTTAGTACATAAACTAATTCATAATTTCTCATTACTCTTTCACCTCCCTTTGGACTATACGGCTCATTACGAGCAGAAAGATGAGAACAGAAATTTTCATTCCCTCGCAAATTGCGTAAATCTCATACCCACATATTTTAACACAATCGCATTATAATTGCAAGGTGTTTTTATTCATAATCATTATAAAAATCTCTTGGTTCATAAAAATCTTCCTCATAATCATATTGGAAGTTTTTTTGATTATTTCTAAATGATTCAAATTGTTTTGGCTTGAATTTTTCAGTTGAACTTTCACTTTTCATTCTCGAAATCATTTCTTCTATATCTTTTGTATCCATATTACTTCTCCTAACTAAATCCACACTATATAATAATTCAATTATAACTCACTCTTTATTATATATTCAAGATTTTTTAATTTTTCATTTTTTCAATATATTTAGTCCATATATTTTCAGATAAATGAATTTTACTCTTTTTTTATATAAAATTATCATATGAAATTCATTAACATAAGCGTTTTCCTTCACTTTTGTGAATTTGTAATGCATTTGTAATATTATATTTCTATATATAATGTTATAATTACGTCCATGTGTAAAAAAATAACTCAATATTAATTCAGGAGGTAAGATGATCTCAAACAAACACCTTTCATTAAAAACATTTCAGCACAAGATTTCTTTGATTGTAATTTTCTCAATTTTCTTTCAACTGCTAATGCCAGTACCAATTTCCTTTGCCGCTGGTGATTCATTCCCTTTCAAAACATCATTAGATAGCTTTGACGTTACCTTTACAGATACTAAAATAGTTGACATCTCAGATTCAAGCGATGTGGGTACTTCCCAAGATAAACCAATCAACACAAAAATCGCTTACAACATTTCTTACCATATGGAAATAGATGATTATATGAATCCATCTTCAACTACCACAGCATCTGCTATTCAGCTTAAAATCCCAAATGATTTTGTAATAGAAGATACAGTCATCCCTATAAATGTATCTGGAATAGATCCTTCAGTTCCTATTAAAATTGCAGATGTATTTGTTGAGTCTAACGGCAATGCTGAAATAAGATTTGTAAATATAGATGAGAACTACAAAGACACTTATAATCTTTCTAATATATACTTTTCAATAGGAATGAAGCTTGATGAAAGCAAAATTGTTTCAGCAGGAGAAAAAGAAATAAAATTTGAAGTTGCTGATAAATCTATCATAAAATCTTTTTATGTAAAACCAGCAGAGGAACCTAAACCTCAAGCTATAGATGCTACCTTAACTAAAAGCGCTGCATTTGATGTAACTAAAAAAACAGTAAATTGGACTATAGCGGTTACAGATAAAGGAAATAAACTTCAGTCTGGCGCTTATATATATGATAAGCTTGACACTAGCTATATGTCTCTACTTGGAGTTAAAGATTCTCTTGGAAATAATTTAAGCTATAATTATAATGCAGCTACTGGAGAATTGTCATATGTACTTCCAGATAACTTTTCAATTCCTTATTCAATAATAGTTGAAACTAAACTTAATGAAGCTAAATTTCAAACAAGTGGTATAACTCCTGTTTATAATACAGCCGTTATAAATAACCCTGATGGAAATAAGGTTTCAAATGAAGCCTCTGCATGGACTGGAGTTACTGGTATAGGAGAAAATACGCTTCTAAAAGACGGCGATTATAATCCTAAGACCCATAGAATAACTTGGAAAATAACAGCTCATAGTAACGTAGCCGGAATCACTGAAACTGTAATAACCGATAAAATTGATCCTAAAGAAAAACTTGACACATCAAGTATAAAGCTAAATGGAGCAGCTATAAATCCTGCTATGTTCTCATTTGATCAAAATACTAATACACTTAGTATTAACCCTGGAAATATAAGCTCTGAAATAAACTATATCACTTTTGAGACAGAACTTGTAAACCAAGAACACTATGCTTCAAACTATATTCCTGATCAA
>JBOFWC010000127.1:0-35507 GCA_051653405.1 Proteocatella sp. | reverse complement strand
TAGACAGTGATTTTTTTGATAGTATATATCTATTAGATGTCAAAGAAAAAAAATATTATGAGATAATGGATGAAGCTTTCAATATAAATTCAGGAAATAGATTCATTTTAGGTGAGAAATTTGACGAACAGTATATGGTAATGGAAGAATATTATCTAGAGGAAGAAGAGCAACTTGAAATCCTTACTTCAGATGAAGTAGAACTAGCTTTTGAGCTTCCAGGGGATATAAAACAAGAGCAACTTCATGTGAATTCAATAAAAATAATAAAGTTATCTGATTTTATAGATCAAGTAAAAGCTGGAGTGGAAAACATAGAATTCCAGATAATTGATAAGGTAAATAAGGATGGCATAATAAGAATAATAGGAGAAACTGAAGAAGCTATATACTACAAAAAAGAATATTATGAGTTTATTCTAAAAGAGAAAAATGATTTTGTATCTAGAAGGAAAATGGGAAGACCTGAAATATATAAAATAGATAAAGAGAGCCGCAAATTAAGCTATATAAGAGATGTTGATAAAATGTCAGAAATAAGAACAAGTGATTATTTTATATATGAAATTATAGACAATGGTGATGAAGTTCAAATTTTTGACTTAGAAAAAGGCGAAATTTTGTATACTTACAAAAAGAAATTTAGCGATTTTAGAATCAAACAGGAAGTTGTAGGCTTTAAAAATTCAGAATATCTAATATTAAAAGTTAGCAGTCTTAAACATGAAGAAATATATAAGTATGAAATAATAGATTGCGTAACCAATGAAGTAATTATAATCGGTGATGACATACTAATCTTAGATAGCTATATTTTTGTTGTTTAAATAATGCTTTAAGAGGCGAAAACATTATTTTTAAATATAAAGGAGAGAGAGTTATGATAAGAGTAAACATATGTACTGGATCAAGATGCATGATGGAGGGAGCTTCTAGTATTCATGATGTATTAGAAGAACTAATAGAGGACATCGCAAAAACAAATCCAGAAGTTGAAATTAAGATTGATAATACAAAGTGCAAACAGTATTGTAAAGAAGATGCTAAATTAGTACCAGTTGTTCAAGTTAATGATGAGGTTATATTTAATGCATCAACACAAGTTGTTATGGAAAAAGTGATGGATCTTGTTAAAAAAGAAATGTCATAAATTTTAAAAATATATAATATAAGGGGAATTAGCAGATATATGAAAGGTGTATATAGTGATATAATCAACTATAGAAGAAAGGTTTTTGCAGAGGTTGCAGACTTTGCGTATGGAGACAAGGATTTAAGTGAACTTCCAAAATCTGTTTTTAACATAATACCAGGAGAAGAGGCAAGGTTTAGAACTGATGTATTTAAAGAAAGAGCCATAGTAGGAGAAAGAATAAGACTTGCTATGGGATTAGACATAAGAGATGCAGCTACATTCGGGCTAATAAGCGATGGTATAGAAGAAGTGGACGTAGATGTAAGAATATATCAGCCGCCGTTAGTAAATGTAATTACTTACGCATGTGAAGCATGTCCTACAAAGGCATATGAAGTAACTTCAAATTGTAGGAGATGTATAGGACATCCATGTCAAAGTGTATGTCCAGTAAATGCGATAACAATAGACAAAAAAACTGCAATTATAGATAAAGAAAAATGTATAAAATGTGGAAAATGTCTAGAAAGTTGCCCATATGGTGCAATAATAAAATATGATAGACCATGTGCTGTAGCATGTGGTGTAAATGCAATAGAAAGTGACAGCAGAGGAAGAGCTAAAATAAATTATGATAAATGTGTTTCTTGTGGACAATGTATGCAGGCCTGTCCTTTTGCAGCCATAAGTGACAAATCACAGATATACCAATTGATAAAGTCAATAAAAAAAGAAGAAAATATGTATGCTATTGTAGCTCCAGCATTTGTAGGGCAGTTTGGTCCTATGGCTAACCCGACACAAATATTTGAAGCTATAAAAATGTTAGGTTTTAAGGAAGTAATGGAAGTTGGAATTGGTGCAGATATAGGAACTATACATGAGGCAGAAGAATTTTTAGATGAAGTTCCAAATAAAGTACCTTATATGGGTACAAGCTGTTGTCCAGCTTGGCTTAGCATGGTTCAGAAGATGTTCCCAGAAGAAGCAAGATATATATCAGATACATCTACACCGATGATAGCTACAGCTCAATTCATAAAGAAAAAAGATAAGAATGCAAAAGTAGTATTTATAGGGCCTTGTATAGCCAAAAAGCTTGAAGCTTTAGGTGAAAAAGTTCAAAAATATGTAGACTTTGTAATAACATTCGAAGAACTTATGGGACTTTTTGTATCTAGAGGAATTGAAGTTTCTGAAATAGAAGTAGACTATAAGATAGAAGATGCATCTACACTTGGAAGAGGGTTTGCATCAGCTGGTGGAGTTGCAAAAGCAGTAAGAAAAGTTGCTGAAGAGCTAGACCCAAGTAGAGCAATTCAGGTTGAAAATGCAAATGGACTTCATGAATGTGTAAAAATGATGAAACTTGCTAAAGCTGGTAAGAAAAATGGAATGCTTTTAGAAGGAATGGCATGTCCGGGAGGCTGTATAGGTGGCCCAGGAACAATCATATCTATTCAAAGAGCACAAAAAGCATTAAATGAATTCTGTAATGAAGCAGAAATAAAGCTTCCTACAGAAAATCAAAGAATAAAGTAAAATAACATTAAATAAAAGAGAATAATGCGAATTATTCTCTTTTGTGATTCGAGGAAAAATATGAACTTATATCAAATTGACAAGCTTTGTAAAAGCTATGGAGAAAAAAAGCTATTTGATGATATATCCCTTACAATAGATAGTGGGGATAAAATTGGAATAATAGGTGTAAATGGAGCAGGAAAGACAACGCTTTTAAACATACTTGCAGAAAAAGATAGTGCAGAAAATATAGAAACTATCAAAGCAAGTAAACTTGTAATAGAATATCTATCACAAAATCCTGAAATATCAGAAGAATCCACAGTGATTCAGCAGATATTTAAGGGAGAGTCACCAGTAATCAAGCTAGTTGGGGAATATGAAGAGATAGTAGCAGAACTTGCAAAGAATCCACAAGATCAAAAACTTCAAGAAAAAATGACAAAAATAACGCATGATATAGACACTCAAAACGGGTGGGCTGTAGAAAGTGAAGCAAAAAAGATATTAACAAAACTTAAAATAACTGAATTTGACAAAAAAATGAAAGAACTTTCAGGCGGGCAGAGAAAAAGAGTAGCGCTTGCAGGGGCGCTTATTAGACCATCTGATATATTAATTTTAGATGAGCCTACAAATCATATAGATAACGATACTATAGATTTTTTAGAAGACCATTTAAAATCTATTAAGACTTCGCTTGTGATGGTAACCCATGATAGATACTTTTTAGATAGAGTAACTAACACGATAATGGAACTTGAAAATGGCAAAATTTATAAATATAAGGGAAACTACTCAAAATATCTTGAAATAAAACAGCAACGTCAGCATGATGAAGCAAGAATAGAGCAAAAAAAACAACGTCTTTATAAACAAGAGCTAGAGTGGATTAGAAAAGGTGTAGAAGCTAGAAGAACAAAGCAAAAAGCTAGAAAAGAAAGATTTGAGATATTAGAAAAAGAAATAGATACTTCAGACAAAGAAGATTTAACAATAGATGTAGCAACTACAAGACTAGGAAGTAAAATAATAGAAGCAGAAAATGTAAGTATGGCCTATGGGGATAATATTTTATTTAAGGACTTCACATATACAGTAAACAAAGATGATAGGATAGGGATACTTGGAGATAATGGAAAAGGGAAGACAACCCTTCTAAATATACTTGCTGGGAAAATAAGTCCAATTGAGGGAAACATAGAATTTGGAGATACTGTGAAAATAGGATATTACACACAGGAAAATCTAGATATGAATATAGAGCTTAGAGCTATAGATTATATAAAAGAAACTGCAGAATATGTGTCTAAAAAAGATGGGAGCAAAATAAGTGCTTCTCAAATGATGGAAAACTTTTTATTTAGTTCAACAGCGCAGCACACATATATAAGAAAACTATCAGGAGGAGAAAGACGAAGACTATATCTTTTAAAAATTTTAATGGAAGCTCCAAATGTGTTATTTTTAGATGAGCCTACAAATGATTTGGACATAGAAACGCTTTCAGTGCTTGAAGAATATATAAATAATTTTGAAGGCCCCGTAATAACCGTATCGCACGACAGATATTTCTTAGATAAAATATGTAATAAGATATTCTCATTTGAAGATAGCTTAGAAATAGTCTACACTATGGGAGGCTATGAAGAATATAGAGATAGATTAAAAGAAATTAGTTTGAATAATAGTTTTAAAGCAGAAAAAACAGAAAAATCAAAAGCAGAAGATAAAGAAACAGGCATCAAAAATGATAAGAATAAAAAAGTAAAACTTTCTTACAAAGAGCAGCGAGAATATGATGTTATAGATTCTGAAATAGAAAAACTAGAGCTTGAACTTCAGAATATAGAAAAAGAAATAGCAACTTCGGGAAGTGATTTTGTAAAACTTCAAACCCTTACAAATAAGCAAGAGCAAACAGAAGAACTACTTTTGGAAAAACTTGAGAGAAAAGAATATTTCGAAAAGTTTTTAGAAAGTATTTAATATGGGTATAAAGAATTGAAATGCTGTAATTTTTACTATTTTAGAGAGGTAATTACTATGAAGAAAAAAATAGCTATAACCACAGTGATTTTGATGTTATCAGCATATACTGCTGTTTTTTCACAAGAACCTTTAGATAAGAATGCTGAAAATTTATCGAAGATAAAGGCAATAAACTACAGCGAAATAGCAGATAAGGAAGTTTCACCAGAAAAACTAAAAAGTATATTATCTGATGTTAAACAGAGATTTGTAATATATGACCAAGATGCAGAGTTTAAATATTCATTAAGTCTTGAAAGTGGAATAAATATGTATAACCTTTCATGGGAAGGACCTAAGTATACAACTTATGTAAAATATGGGGAAGATAAAAATATTTATTGGTACTATAACTCGAAAAAAGATCAGGGAGTTTATACTGAAGAAAGAATAAAAAAACTTCCAGCTTATGATAAAAAATATGCCCAAGATATTGCGCAAGCTTTTTTGCAAAAAGCTCTCCCAGAACAATATAAAAATTTTACAGTAAAAGTAGATTCTGGAATATTGAGTTCAAATATGTATAATTTTGAGTTTAACTATACAAAAAACGGAGTAATTGTAGATAGCATAAATGCTAATGTGGCGGTAGATGCAGCTGAAGGCAAAGTTTCAAGTTACTCAACAACTTTTGACAACAGCATAACATATGAAGATATGCAAGGCGTTATATCAAAAGAAGAAGCAAAAAATGTATATAAAAATGAATTAGGAATAAAACTAATATACAAAAGCGACTATGACTATGAAAATAATAAAATAAAAGGCGTAAATTTAGTATACACACCTAATTATAATTCTAATTATGTAATAGATGCTAAAACAGGAAAACGCATAGATATTTCAAGAGGTGTAGGTGGAGAAGGCTATGCCGGTTCATCAATGGCAGATAAAACCGTAGCTGAGAACATGAACCAGGAAAAACTTACAGAACAAGAAATAAGTGAAATACAATCAAAAGCTGATTTAGCAAGCTTAAATGAAGCGAAAGAAAAAGTTAAGAGCTACAATTTAGAAGTAATAGATAAAGATATGAACGTTGAATCAGCACAGCTTTATGAATCCAGACAAAATACAAAAAGTGGTTATATTTGGTCAATATCTTATATAGGAAATAGTTTTGAAAATAGAGCAGGCGTAGAATTAGATGCAAAAACACTTGAATTACTAGGATTTTCATCATACAATTACAGCTATTCAGAAAATGAAGTAACAAAATCGCAAATAGAATTAGCAAAAAAAGAAGCCGAAAAAATCATAAAAAAATACTCGAAAATTCCAATTAGCAAATTAGCAATAGATGAGACAGCTCTTGAAAATCAGCTTAAAAGCAGAAACTCAAATATATATATCACATATAATCGAATCGAAAATCAAGTTGAATTTCCAGAAAATAATATAACGGTAGCATATGATGCAATAAACAATAAAGTTGTATCATATAGTAAATATTGGTATGAAATTAATTTTCCTCAAACAAATAATGTAGTTTCAAAAGACGTTATATATGATAAAATATTTAAAGAGAATGGAATAAGTTTAAAATATAAAATCGCATACAATAATAGTATGAAAATGGAATCAAATCTGATTTATGAAATAAATCAGGATGATTATAAAAAACCACTAATTTTTGATGCTTTAACAGGGAAGCGAATAGTGTATGATTATTCCACAGAAAAACCAGTTTTAGAATATAAAGATTTAAATAAATCAAAATATAAAGAAGAAGTAAAAACACTGCTTTCATTAGGAATAGGATTTCAAGGGGGAGAATTAAACCCAGAACAAGCTATAAGAGAAGATGAATTATTATATTTAATAGCTCAGACTTTCGAATACGTGCCAGTACCTCTATATAAAATAGATAGCCTTACTAAGGCACAGAAGAAAGAGGTAGAGAACCAATTAAAATATACAGGTATTTTAAAAGAAAATGAAACTATGACATCAAGAGAAATAACAAGAGAAGAAACTATAAAATACCTTGTAAGAGCTTTAGGATATGAAAAAATAGCATTACATTCAGAAATTTTTAAATTAGGATTGAGTGATGCAGACAAAGCCGATAGTGCACATATAGGATATATAGCCATAGGTGATGCCCTTGACATAATAACAAAAGATTCGAAAAATAACTTTAATCCAAAAGATAAAACCACAAGAGACGAAGCCTTAAAAATGATATACAACTATTTAAAATAATGGAGGAGAAGCTATGAAAACAAGAGAAATTTCTAAAATTTTAAAATCAAAAATGCCATTAGAAGAAAAAAAGGAAATACTAGACAAAGAGTTTAGTAAAAAATCTAAGGCAAAAAAAGCAGTTGGAATTGCAGCAGTAGCACTTATTGCTACAGGAGTTACTAAAATAGTAGCAGATAAGATAAAAGAAAGAAAAATGATAAAAGAGATAGAAGAACAAGAAGAAGCAGAATTTTGGGAAGATTATTATGATGATTTCGAAAATGAATCTCAAGAGGAAGAAGCGGAAGAGCGTGAAGAATCTGCTGAAGAAAATAAAGAAGAAGTAAAAGAACAAGCTTAAACTAAAAACGGAGCACTCCTATAAGTATAAAGAGTGCTCTGTTTTAATTTGTTAGAAAATAAGTATAAAATATAAAAAAAATCTATGAAAACAGTAGGAAAATATGTTATAATATTGAATAGTGATGAGAAGAAAGAGGAAGAGGGAAAATAGCCAAAAAGGGACGCTCTTTCTAGAAAATAAAAGAAGTGGAGATAGTATAATGTTAAAAAAAGAAGTACAAGTATTAAACAAAACTGGATTACATGCAAGACCAGCATCTGAATTTGTAAAGAAGGCGGCAACTTTTAAATCAAGCATATTTATAGAGTTCAATGAGAAATCTATAAATGCAAAAAGCATAGTAGGCTTACTTTCAGCAGGTATTGGATATGAGAGCAAGATTGTTGTAGCAGCTGATGGAGAAGATGAGGCAGAAGCAGTTGAAACACTTGCAGCTATAATAGAAAATAAATTTGGCGAAGAATAAATATTTTAAGGGTATATGCATTAGATGCATATGCCTTTTATTTTAAAAAAAACGTGCAAATAACGAGCGAAATAAAATACCGGCTAAATTATACTTTAGAAATCTAAAACATAATTTAGCCGGTATTTATTGTCATCTCTTAATATTTTTTTAAAACTTGCGATTTTTTATCAGATTATATGCGAATCTGAAGTATGGATTTTATTTATTCATATAACTTGTTACATAATTTTTTACACTTTTTGATTTTGCTAGAACATTATTAGCATAGGAAGTGTTGTAATTTCCTTTGCTGACATTTCCAGCACCTGCATTGTAAGCAGTAAGTCCCATAGTAGTGCTTCCAAACTTTTTAATTTGGCCTTTTAGAAGACGTGTTGCCACATCTGCATTTCTATAAGGGTCAATTAAATCTTTAGTAGAATATCCAAAACCAGCACCTGTGGATTTACTTACCTGCATTATTCCATAACACGAAGCTCCCTTTGCATTAGATGTAAAGTAGCTTTCTTTCCACATTATCGCTAAGATAATGTTAACATCGACACCATGTCTCTTACTTGCCGCCATTGCTGCTTCAGCAGCTTTTGTAGCAGCAGCATCGCTTAAATTAGGGTTCTTTGATTTTATAAAAGAAACGATGGCTTTTTTGTACTTTATTTTTTCTTGTTCAGCAGCAGATTTTTTTGCTTCTTTAGCACTAGGTTCTGCGTTAACCTCTTTTTTTAATGGTTCTTTTTGTTCAGCTACAACTTCTTCAGAAACTTTTTCAGAAGCTTCTGTTACAGCTTCCTCAGAATTATTAACTGAATTTGATGAATTATTATCTGTGGATTCTTCTTTTGGTGTATCAATATTCAATAATTCAGAACTAGCACTTAGGCCAGAATTCTTTACGCTTATTTCTTCCGCATATGCAAGAGTTGATGACAGGAATACAATTTGAACAAGTATAAAAATAAAAAGATTAAATTTCTTCATATTTTATTTTTTCTCCTTTTTTCCTTCGATCACTTTTCAGCAATTTTTTTGTTTTTTTTAATCCATGAGACTAATTATAACAAAATAGTTACAAAAAAACAAGCTTTTGAGGCAAAAAAGTTACAAAAGAGTTACAAAATAAATTGATTCATAAATTAAAAATCAGAATATACAAAAAAGTTGATGTATTTTTTAGACAAATATTATCAATGTGTACAAAAATATTGATAAAAAAATAGCAAAAAATTTTAATGAAATCGGATGGTAAAAATTTTTTTGAAAAAAAAGTAACTTTAAACGTAAATTTTTACATTTAAAGCTACTTTTTAATAAAATTCAAAGGATAAATTTTAATATATAAGATATTTTTCGCGTTCTTTTTTAAAGTTATCTAATTCTTTTTTATAGCTATTCATAACTTGCTCAGCTGACCATTTATTTTTTAGTGCAATTCCAAATCTATTAGAGCCCCAAATTTTTTCAAACATAGGGATTACACCATTTTTTTCTACAGGAACTGTAAGGTTTTTCATAGAGTTTGCAGTTGTAAGGATATATATTGAGGTTTTTGTAGGATTAAATTTATGATAATCGGTTATGGTAAGTCTAGCTCCGCCTCTACTTCCTTTAGTTTCAGCTGTAAATGATACTCCTGGAAGTTTATAAGAATTTAATGTAGCAGCAAATTTATTAGAATCTATTCCGGAAGATCCCACCCATGTGAATTTATCTGCTTGACCGACAGAGGTACCTTCTCCCATTCCCGTAGCAATATATCCAAATGCAGAAGTTATATTTGGGATATTTGGAGATGTAGCTACAAATGTAAGTCCAGTATCTTGCCATATCATATCTCTTGAATAATTCTGCATAGGAACCACTGTAATATCTGCACCTATTTTACGATTAAAGAACTGAGCAAGCTCTCCACATGTCATACCGTGGGCAATGGGAAGATTATCAACTCCTACAAATGTAAGATATTTATCTTGGGCAATGTAGCCCTCAACTATAGTTCCGCCAAGGGGGTTTGGTCTGTCTAGAATTATTACAGGCTTATTATATTTTTTTGCAGCGCGCATAACATAGTTTAATGTAGACATATAAGTATAAGTTCTAGATCCAATATCTTGCATATCAAAGACAAGTACATCTACATTATCTAGCATAGCTTTAGAGGGTTCTCTAGTTTTTCCATAAAGACTGTATACTGGCAAATTTAATCTGCTGTCTATGTATGAGTCAACATATTGTCCTGCAGACTTAGTACCATCAAGTCCATGTTCAGGGGAATAGATTGCAGTAAGCTGAGCGTCTTGATAGTCGTAAAGCTTATCTACAGTTTTTGTCATATTTTCATCTACACCTGTCTGATTTGTTACTAATCCAACTCTCTTATCCTTTATAAGGTGAGCGAAATCTGTAAGTAATCTTTCATTTCCAAGGACGACACGCTTAGTAATAGGATTAGAGTTTGATTCAGAATCAGAACTGAAAATATCCTTATGGATGCGTTTATTATTGATAAAATTATTTAAATTACCAAATTTAGTATTTAGAGTGTTATCAGCAGCATAACAAAATGAAGTGCTTAGCAAAACCGCAGATAATAACACAGAAGCTATTTTTTTCATCGTATATAATCCTTTCTAATTGATATATTGTAATTATTTATATTAATTCTAACATATATTTTAAGTAAAAAAGGATACAAATACTTTACATATATATTACGATTGTATAATAAAGGGTATAATCATAAAATAAATAACTAAAAATTTAATCGAGTTATAAATGGAGAAATCATATGGACAAAAATTTGAATAAAGAAATTATAATACATGGGAGCAATATAAAGAAAATATATAAAATGGGCGAAGTTTTTATAAATGCGCTGGATGGAATAGATTTTGAAATATATAAGGGAGAATTTTTAGCTATTCTTGGACCGTCGGGCTCAGGAAAATCAACTATGCTTAATATAGTGGGAGGAATGGATACACCAACAGAGGGAGAACTATACTATAATAAAATAGCAGTTCATAAAATGAGTAAAAATGAACTTACATATTACAGAAGATCCAACATAGGATTTATATTTCAGTTTTACAACTTGCTTCCAAATCTTACAGCATTAGAGAATGTAGACATTGCAAAGGAAATTTCAGCTTCAAAGTTAAAATCGGAGGATATGCTTGAGAAAGTAGGTCTACTTGATAGAAAGGATCATTTCCCATCACAGCTTTCAGGGGGAGAGCAGCAGAGAGTAGCTATAGCAAGAGCACTTGCAAAAGATCCGGATGTCTTTTTATGTGATGAGCCAACCGGAGCGCTTGATTCAAAATCATCTAAAGATGTACTTAGGGTTTTGCAGTATTTTTGTAGAGAGTTTTCTAAAACTGTAATTGTAATAACTCACAACAATGCCATAGCTGGGATTGCGGATAGAATAATGTTTTTAAAGGATGGAAAGATCGTGGATACTGTAACTAATCAAAAGCCCATGGATATAGATGAGGTTGATATTTAGCTAAAAAGTATATAGTTTACTAAAGGGGGTATCATAACGGAAAAATGTTACTATTAAAAAAAATATTTAGAGACTTAAAAACTAACAAAGCAGCCAATATAGCAGCTATAACCCTTATAATGATAGCTATTATGATATTTACCATGATGTCAAATGTAAATGAAATGCTTAGATATTCCAAAGATGAATTCTACAATCAGACAAAGTTTGCAGATATATTTACAGAGGTAAGATCTATACCTACAGAAAAAGTAAGATATTTAGAATCTATAGAATCTGTAGAAGTTGTTCAGGCAAGATTAGTTAAGGACTTTGTAATAAAAGAAAAAGAAAATCAGAAAAAAGTCGAAAGTAAATATATAAGGATTTTTGCAGGAGGAGATACACTTTGTACATATATAGTAGAAGAAGGCAGGTTTCCTCAGAATCAATCAGAGATAGTAATAGATCCTAAATTTGCAGAGGCAAATTTACTAAAAGCGGGAGATAGTATTGAGATAATTTCTAATGGAGAAATTCATACATTAAATATAGTTGGAATTGGTAGAAGCTCAGAAAATATATTTACGACCAAAAATCCTACAGATATATTTCCAGATCCCTTAAATTTTGGAATAGGATATACCAGTTATGAGTATATGAGAAATATTCTAGGAAATGACAGTTATAACAATATAGTAATTAACCTAAAAACTGGTTATGATTATGAAGATGCAAAACAAGATATATCATCAAATCTAAAACCATATGGGCTTATAAGTCAAGTTGAAGGAAAAGATCAGTTTAGTAATGCTATGATGACTCAGGAATTAAATTCGCTTCAGGCAGTTTCAAAGTCAATGCCCATGATATTTTTAGTAATAGCGTCCGCAGTAGTCTATATAATGCTCAGGAGACTTGTAGAACTTCAAAGAGGGCAAATAGGGATATTAAAAGCATTTGGATTTTCGGACATTCAGATACTAAATCACTATATTTTATATGTATCTATAATGGCATTTATAGGAGCCTTGACAGGAGCATTACTTGGAAATTATATTTCGAGCTTATTAATGAAGCTATACGAACAATTTTTTAATATGCCATTTATAACTGGAAAAACAAACTTAAAGTATATATTTATATCACTTATAATGGCCTTAATATTTAGTATGGTTACAGGATATCTAGGTGCAAGAGAAGCTATTTCACTTCTACCGTCAGAAGCTATGAGACCTAAAGGACCGAGATCGTTTAGCAAAAAACTTGCTATAGAAAATAGCAGACTATTTATGAACACGCTTACTATGACTGGAAAGATAGGTCTTCGAAACCTAGGAAGAAATAAATCAAGAGGATTTTTTATAGCAATTGGAGTAGCCTTTACGATTTCAATATGTGCGGTTCCGTGGACAATGATAGGTACAGTTTATCCTATGATGTATGATAGATACGATTATGTTGAGCGATATGATTTAAAGATGAAGCTTAACGTTTTTATGGATTCAAATAATATGCTTAACGAATTATCTTTAGAAGGCGTAAAAAAAGCAGAGGCGCTTATAGAAATTCCTGTAGTATTTAGGAAAGAGCATTTAGAAAAAGAGAGCATTATTGTAGGTATAGACTTTGAAGGTTTACTTTATACTCCTGTAGATAAAAATAAAAATCCTGTAATACTAAATGAAGGAGAATTATCAGTTACCCCAAATATAGCAGAAGCTATAGGGGTAAGACCAGGAGACTATGTATACGTAAAATCGCCGTACTTCAAGGATGCAGAAGAAGAAAAAAAACTACTCGTCTCAAATATAGAAGAACAGCTCATGGGTTCGAATGGATATATGAGAATAGAAGATGCCTCAGATATGCTTGGAAGTAAGGGGGTTGCAAATGCAGTTATAGTATCAGCGGAGCCTCAAAAACTAATTGATATAAAGGAAAAATATATAGAAAGTCCTTATGCTGAGAATCTTAATACTACCAGTAAACTTATAGAGATGATGGAAGAGATGATGGGGATGACATATGCTCAAATAATATATCTTGGAGTTATTGCAATAGCAACTGGTTTTGCGATAATATATAATTCTACTATTACTATAATTTCAGAAAGAGAAAGGGAAATGACATCTATGATGGTTATAGGCATGAGTGAAAGAGAAGTATTTGATATAATAAGTTTCGAACAATGGATACTTTCATTTATAGGTATGATAATAGCGATTCCGCTCACCAAGCTAATGTTAGTAGGCATTGTTAGCGCGGTTGATACAGATATGTATTCGATGCCTTCAAATTTCGATTTCAGGTTTTATATGATAGCTGTTTTTATTTCGGTAATAGCCATAATTGTAGGGCAATTAGCCGCATATAGGAAGATAAAACGATTAAATTTGGTAGATGCATTAAAATCTAATGAATAGGGGCGATAAATATGAAGAAAAAATTAAAACTTATATTGGGTTTAATAGTAGGAGTAATCGTTTTAATTTCAGCAGTAAATTATTTTCTTACGCCAGAAAAAGTAAATGTTTTTGAGATAAATGAGGAAACAGGTCTTAAAGAAGTTGTGAAGGAAAATGGAATAGTGGAATCAAGACAGGTGTTTTCGATATCGCCAGCATTTGATGGAGAAGTATATATAAATGTAAAACTTGGAGATGAAGTTAAAAAAGGTCAAACGCTTGCGGTTATAGATGCAGATGATTTATCAAGTTCAATTGTGCAGCTTGAGGCACAAATAAAATCGGTTCAAGCACAAACTGCTATTACCGGCCCAAGTAATCCTCAAAATAAAGAAATCCAGATGCAAAAAATAAAACTAGATACCTTAAATCGTAATTTTAATAAACTTAATGAAGATTATAAACGTACAGAAACTCTTTATGATTCAGGAGTAGCTTCAAAAGTTGAACTTGAAAATTCAAAAAATGCTTTAGATTCTGCTGAAGATGAAATAAAAGCAGAAAAAGAAATGATGCAGGTTCTTGAAAGTAACTCAAAAAATATGCAGGCTTATTATAGTGGCCAGCTTCAAAGTTTAAGAGCTCAAAAAAGTCTACTCATTTCTAAAAAGGGAAAAACACAGATAAGTGCCCCGGTAGATGGAATAATAACTAGACTAGACATAAAGGATGGACAAAAAGTTAATTCGCTTATGAGTATTATGGAAATAAGCAAAAAAGATAATAAGGTTTTAAAATCTAATTTAGCCTCAGAAGTTGCAGCGGATCTTAAAGTAGGAGATAGAGTGGAAATAATATATGAAACTAAACACAAAAGAAATGTATATAATGGAAAGATAACATATATTGCCCCATATTCGAGTACACAGCTTTCAAGTCTTGGAATAGAAGAGCAAAAAACTGTAGTTGAAACGAGTTTTAATGATTTAAATAATATACCGCTTGGATATAAGCTCGATATAAATTTTATTACGCTAGATAAAAATGGGGTAATAGCTATTCCAAAATTAAGCACATTTAAAATAGAGGAAGAATACTTTGTATTTAAAATAGAAAATGAGAAGCTTGCAAAACAAAAAATTGTAAAAGGATTAGAAACCAGTAGCTCATTTGAAATTATTGAAGGGTTAAAAGAAGGCGATATAATAGTGTTAGATCCAAATAACAAAAACATAAAAGAGGGGATTAGAGTAACTTACTAGCAAATTTGGACAGATAATGTTATCATAGTAATGTGATAAAGACAAAATCATTTTAAGGAGAATGGATAATGAAGTTATATATTGTTAGACATGGAGAAACGGAGTGGAACAAAGAATTGATACTTCAGGGGCAGCTTGATTCACCGCTTACAGAAAAAGGAATTGGAGGCGCTCAAAAAATAAAAGAAGCACTTGAAAAAATTGAGTTCAAGAGTGTATATACTAGTCGTCAAAAAAGGTCAATAGATACGGCTGATATAATACTTTCAGGGAAAAATAAGACCTATATTATAGATAATAATATTGCAGAAATGGCATATGGAGACTGGCAGGGGAAATCTAAAGAAGAAATATGTAGTAATGAAGAATATAAAGATATGTATTTTAACTACTTTCAAAAACCAGAGGATTATGTACCAGTAGCGGGTGGGGAAAGATTTGAAGATGTTTTAGAAAGAGCGGAAGAATTTTTAGATAGAGTAAAAAGAGAACATAGTGATGATGAAGCAGCGCTTGCTGTAACTCATGGTGTTTTTATAAAAGCTATATTTAATCTTTTAAAAAATAGAACCATAAAAGAATTTTGGGATAGACCCTTTATTACAAATTGTAGTATAAGTGTACTGGAAATAGATGAGGATATAAAGATTTTAAAAGAAGCAGACACCACTCATCTTGGAGAGCATACAGTTGCTACTGAAGAAGTTGATTATATAAAATAGAAAGAGAGAATTATGATACAATTTATCATAGAAAAATTTATAAAGGATTATGACAATGTAACAAGTCGTAGCGTTATAAAAGCTTATGGATATCTTTGCGGTGTAGTAGGTATAATAAGCAATACAATACTTTCAGTTTTAAAGATAATGATAGGGCTTTATGCGGGAAGTATAGCCGTTGTAGCAGATGCGGTAAACAATATAACCGATGTAGGTTCTTCTGCTATAACTATAGCAGGCTTTGCGATTTCAGATAAGCCTGCAGATAAAGAACATCCATTTGGGCATGCTAGAGCAGAGTATATTACAGCACTTGCAATTTCAGTAATAATAATGTTTGTAGGGCTCAAGTTTTTTACAACATCAATAGAAAGAATAAGAAATCCGAAACCTGTATTATTTAGTATTGTTACTGTAGTAATATTAGTATTAACAATACTTGCAAAATTTTGGCAGGGAAGTTTTTATCAAAATATAGGAGATAGAATAAATTCAAACTCACTTAGGGCAGTAGCAGCAGATAGTAGAAGTGATGTGCTCACTACTATAGTAGTGCTTATTTCAATAGTAAGTTCAAAATTTATTAAGTTTCCAATAGACGGCTATGTAGGCTTATTTGTGTCTGTTTTTATATTTTATAATGGGATAAAAATCGCATCAGATGCAATAAATCCACTTTTAGGAGCGGCTCCAGACCAAGAACTTGTGAATGAGATAATATCTAGAGTAGAATCATTTGATGGAATAGAAGGTAGTCATGACCTAATAGTTCACAATTATGGGCTTGGAAAGACATTAGCCTCTATTCATGCTGAGGTATGCAATACGATGAGCATCATAGAAGCTCACGATATAATTGATAGAGCAGAAAAAGAGATTTCAAAAGATCTAAATATAGAGATTGTTATTCATATAGATCCGATAGCATGTAAACATAAAAATTAAATAATAAGGGGGATTTTAAATCATGAAGTTTGAAATTACCAAGGAAGAAAAACATAAGGCAATAGTCAATTTTTTAGTGCTTTCAGGAGCTGTGGGATTTTATTTCATAGTAAAAAATCTTAGCAGTATATTAGGCGGAGTATCATTTTTTATAAATATGATGACACCATTTATATATGGATTTGTAATTGCATATCTTTTAAAAAATCCTATGAAATACATTGAAAAGTTATACAAAAAAGCTATAAAAAATCCAAAAAAACAGAAGCTTGTAAGAGGTATTTCGCTTGCAACAACTATGCTTTTAGCAATTCTTTTGCTACTTGGGTTTATATCTATAATAGTTCCACAACTTGCAGACAGTGTATCAATATTTGTAGGAAATCTTCCAGGATATATGGAAAATGGGAATAGGCTTTTACAAGAAGCTGTTCACAAAATAAAAATAGATTCAGATATATTAAAGAAGCTTTTTGAAGTTTGGGAGATATTGCTTTCAAAAACATCTGAAATAGTTTCTAATATGTTGCCATATGCTATAGATGGAGTACTTGCATTTTCTGGTAAGGTAGTTAATATTGTAGTAGGGATTGTAGTAGCAATTTATTTCCTTGGAGGAAAAGAAAATTTCACAGCTCAGATGAAAAAGTTAATTACAGCTACATTCTCAGATAAAACTTCAAATTTCATTATAGAGAAGTCGAGAATGACAAATACAATATTTTCTAAATATATTTCAGGGCAGCTTACAGACGCAGCCGTTCTTGGAACAATATGCTTTATTGCTATGAGTCTTCTTAAGATGCCATATGCACTCTTAGTAAGTGTTATTATAACCGTAACTAATGTAATTCCTATAATAGGGCCTTTTATAGGGGCAGTGCCTTCAATATTTATAATTTCTATGGTAAGCCTTCCGAAGGCATTTGGATTTGCAATACTAATTTTAGTTCTTCAACAGATTGATGGAAATATACTTGTTCCTAAAATTGTAGGAGACTCTACAGGACTTTCAGGATTTTGGGTATTTCTAGCAATATTTATAGGTGGGGGATTATTTGGAATAACAGGAGTAATACTTGGTGTGCCAACTATGGCAGTTAGTTACAATTTAATAAAAGAAGCAGTAGAAAATAAATTAAAAGCTAAAAACAAACCAATAGAAACCGAACACTATATTTAGGTTTACTAATTTCATCCACATAAAAAATAATCAAAAAAACAATATGTTTTATGAAAATTTTCAAAATTGGTTGACATTCGATTTCCTTATCTGTTATATTTCTAATTAGAGTGTTAATTATAAATAAATAACATATAAAGGAGAATTGCTATGAATCAATCAAGATTGACAAAGGTACTAGATTTAATGAAGCAGCAGAATCTTGAACAGATGCTGGTATCAGATCCAGCTGCAATATTTTATTTAACTGGAAAATGGATTCATCCAGGTGAAAGACTTCTATGCTTACTAATAAAAGCTGATGGAGATAATAAAATATTTATAAATGAGTTATTCCCAGTTACAGAGGATCTTGGAGCAGAGAAAATCTGGTTTAACGATACTCAAGATGGAGTTAGTTTTATAGCAAAATATACAGATTCAAGCAAGGCTATAGGCGTTGATAAAAACTGGCCTGCAAGATTCCTATTAAGACTTATGGAATTAAATGGAGCATCTAGCTACAGAAATGGTTCAGAAATACTTGATAGAGTAAGAATGAACAAAGATGAGCAAGAGAGAGATTTTATGAGAGTGGCATCAGACTTAAATGATAAAGCTATGGAAAGATTAGAAAAAGAGCTTGAAGGCGGAATCACAGAGTACCAAATGATGCAAAAACTTTCTGCAATATACGAAGAACTTGGGGCTGATGGATATTCATTCACACCAATAATAGGATTTGGAGCAAATGCAGCAGATCCACACCACGATACAGACAAAACTGTTATAAAAGAAGGAGACTCAGTAATCCTTGATATCGGTTGTGTAAAAGATTCATACTGCTCAGATATGACTAGAACAGTATTCTTCAAATCAGCTTCAGAAAAAGGAAAAGAAATTTACGAAATAGTAAAAGAAGCTAACCTAAGAGCTATAGCAACAGTTAAGCCTGGAGCTAGATTCTGTGATATAGATGCAGCAGCAAGAGATTATATAACAGAAAAAGGTTATGGAAAATACTTTACACATAGAACTGGACACTCAATTGGTATAGAATGCCATGATTTCGGTGATGTATCATCAGTAAACGAAATGCCAGTAGAAGAAGGTATGATATTCTCTATAGAGCCAGGAATATATCTTTCAGGTGAAGTAGGAGTTAGAATAGAAGACCTAGTGTTAGTTACTAAAGATGGCTGTGAAATATTAAATAGCTATCCAAAAGATTTTAAAGTTATAGGTTAATAAATATTGATAAATAAAATAGGACGGGGTACTTTGGTACTCTGTCTTTTTTTGATATAATATAGATAAAATTTCACAATAAGGAGAAAATTAATATGGAGGTAACAACGTTAAATGCATTTGCAGAAACGGAAGATGGTGGAAATCCTGCGGGCGTAGTATTTGAAGCTCAAGATTTATCAGAAGATATGATGCAGCAGATTGCTAAAAAAGTAGGATTTTCAGAAACGGCATTTATTTCAAAATCAGACAAAGCAGATTTTAAACTTAGATTTTTTACTCCAGAAAGTGAAGTTGATCTTTGTGGTCATGCTACAATAGCTTCATTTTATGCAATGTTTGATAAAGGCCTTGTAAAGCCAGGAAAATATATGCAAGAAACAAAGGCGGGGATACTTCAAATAGAGATAAGAGAAGATGGTAAAATATTTATGGAGCAAAATAAACCTGCTTTTTTTGAGAAGCTTACAGAAAAAGATGAAGATTTCTTTAAAATATGTGAATCAATTGGTATAAAATCAGATAAAATAGGCATAAAAAACTATGTAGCACAGCTTGATGAAGAAGGCCTTTCAACAGTTTATATAGAAGGTAAAAATGTAATGAGAAAAATGGGAGTGGTATCTACTGGGATAAGAGATATGATAATACCAGTAGAAGGTTTAGAAACTCTAAGAAATATAAAGCCTAATTATGAACTTATAACAGAGCTTAGTCGAAAATATGATATCACAGGATATCACGTATTTACTTTAGAAACTGAAGACGAAGAAAATACCGCTCAGTGTCGAAACTTTGCACCACTATTTGGAATAGACGAAGAATCTGCAACAGGAACCTCAAATGGAGCCCTAGCATGTTTCTTGTATGAGAATAATCTTAAATCTAAAATAAAGCTTAATGGAACTATAAATATGAAATTTGAGCAAGGCTACACCATGAATAAAAAATCTATGATAGAAGCAAGCATAGATGTTCATTCAAATGATAAAGGGGTGTATATTGAAGCAGTAAGAGTTGGAGGAAAAGCTAAGGGGATATCAAAGCTGATAGTTGAAATATAAGCGTGACAATTTCAAATATAAATACACAAAAAGAAGAGCTATTCTCCTAAATAAACATTAAGAGTATAGCTCTTTTATATTATTGAATAGACTCAATCAAAAGATTTTCAAATTGAGGAAGTTCAAGTGTTTTAAAATCTTCCCAATCATTTATACTATTGCAAGAATCTGCAATTTTAGGTGAAAGTTTTGATATTTTTTGACATATATCTATAAAATTGTCTTCATAAATTATTTTTATTGTTCCAACCTTAGAAAGTGCATTTGCAACTGTTAGAAGGATATCATCTTTTATATAAGATGCATCTGAAGCTCCAAATTTTTTAAATATAGGCTGATATAAATCTGCATCCGCATATCTAGCTTTTATTATGGACAAGAATCTCATAAAGTCTTCTATATTGCTACCTGGCTCGATTTCAAATAAAATTTTAAAAAATACATTCCACTCAAAATCAATATTTATCATTTCAATAAGTTTATTTCCTAAAATTTCGCCAAAACGACTTTTGGGCTTAAATTTATGTTCAAAATATATAGGTGTTTCAAAATCAATAAATCTATTTGAGATAAAGTTTATTCTAGCAAGGAGTTCTAGCATAGTTTGACTAGATAGATTTTGATATACAATTTCATTTTTAACAAATATATATTGGCTTATTATATCGCATGCTTTTTTAAAATCTATTGTGAAGCCAATGTTTTCTCTCATTTTTTCAATAAATATATCATTTATAGATTTGGCAAGAATTAACTTAGAAAATTCTTCACTTAAAACTTTATCAGGATTTTTTTGATTATTAGATACTGTATTCATTTGGTTATAGATAAGCGCAATTTGTTTATCTATGGATTCTAAGTTTTGATATATAGAACCAAGCATATCCTTCATAAAGTTATCTATTAAAACATAACTATTGTTTTTATAAATAACCTCATGCTCAATATCAGACCAGAATGAATGAACTAGTGATTTAATTTGAAGTTCAAAATTTATTTTTTCACCATAAGAATAATAGTGACCATCTATTCTGTATATAGAAAATCCATTTTTTTGTTTTTGAGGTTGAGTTTCAGCTAAATTTAAATATATGGGCATATTTTTTAGATCAGGATTATAAAACCAGCCATCCACATCAGTATGAGAAAAAAACTTTTTTATAATATCAAATATAGCGTGTTCCTCATGTACAAATCTACAGAATATCATTATTCCGATAAGATCGGGAAGATTATCAAGGATAAGCTCTGGGGTTTCATGTTTTTGATATAGCTTATTTCGTAAAATCTTTTCTCTTAGACTTTTTGAAGCTTTAACTCTTTTATTAACACTTACTATGGCCTGCTGATTTTCATACATAAGCGCTTCAAAAAAAGCAGATAGTTTATCAGATACTGACTCATAATGAGGAGTCATTTCTTGAAGAATATTAATAGTATTATCAATGGTTTCTAAAAATGATAACTTCACTGAGAAACCTCCTTTATATTTATTGGTCTTACTTAATAATTATATAACAAAAAAATAAAATCTTCCAGTAAGTATAAATAAATAGATAAATTTAATAAAAGCTAGAAATATATACAAAATTGATGTAAAATATATAATTGGAGGATAATATGCTAAGAAGAGAAAAAAATAACTATTATTTAGACATAGCAGAAGCTGTTGCAGGTAGGGGGACATGTCTAAGAAGAGATTATGGCTGTATAATAGTAAAAAATGATGAAATAATAGCCACTGGATATACAGGAGCGCCTAGAGGAAGAAAAAATTGCACTGACTTGGGTTTTTGCTACAGAGAGAAAGTAAATATACCAAGAGGACAAATGTACGAAAAATGCCGTTCAGTTCATGCGGAAATGAATGCGATAATTTCTGCGCCAAGAAAAGATATGATTGATAGCAGTATGTATATTGTAGGGAAAAATTATATCGATGGGAACTATGTGGAGAACGCAAATTCATGTTCTATATGCAAAAGACTTATAATCAATGCGGGAATATCCAAAGTATATATAAGAGATACAAAAGAAGAATACAGAGTCATAGAGGTAAGTAGCTGGATAGAAAACGATGACAGCCTTATAGAAGACATAACATTAGGTTACTAAATAATTTAACAAAATATTTGAGGTGTGAAATGATAAGACCAATATTAGCATTTTTGCTTAGCGCATTAGTATGCTATTTTATTACGCCCCTAGTAATAAACTTAGCCTATAAAATAGGGGCAATTGATGTTCCAAAAGATAACAGAAGAGTTCATAAAAAACCAATACCACGACTTGGGGGATTGGCGATATTTTCAGGATTTATAGTATCTTGTATTGTTTTTACAAGACCAACACAGGAACTTCTAGCAATAATGCTTTCAAGCTTTATAATAGTATGTATGGGGATTGTAGATGATACAGCGCCAATGAAAGCAAAAACAAAACTGCTTATTCAAATAATATGTGCAGGGATAGTTACTTGGGCAGGTGTAAGAATTGACTTTTTTACGAATCCATTTGAAGAAGAAACTTTAGTAGTACTAAAGATGCTTAGCATTCCAGTAACTATATTTTGGATAGTGGGGATTACAAATACCGTTAACCTTATAGATGGACTTGATGGGCTTGCTGCAGGAATTTCAGCTATTGCAGCGCTGACACTTACTGCTGTAGCCTTATCTTCAAGACAATATGGAACAGCTACACTTCTTATGGGGGTTGCAGGAGGAGCAGTTGGATTTTTACCACATAACTTTAACCCAGCAAAAATATTCATGGGCGATACCGGTTCCTTGTTCTTAGGATTTATACTCTCTGTTGCCGCAGTAGAAGGAACCATAAAAGGTGCTACTGTAGTAGCTGTAGTAATACCACTTTTTGCACTTGCAATACCTATTTTAGACACAACTTTTGCAATAGTAAGAAGATATTTAGCAGGAAAACCAATAATGGAAGCAGATAAGGGACACCTTCATCATAGACTTTTAGCAAAAGGTTTGAGTCAGAAAAAGACCGTAGTATTTTTATATGCAATTGCAGCCGTTTTAGGGGCAAGTTCTTTGCTAATATTAAGATCAGATTATCTAGCTGCGGCGTTTGTTATAGTTATTGATATACTAATAATAACATTTGGTGTAAAAAAATTAAAAATTCTGGAGGAAGTTAAGACAAATGAAAAAAATTAAAGTTGTAAGCGTATTTGGAACGAGACCAGAAGCCATAAAAATGGCACCATTGGTAAAGGAATTAGAAAAACACAAAGATAAAATAGAAAGCAAAGTTTTAATAACAGCTCAGCATAGAGAAATGCTTGATCAGGTGCTAGATATATTTGAAATAACACCAGATTATGACCTTAACTTAATGAAGCATGGACAGACCATAACTGATATTACAAGTGGAGTGTTAAAAGGCGTAGAAGACATCTTAAAAGAGTATCAGCCAGATTTAGTTTTAGTTCATGGTGATACAACTACTACTTTTTCAGCGGCACTTGCAGCATTTTATCAAAAAATACCAGTAGGACATGTGGAAGCAGGGCTTAGAACTGGGAATATATATTCTCCATATCCAGAAGAAATGAATAGAATGCTTACAGGCAGATTAGCGACATATCATTATGCGCCAACAAAATCTAATGAAAAAAATCTTCTTTTAGAGAATGTAAAACAAGAAAATATAATAATTACAGGAAATACTGTAATAGATGCACTTTACTATGTAACAGAAAAAAATTATGAGTTTGAAATTGAAGAGCTAAACGCAATTGATTTTGACTCAGAAAAAGTAATTCTACTTACGTGTCATAGAAGAGAAAACTGGGGAGAGCCTATGGAAAACATATTCAAAGCAATTAAAATAATTGCTGAAAAATATGAAGATAGTAGAGTAATATTCCCAATGCATAAAAATCCTCTAGTTAGAGATACTGCAAAGAAAATAATGGGTGATGTGAAAAATATAACACTAATAGAGCCATTAGAGTATCAGCCATTTGCAAAACTTATGAGCAAATCCCATATAATCCTTACCGATTCTGGGGGAATACAAGAAGAAGCTCCAGGTCTTGGAAAACCAGTAATTGTTTTAAGAACAGAAACTGAAAGACCAGAGGCGGTAGAAGCAGGCACGGTAAAGGTTGCTGGCGTTGAAACAGATAAGATAGTAGAACTTGTATCTGAACTGATGGATGATATCTCAGCCTATGAAAAAATGGCAAAATCAGTTAATCCATACGGTGATGGAAAAGCGTCAAATAGAATTGTTGAAAATATTATAAGTACAATAAAATAACTATAAAAAGCATGTTTTTAATTCTTATAAAGGATAAAATACATGCTTTTTTTTATAAAATACTTATGTTTTTAGTGTAGACAATTATAAATATAAATGGTATTATATAGTTATAAAAATAACGTTAACGTTAACACGAAAAATGAAATTGGAGGATGAACTAATGAAACAAAAGGTTGTAGAAATCAGTCAAGTTATGGATTTAGTTAAAGATGGAATGACCATAATGGTTGGGGGATTCCTAGCATGTGGAACTCCTGAAAAATTAATAGACGCAATAGTTGAAAAGGGAGTAAAAGACATAACTCTAATCTGCAATGATACAGGTTTTGTAGATAGAGGAGTAGGAAAATGGGTTGTAAATAAACAGGTAAAACATACAATTGCATCTCATGTAGGAACTAACAAAGAAACTGGAAATCAAATGAATTCTGGAGAAATGAAAGTTACACTTGTACCACAGGGAACTCTAGCAGAACAAGTAAGAGCAGGTGGAGCTGGACTGGGTGGAGTACTTACACCAACAGGATTGGGAACTATAGTTGAAGAAGGAAAACAAAAAATAACAGTTGATGGAAAAGAATATCTTTTAGAAACAGCAATTAGAGCAGATTTAGCACTTCTTTTCGGAAATATAGTAGATAAAAAAGGAAATATAGTTTATGAAAAATCAACAAGAAACTTCAATCTTTTAATGGCGATGGCAGCAGATACTGTAATAGTAGAGGCAGAAAAGATAGTTGAAGTAGGAGAAATTGATCCTAATATGGTAATGACTCCAGGGGTTTGCGTAAATTATATAGTACAAGGATAAGGAGAGAATATTATGTCTAGAGAACTTATAGTAAAAAGAGTTGCAAAAGAATTGAAAGATGGAGATGTAGTTAACTTAGGAATAGGTATGCCTACACTTGTTGCAAACTACATACCAGAAGATATGGATGTTACTTTCCAATCAGAAAATGGATTTTTAGGTCTTGGACCAGCTCCAGAAGAAGGCAAGGAAGATAAACATTTAGTTAATGCAGGTGGACAGCCAGTAACAATAAAGCCAGGTGGAATGTTTTTTGATTCAGCTACATCATTTGCAATAATTAGAGGAGGACATGTAGACGTTACTGTTCTTGGAGCACTTCAAGTTGACGAAGAAGGAAACCTTGCTAACTGGATGATCCCTGGGAAAATGGTTCCAGGAATGGGTGGTGCAATGGATTTAGTTGTGGGAGCAAAAAGAGTTATAGTAGCTATGGAGCATACAGCTAAAGGTGCACACAAAATACTAAAAAAATGTCAGCTTCCTTTAACTGCTGCAAAACAAGTAAATACAATAATTACAGAGATGGGTGTTATTGAAGTTACTAAAGAGGGATTAGTGCTTACAGAAATAGCAGAAGGATATACTGTTGAGGACGTTCAAGCAGCTACAGAAGCTACTCTTATAATTTCAAAAGAACTTAAAAAAATGGAAGCATAATACAATAATAGTGTGAGAATAATAAGTATAATAAAATTAAAAAGTAGGGAATGGGAATTCTCTGCTTTTTTTTAATTTATTAAACCTTAAAAAAATGTTGAAATTTTTAGATAAATCAGTATATAATATATATAGCAATTGTAAAAGGTTATAAATATTAAATTATATAGCTCTAAAACTTGCAATTTTCTAAAAAATGAGGTGGTTTTATGGATGATGAGGTAAGCGTAAGTGATTCTGAAAAAGATAGAATGATTAAGGGTTTTCCGAAGATGTTAGATCTTATAGAACTTAGAGAAATTTTTTGGGTGAATGACAGATATGAAAAATTTCAATGTGTAAGTTCACGTTTTGAGTTAAGCGAAGAAGATATAGCGGATGCAAAAGAAAGACTTTTACGATTTGCACCATATCTAAAGAAAGCTTTTCCTGAAACAGAAGAAGATGATGGAATTATAGAATCGCCAATAGTAGAAATTCCTAATATGAAAATCGCGATAGAAGAATATTTTTCTACAGAGATAAGAGGAAAAGTCTATCTTAAATGTGATAATATTTTAAAAATATCGGGGTCAATAAAAGCTAGAGGTGGAATTTACGAGGTTTTAAAACATGCTGAAGATTTAGCATTAAAAGCAGGATTAATAGATATTAAAGATAATTATGAAAAATTTGCATCTGATGAAATGAAGTCATTTTTTTCAGAGTATAAAATAGAAGTAGGTTCAACAGGAAATCTTGGACTAAGTATAGGGATAATGGGAGCTAAATTAGGATTTCAGGTCACAGTACATATGTCTTCGGATGCAAGAACCTGGAAAAAAGAACTTTTAAGAAGTTTGGGAGTAGAGGTAAAAGAATACGAATCTGATTATAGTAAAGCTGTAGAAGAAGGAAGAACTCTATCTAAACTGAATCCAAGAAGTTACTTTGTAGATGATGAGAACTCTAAAAATTTATTTTTAGGGTATGCAGTAGCTGCAGAGAGATTAGATAAACAATTAAAAGAGCGTGGAATAACTGTAGATGAAGATCATCCGCTTTTTGTATATCTCCCTTGTGGAGTAGGTGGGGGACCAGGTGGAGTGGCATTTGGACTTAAATTTCTTTATAAAGATAATGTACACTTCTTTTTTGCAGAACCTACCCATTCGCCATGCATGACAATTGGCTGCATGACAAAAACTCATGATAAATACTGTGTACAGGATTTTGGGATAGATAATCTTACAAGCGCAGATGGGTTAGCCGTAGGAAGAGCATCTGGATTTGTGGGAAAAACGCTTGAAAATCTAATAAGTGGATGTTACACACTAAAGGATGAAACAATGCATATTCTGCTTGCCATGATGGTAGATAGTCAAAAAATATATTTAGAACCATCGGCACTTGCAGGGGTAGCTGGAGTAGGAAAGCTTTTTACAACAAGAGAAGGTAAAGCTTATCTTAGAGATAACGATCTTATCAAAAAGCAAGATAACATAACGCATATAGCCTGGGCAACAGGTGGGGGAATGGTTCCTAAAAATATAATGGATGAATATTATAAAATAGGAAAAAGACTTCCAAAGTAAATAGGAATTATAAATTATTATAATGTATTAAAAAATATTTATTCACTGACCCAAAATGTTAGAATTTAAAAATCTAACATTTTAGAGGTCAGTTTTTTTATATCAAAATAGCAGTAGGATAACAAAAGCATTATAGAAAAACAAAAGTGTTATAGGATAACTAGGTTTTCATCTTTACAATCTATTACTATTTTGCTTTCTGCAGATATATCGCCTTTGATTATTTTTTTAGCTATTAAAGTTTCAAGACGGCTTTGAATAAATCGCTTAAGTGGTCTTGCGCCATAAACTGGATCATAGCCACTATCAGCAATTAGTTTTTTAGCATTTTCCGTAACCTCAAGTGTGAGCTGTTGCTCAGCAAGTCTTGAGCTAAGTTTTAATAGTAGTAAATCTATTATCTTTATTATTTCAGATTTAGATAGTGGCTTATAGAATACTATCTCATCAAGTCGGTTTAAAAATTCTGGTCTAAAGGATGATTTTAGCATTAGATTTACATTTTCTTTAGCCTCAGCTGTTATATTGCCATCTCTATCAATGCCTTGAAGTAGAAATTCAGAGCCTATATTGGAAGTTAAAATGATTATTGTATTTTTAAAATCGACAGTTCTTCCTTGAGAATCTGTGATTCTGCCATCGTCGAGGACTTGAAGCAAAATGTTAAATACATCGTGATGTGCTTTTTCAATCTCGTCAAATAGCACCACGCTGTAGGGTTTTCTTCTTACGGCTTCGGTAAGCTGGCCACCTTCTTCATAACCTACATATCCTGGAGGCGCACCTACAAGTCTTGATACAGAATGTTTTTCCATATATTCAGACATATCTATTCTTACGATATTTTGTTCATCATCAAATAAATTTTCTGCAAGGGCTTTAGCAAGTTCTGTTTTACCAACACCTGTAGGCCCTAAAAATAAGAATGAACCTATAGGTTTGTTTGGATCAGAAATACCAGCTCTAGAACGAAGGATTGCTTCACAGACCTTCTCAACCGCCTCATCTTGTCCTACTATACGTTTATGAAGAATTGAATCTAGGTGAAGAAATTTTTCTCTTTCTCCCTCAAGAAGCTTAGTTATTGGGATACCTGTCCAGCGAGCTATTATTTTTGCAATTTCTTCCTCTGTAACTCTATCTCTAAGAAGCGTATTGCTTTTAGAGATCATACTTTCTTTTTCAGCTTTTTCAAGTTCAGCCATAGCTTGAGGGAGTTTACCATACTTAAGCTCAGCTAGTTTTTCAAGATTATATTCTCTCTCAGCTTGCTCTATTTGAGCATTAATATTTCCAATTTCCTCTTTTAACCTTTGAACCGCTTGTATGCTATCTTTTTCATTTTCCCACTGAGCTTTCATAGTATTAAATTCTTCTCTAAGTTCAGCTAGTTCTTTTTTTGTATTATTTAATCTTTCAATAGATAATCTGTCGGATTCTTTTTTTAGAGCAGCTTCTTCTATTTCAAGCTGCATTATTTTTCTTGAAATTTCATCCAGCTCTGTAGGCATAGAATCAATTTCAGTTCTAATCATAGCGCAGGCTTCATCTACAAGGTCGATGGCCTTATCAGGAAGGAATCTATCAGAGATATATCTATGAGAAAGGGTAGTAGCACTTATAAGAGCGCTATCGGCAATAGAAACTCCATGGAAAACTTCATATCTTTCTTTTAACCCTCTTAAAATAGTTATAGTATCTTCAACTGTAGGTTCATCCGCAAGTACTGGCTGGAAACGTCTTTCGAGCGCAGCATCTTTTTCTATATATTTTCGGTATTCATCTAAAGTAGTTGCTCCAATGCAGTGAAGTTCTCCTCTTGCAAGCATAGGTTTTAAAAGGTTTCCTGCATCCATTGCTCCCTCGGTTTTTCCTGCACCAACGATATTGTGAAGCTCGTCTATGAAAAGTATTATTTTACCTTCACTTTGTTTAATTTCATTTAAAACAGCTTTTAATCTTTCTTCAAATTCTCCTCTAAACTTAGCTCCTGCGATAAGTGAGCCCATATCAAGCGAAAATATCGTCTTATCTTTTAAACCTTCAGGAACATCACCTTTTAGGATTCTCATAGCAAGGCCTTCTACTATAGCGGTTTTACCTACGCCAGGTTCACCTATTAGCACAGGATTGTTTTTAGTTTTTCTAGATAATATTCTTATAACATTTCTAATTTCAGAGTCTCTTCCTATTACAGGGTCCAATTTTTGAGCTCTAGCTCTTTCCACAAGATCATAACCATATTTGCTAAGCGCTTCATAGGTTTCTTCAGGGTTATCACTTACAACTTTATTATGACTTCTTACTGCGTGAAGCGCATCTAAAAAAGTGTTTTTTTCCATACCTATAGCTTTAAAAATTTCTTTAGCAGATTTAGAATGGCTATCAAAAAGTGCTATTACAATATGTTCTACAGATACATATTCATCTTTAAAAGCAAAGGCTTTTTTTTCTGAGTCAAGTAGGATGTTTTCTACATCTTGAGAAACATAGATTTTACCAGCTTCTCTGCCAGGTCCAGAAACTGCAGGGATTTTAGCAAGATATGATTCCACGATTCTTATAGAATCATCAAGATTTAAGCCCATTTTTTCAATGAGCCTTGGTATTAACCCATTTTCTTGGGTAAAAAGAGCATATATTATATGTTCTACTTCAAGCTGCATGTGTTTTCGAACTATTGCTTCACTTTGAGCATCCATAAGCGCTTGAGCAGATTTTTGAGTAAATTTTTGAGTATTCATAGTTTTCTCCTTTTCAAACAACTTTAAGTAAAAATTATATAATTAAATTGCAATCATTGAGAAATTCAAGATAATATTTTTCTATGTCATAAAAAGTTATATTGGGATTTTGAATATATTTCTTCAAAACATTGTCAAACATCTCGATATAACTACTTATAGCGCTACTTAGAATATCATTATCTATATTTTTTTCAGGCATAATAAAACTTCTTTCAAATCTTCCGATGTCAGTTTTGTAAAGTATTTTTAATGAAAGTGATGGCTGGACATTTCTTAGTTCCAATTTAATCCAAATTTCGAAAAAGGAAGCAAGCGTATCAAGCAAAGGCTCACTTTGAGTTCTAAACTGTATTTTTAGCGCACCTAAATACCCATTATTATGTTTGTAAAGTTCAATGGAATATTTTATAGTAGGCCTGTACTTATAAGCTAAGACACTTTTTATACATAATATAGAACTAGAATTTATATTTTGAACTAAAAATGTGTCGCTATTTGCCATTAAAAGGCTAAGGGTATTAAAAATTTCTTGTATATGCATCTCAGGAGTTGAGAGCAAAAGATGCTGTGCAAGTATCTGATTTATAAAGTTTGAACGGTTTGTATTTTGTTTATATGCGAGTTTATCTATTTCTTCAATAAGACTCTTTGAGAGCATAAGACTATACATATTTTTCTTCATTTGATCACCTCTTAATAAAATAGTAATATTATTTATATAAATTGTCAAATGTTTTATGTAAATAATATTACAAATTTTATAAATTAAAATAAACAAATAAAAACCTTGATGTTTATAAAATGCCTACGTTATAATAAAATAGAAGTATTTAGATGGGAGAGCATTAATTTATGAAAAAGTTAAAATTAGTTTGGGTAATATTAAAGAGTTTTAATGCAGAAAAGATATTATTAGGATTTCTAGGATACATCGCATTAGTATCAGTTGTTTTTGTTGCAACAGAGCCCAATATAAATACCTATGGAGATTCAATTTGGTATTGTTTTGCAGTTATAACTACAATAGGATTTGGCGATATTTCAGCGGTTACCCCTATAGGAAGAGCTATTACTATAATGCTAGGACTGTATTCTATGTTTATTGTTTCACTCATAACAGGGGTAATAGCTACTTATTTTATTGAATTTCAAAAAATAAAAGCTAACGAATCAGCTGTATTATTTATAGAAAAACTTGAAAATCTTGAAAATTTATCAAAAGATGAATTGAGAGAGCTTTCCGAAAAGGTTAAGGAAAGAAGATATAAAATTTAGTAAAGATAGGAGTATTAATGAGTAATATTTGGAAAATATACAAAAGAGATATTAAAAAAATATGTAAAAATCCAATAGCTCTTACAGTCGCAATTGGAATAATGGTGCTACCATCACTTTATGCATGGTTTAATATAGAGGCTAGCTGGGATCCATATGGAAATACAAATGGAATAGCAGTCGCGGTATCAAATGATGATGAAGGCTATTCAGTAGATGGAGAAGAATTTAATATAGGGGATAAGGTAATAGAAAATCTTGAAGGAAACACTCAGATGGGTTGGCAATTTGTAGATACAAAGGAAGCCATTAATGGAGCAAAGAGTGGCAAATATTATGCAGCGATTGTAATTCCAAAGGATTTTAGTCAAAAACTTTCAAGCCTTTTAGAAGATGATGTTGTAATGCCCCAGATAGACTATTATGTAAACGAGAAGAAAAATGCAATAGCTCCTAAAATAACTGATAAGGGAGTAAGTTCAATTCAAAATCAAATAAATGAAACTTTTGTTCAGACTATTACCGAAACTTCATTTAAAGCGTTTAATATAGCAGATAAGAATCTTTCAGAAGATGGTGACCCAATCGACAATATGATAAAAATATTTGAAGATGCAGATAAAAATCTTGGAGATTTTTCGGTAGCTATATCTGCATTTGAAAACCTTACAAAATCAGTGGGAGAAATAAATGGAATATTTAAGGATATGCTTCCGGATTCTCAGATACTAGTTGATGATACTATAAATTCAGTTAATGAGTTTAAGACCGTGATAGATGTTTCAAAAGATGTTTCAAAGCGAATTGATAGATCAATGGACGATATAATATATTCAAATCGAAAACTGACCGATACCTTGAGCGATTCACTGGATGTACTATATGATGATATTGAAAGAGGAAGTGATGATGTAGACTCTCTTATCAAAAGCAGCAAAAATATAGCGTATAACATAGTTGACGTAAACGATAGAATAATAAGTGCACTTAGAAGCCTAAATGATATTCTGCCAATACCTTTAAAAGGAATAGATGATGCAATATCAAAACTATCTTCTGCAAACTCTTCTCAAAAAGAAATTATAAAGGTACTGAATGACTTTAAAACTATAAATGCAGATGCAGAAGATATTGCTTATGATATGAAAAAGCAGACAGATAAAAGTATTGATGAAACCCAAAAACAGATTGATTATGTACAGAATTTATTTGAAGATGAGATAAAGCCAGCAGTGGAAGAAAGCGTAGATAGTGTTTACGATGGATTATCAGATGTATCTACACTCATAATTGATATGAACAAGCTTATTCCAAATATGCAAAAGTCATTTGAAGGTGTAGAAAATTCATTAGAATATACACTCCTAGCCCTTGAAAATACAAATACGCTAGTAAAAGACGGACAGGAAAAAATCAGAAAGATAGTGGATGAGTTAAACGAGCTTTCTGGGGATGAAAAATGGGATAAAATGCTAAAAATCCTAAGAACAAATCCAGAATTAGCGGGGGACTTTGTTTCATCTCCTGTACAAATAAATTATAACTATCTTTATCCAATAGAAAATTATGGAAGTGCAATGACTCCATTTTATACAGTGCTGTGTCTTTGGGTAGGAGGACTGATATTAGTATCAATACTAAAGACTAAAGTAAAAGAAGATGAACATATAAAAAATATTCTTCCATCACAGGCCTATTTTGGAAGATATCTATTATTTATGACTATGGGGATAATACAATCGCTTATTGTATGTCTAGGAAACCTATATCTTTTAAAAGTTCAATGTGATAGTCCTTTATTATTTATTGGGGCAGGAGTATTTTGTAGTATAGTATTTACACTAATAATCTATACTATGACTCTTTCATTTGGAGATGTAGGAAAAGCTATTTCTATAGTACTTCTCGTAATACAAGTAGCAGGCGCAGGGGGAACCTTCCCAATAGAAGTTACACCAGCATTTTTTAGAGCAGTAAACCCAACGCTTCCATTTACCCATGCGATAAACGCAATGAGAGAATGTGTAGCAGGAGTATATATGGAGCATTATGTAAAAGATCTCGTAAAACTTTCGGTATTTATACCAATGGCACTATTTTTAGGCCTCTTCCTAAGAAAACCATTAATAAGACTTACTGAGTTTTTTGAAGAAAAACTAGAGGAAACAGAGCTAATGTAATTGCTAAAATAAGAACAATTAAATCAAAATTACATCTAAAGTAGGGCAAATAATAGAACATTTATCTATAATTGTCCTACTTTTATTAAGATTTCTATTGAATTTATTTTCATTTTCCGTTAAAATAGTTTAAGATTAATTTTGAGGAGGATTTTATGTCAACTAACAAGAGAATAATTCAAGTTGAAGAAAAAGTACCACTTAGTATGCTAATACCGTTAAGTTTACAGCATACTTTTGCTATGTTTGGGGCATCTGTATTAGTTCCGATAATATTTGGAATTAACCCAGGTATAGTATTATTTATGAATGGTATAGGTACTTTATTATTTATTTTAATAACAAAGGGAAAAGCTCCTGCATATTTAGGATCAAGTTTTGCATTTTTAGGACCAGCGGGTATAATTATTGCAGGACAAGGTTTTCAGTATGCGCTTGGAGCTTTTGCTGCGGTTGGAGCATTAGGTTGTGTATTAGCTTATATCATCTATAAGTTTGGGACTAACTGGATTGATGTTGTATTACCTCCAGCAGCGATGGGACCTGTAGTTGCACTTATAGGACTTGAACTTGCAGGACTTACTGTAGCAGGTGGTTCAACAGGCGCAAATCTTATGGTAGAAAATGCTACAAAACAAGACTTAATAGTATTTTTAATAACTTTAGGAGTTGCAGTATTTGGCTCAGTAATGTTTAAAAAATTCTTTGCTATAATACCAATACTTGTAGCAATAGTTTGTGGATATACAGCAGCACTAGTATTTGGAATGGTTGATTTTACACCAGTAAGAGAAGCAGCACTATTTACAATGCCGATATTCCAATTTCCAAAGTTCAGTATGCAGGCAATAATTACTATGCTTCCTGTACTTTTAGTAATAACATCAGAGCATATAAGTCATCAGGTAGTTACAAGTAACATAATAGGTAGAAACTTACTTAGAGATCCAGGACTTCACAGAAGTATATTTGCAGATAACTTTTCAACAATGCTGTCAGGTCTTATAGGAGGAGTTCCAACAACTACTTATGGTGAAAATATAGGAGTTATGGCAGTAACAGGTGTTTACAGTGTATCAGTAATAGCAGGAGCAGCAATTATATCAATATGTATGGCATTTATAGGACCGCTAGCAGCAATTATCCAAACTATACCTGGCAATGTCATCGGAGGAGTTACATTCCTACTTTATGGTATGATAGGTGCATCAGGAATAAGACTACTCGTTGATTCAAAAGTAGATTATAGCCAGTCTAGAAACCTAATACTGACTTCAGTAGTATTTACAGCAGGATTAAGCGGACTTGCAGTAAACTTCATGGGAATTCAGCTTAAAGGAATGGTACTTGCAAGTGTGGTTGCAGTAGTAATAAGCTTACTTTTCCATATTATTGAAAAAGCAGGACTTATGAATCAGTAAGAATTTATGCTCATCAGATATCTAATTAAAACAGATATTTGATGAGTTTTTTATAAGGTTTTTACCAAGCGGGAAAATATGTAAAATTAATAGGAAACTGTATTTGCAAGTGGTACAAGGATTTTACTTAGAACAATAAATAAGATGGCATTAGGCTGGTAAAAATTGACAAAATCTAGATTTTGCAGTATATTTAGAGAGTAATAAAAAAACAAAAGCTCTATTTTACAATGGATGAACCTCAACATGAGATGTATTGAAACAAAATAAATCCAATACCCTACCAAATATAAAAAAGGATGAACCTCAACATGAGATGTATTGAAACACAGCAGCAAAAGTCGCAAATACATCTGAATCTAAAGATGAACCTCAACATGAGATGTATTGAAACAAATAAGATAGTTGTAAGTCGTGATTAATAGTAGAAGATGAACCTCAACATGAGATGTATTGAAACGAAGCGGAAAGACTGGCTAAGATAGAGGCGCAAAAGGATGAACCTCAACATGAGATGTATTGAAACAATGAAACGGTT